>NZ_VLKF01000001.1:300788-601576 GCF_007994135.1 Modestobacter roseus
AGGCCTGGCAGGGCTGACGCCGGGCGCGCGGACTCCCGCCGGTGGTGACACGCCGTCGGGGTCGACCGGCGTCACCCGGTGCGGGTCACTGCTCGTGCAGGTGGCGGAGCAGCGTCTCGCCGATGTCGCGCATCGCGGCGATCTGGGCCGGGCTCAGCTGGTCGAACAGGTGGCTGCGCACGCCCTCGACGTGCACCGGCGCGGCGGCCTCCAGGGCGGCGAAGCCCTCGTCGGTGAGGACGGCGAGCTGGCCGCGGCCGTCCTCGGCGCAGACCTGCCGGCGCACCCACCCACGCTCCTCCAGCCGGGACACCGCGTGCGACAGCCGGCTGCGGGAGGACAGGCAGCGCTGGGCGAGCTCGCTCATCCGCAGCTGGCGGCCCTCGGTCTCCGACAGCTGGACCAGGATCTCGTAGTAGGCGTGCGAGATGCCGGTCTCCCGGGTGAGCTCGCGGTCCAGCAGGTCGTCGAGGATCATCCAGCTGTACATGTAGGCCCGCCAGGAGCGCTGCTCCTCCGCGTCGAGCCAGCGCGGCGCGGCCGGCGGGACGTCGGCGGCGCCGGCCGGGGCGCCGTCCGCGGCCGGCGGGCGCTCGGGGGACACGTCGGTGGTCACCCCTTGAGGGTACTGGCGGAATACTCAAGCTCTCAACTACGCTGCCGCCCGACGACATCGGTCAAACGCTCAACCAGTTGGAGGGTCACCATGGCCAGCACCACCCAGATCCCCGGATACGTCGTCGGCACGTGGGACATCGACGCGTCCCACTCGACCGTCGGCTTCGCCGTCCGCCACATGATGGTCAGCAAGGTCCGCGGCTACTTCCGCGAGTTCTCCGGCGTGATCGTCACCGCCGAGGACCCCTCGCAGTCGACCGTCACCGCCACCGTCGACATGGACTCCATCGACACCCGCCAGGAGCAGCGCGACGCCCACATCAAGTCCGCCGACTTCTTCGACGTCGGCAACCACACCGTGATGGAGTTCCGCTCCACCGGCGTGCGCAACAAGGGCGAGGACTGGGTCGTCGAGGGTGACCTCACGATCAAGGGCATCACCAAGCCGGTGACCCTGGACCTGGAGCTCAACGGCTTCGGCCCCGACGCCTACGGCGGCACCCGCGCCGGCTTCTCCGGCAAGACCTCCATCTCCCGCAAGGAGTACGGCGTCGACATCGACATGCCGATGGACGGCGGCGGCGTCGTCGTCGGCGACAAGATCGAGGTCGAGCTCGAGATCGAGGGCGTGCTCCGCACCGCCTGATCCGCGACACCAGACGACGAAGGTCCCGGGCGCTGCCCGGGACCTTCGTCGTCTCCCGGCCCCGTCCGGGTGAAGTCACAGCCGGTCGGCAGGAACTGCCCGTGGTCCGGGGACGACAGTTGAGCCGTGCGTGTTCGGTACGGCGCGGTGGCGCCCTGGCTGGCGACGGCGGCGCGGTTGCTGCTCGGTGTCGTCCTGGTGGTCGCCGGGGCGCTGAAGATGCCCGACCCGGCCGCGGCCGAGCGCGCGGTGCGGGCCTACCGGCTGCTGCCCGAGGAGCTGGTCTCCCTGGTCGCGTTCGGCCTGCCGGTGCTGGAGATCGCCGCCGGTCTGGCCTTGCTGGCCGGGGTCTTCGTGCGCACCGCGGCCATCGCCGGAGCGGTGCTGATGGCCGTGTTCATCGCCGCCATCGCCTCGGCGTGGGCGCGCGGCCTGCAGATCGACTGCGGCTGCTTCGGCGGTGGGGGCGAGGTGGCCGCCGGCCAGACCGCCTACCCCGGCGAGATCGCGCGGGACACCGCGCTGCTGCTCGTCGCCCTCGCGCTGGCGTGGCGGCCGCGGTCGCGGCTGGCCCTCGGCGCCCCACGTGTCGACAGGACGGAGAACGCCGGTGTCCGGTGAGAACAAGCGGGACGCCGCACGGCGGCGGATCGCGGAGAAGCGGGCGGCGGAGGCCGCGGCCCGGGCCGCCGCCGAGCGACGCCGGCGCACGGTGATCGGCGGGGTGGTGGCCGCGGCGGTCCTGGTCGTCGCGCTGGTGGTCGTCGTCGTCGTGCAGACGCAGCGGACGTCGACGGCGGCCGACGCCGGCGCGCCCGCCGGGACGGTGGCCGACAGCACCGCCTTCCCGGTCGGGGACGCCGGCGCCCCGGTGACGGTGACCGTGTACGAGGACTTCCAGTGCCCGGTGTGCCGGAGCTTCGAGGAGGCCAACGGCGACACCCTGGACCAGCTCGTCGCCGACGGGGACATCGTGCTGCAGTACCGGCCGGTCGCGATCCTCGACCGGTTCTCCACCACCGACTACTCGACCCGGGCGCTGAACGCCGCCGCGGTGGTGGCCGACGAGGCCGGCATCGACGCGTTCGAGCAGTTCCACGACCTGCTGTTCGCCGACCAGCCGGCGGAGAACGGGCCGGGGCTGTCCGACGACCAGTTGATCGACTACGCCGCCCGGGCCGGCGCCACCGGCGAGGCGGTCGAGCAGGGCATCACCGAGCTGCGGTTCGAGGACTGGACCGCCCAGGTCACCGAGGCCTTCAGCCAGGCCGGGATGACCGGGACGCCGACCGTGCTGGTCGACGGTGAGCCGCTGGACAACGGCACGCAGCTGACGCCGCAGGGCATCACCGCCGCGGTCGAGGCCGCCGCGCAGCCGTAGGAGACTGGGGGCATGTCGACCACGACCCTCGCCCGCGTGCAGACCCGTTTCCCGTCGGCCGTGGCGGCCGCCGTCGGACTGGCCGCCGGGTTCGGCGTCGCGCAGGGCACCGGCGTGCGCGCGCTGGGCGGCATCGTCTTCGCCGCGGGCGGCCTGGCCGCCGGCTGGCTCTGGTACCGCCGCCGCGGGGCCGCCGTCGCCGCCGGGCTGGCGGTCGCCTACGTGGCCGCGTTCGTGCTCGCGCACGTGCTGGCCCTGGGCGTCGGCTGGCCGGCGTGGCTGGCGGTCGGCCTGGTCACCGTGGCCGTCGCCGCGCTGTCCTGGGCGGTCGCCGACCGGCCCGCGTCCACCCTCTGAGTGGGGGACCGGTCACAGCGGGCCTGTCCGGAGCCCGGCGTCGCCTACCATGGGAAGGTCTCTGCCGCACTCGCGGTTGAGTCCTGATGTGCGCGCCGCTGCGCGCAGACTCCCGCGACCCCCTGAGGTGCCTCTCCGCATGCCCACCCGCAACGACCTGCGCAACGTGGCGATCGTCGCCCACGTCGACCACGGCAAGACGACCCTCGTCGACGCCCTGCTCCGGCAGGCGGGTGCCCTGGGCCGCGCCAAGGGCGAGGGCACGGACAACGACTCGACTCAGGACCGGGTCATGGACTCGATGGACCTGGAGCGCGAGCGCGGGATCACCATCCTCGCCAAGAACACCGCGATCCGGCTGGCCGACGACGAGGGCAATCCCGTCGTCGTCAACATCGTCGACACCCCCGGCCACGCCGACTTCGGCGGTGAGGTCGAGCGCGGCCTGTCGATGGTCGACGGCGTCGTCCTGCTCGTGGACGCCTCCGAGGGCCCGCTGCCGCAGACCCGCTTCGTGCTCCGCAAGGCGCTGGGCAAGGGGATGCCGGTCATCCTCGCGGTCAACAAGACCGACCGCGCCGACGCCCGCATCGAAGAGGTCGTCGACGAGTGCTACGAGCTGTTCCTGGAGCTGCTCGAGGACGCGGGCTCCGACGCCGACGCGCTCGAGTTCCCGATCGTCTACTGCAACGGCCGCACCGGTCAGGCCTCGCTCAACCGCCCGGAGAACGGCACCGTCCCGGACAGCCCGGACCTCGGACCGCTGGTGAAGACCCTGCTGGACACCATCCCGGCGCCGGAGTACGACGCCGAGGAGCCGCTGCGCGCGCAGGTCACCAACCTCGACGCCTCACCGTTCCTCGGCCGGCTGGCGCTGCTGCGCATCCACTCCGGTGAGATGAAGCGCGGCCAGCAGGTCGCCTGGTGCAAGGTCGACGGCACCATCCAGCGGGTCAAGATCACCGAGCTGCTGGTCACCGAGGGCCTCACCCGCACCCCGGCCGACAGCGCCGGCCCCGGCGACCTGGTCGCCATCGCCGGCATCGAGGACATCATGATCGGCGACACCCTCGCCGACCCGAACGACCCGCGCCCGCTGCCGCCGCTGACCGTCGACGAGCCGTCGATCTCGATCACCATCGGGATCAACACCTCGCCGATCTCGGGCAAGAGCGGCAAGAAGCTGACCGCCCGGCTGATCAAGAACCGCCTCGACCAGGAGCTGGTCGGCAACGTGTCGGTGCGCATGCTGCCCACCGAGCGCCCCGACACCTGGGAGATGCAGGGCCGGGGCGAGCTGGCGCTGGCCATCCTCGTCGAGCAGCTGCGCCGCGAGGAGTTCGAGCTCACCGTCGGCCGCCCGCAGGTGGTCACCAAGGAGATCGACGGCAAGCTGCACGAGCCGGTCGAGCGGGTCACCATCGACACCCCGGGGGAGTACGTCGGCACGCTCACCCAGGCGCTGGCCACCCGGCGGGCGCGGCTGGAGAACCTGGTGCACCACGACACCGGCTGGGCGCGGATGGAGTACATCGTCCCGTCCCGTGGCCTGATCGGGTTCCGCACCGAGTTCCTCACCGAGACCCGCGGCACCGGCGTGCTGAACCACAACCTCGAGGGCTACGAGCCGTGGCTGGGCGACATGCGTGCCCGCCCGACCGGCTCGCTGGTCGCCGACCGCAGTGGTGTGGCGACGACGTACTCGATGTTCTCGCTGCAGGAGCGCGGCCAGATGATGGTCGAGCCGGGCACCGAGGTCTACGAGGGCATGATCGTCGGTGAGAACTCCCGTCCGGACGACATGGACGTGAACATCACCAAGGAGAAGAAGCTCACCAACATGCGCAAGTCCACCTCCGAGGAGCTGGAGCGGCTCATCCCGCCGCGGATCCTCAACCTGGAGCAGGCGCTGGAGTTCTGCGCCGAGGACGAGTGCGTGGAGGTCACCCCGGGCGCCGTGCGGGTGCGCAAGGTCGAGCTGGACCAGACGATCCGCGGCCGGTCGAAGAACCGGAAGCCCAAGCCCTGATCAGCTGAGCTGCACACGACGGACGCCGCCGTCCCCGCACCGGGGACGGCGGCGTCCGTCGTTCCCGGGTTGGGCGTGACGCGCGGGCAGGGCTGACGAGACGGATGGGTCCGCTGTGGCAACTGTTGTTGTGTCGCCACGGAGCGTGATGACGAGCCGCGGTCGCCGGACACGTGGCGCAACGCTGCCCGCAGGTGGTCGGGGTGTCGCGCGCGTCGGCCTACCTTCCGCTCGGGAGACGACCGTCTGCGCAGGGGAAGGCCGGGCGGCGTCTGGGGGAACGGTGCGGAAGGTGGTCGGAGGACCGATGACGGTGCAGCGGGCAGCAGGCTTCCGGAACGGGATCGACGTGCGGGTGCGCCTGCGGCGGGAGGGGACCCGCGCGGACGTGCCGGTGGACGGCGCCTGGTGGCCGCGCAGCCGGGACCTCGCCGCGGAGCTCCCCGAGCTGGTGGCGGCCCTGGCCGGCCTGGGCGTGCGGGTGGAGCGGTTCACCTACCCGTCCACCGTGTGGCAGCCGGTCGAACGCCGGATCGCGGTGGCCGGGCGGATCGTGCGCACCGGCGCCTTCACCAGCATGGACCCGCAGCTGGTGTCGCTGACCGTGGAGGACGACCGCCGGCTGGACCTGCTGGTGGTGCCGCCGGAGGCCGACGCGCTGACCGGCGTCCGGGCGCTTCGGCTGGCCGGGCTGAAGGAGAACTCCGGCACCGCGCAGCGGGTGTTGGCCACCGCCGGCGCCCGCCCCGGCCCGGAGGTCGTCCCGCTCCGCGCCGGCTGAGCCGCCCGGGTGTCGGCTGCGCCGGCAGCGAACCGCGTGGACGCGAAGCGCTCCGGTGCGGTGGGCTCGGCGCATGCGACTCCTCGTCCTGGGCGGCACCCACTTCCTCGGCCGGCACGTGGTGGCCGCCGCACTCGCGCGCGGGCACGAGGTGGCCACCTTCACCCGCGGGGTCTCCGGCGAGCCGCCGGCCCGCGTCCGCGTGCTGCACGGGGACCGGGACGACCCCGGCGCGCTGCCCGCGGCGCTGGCCGGCTGGACGCCCGACCTCGTGGTGGACACCTCCTGCCAGGGGCGCGCCGCGGCCGAGCACGCCGCTGCCGCCCTGGCCGACGTCGCGGGCTACGTCTTCGTCAGCAGCCTGAACGCCTACCGGAGCTGGCCGCCCGGGCCGGTCACCGGCGAGGACGATCCCACCTGGGACACCGAGGACGACGAGTACGGCCCGATCAAGGCCCACGCCGAGCGGGTGCTCGCCGCCGCTCTGGGCGACCGGTTCCTCACCGCGCGGGCCGGGCTGATCGTCGGCCCGCACGACCCGCTGTACCGGGTGGGGTGGTGGCTGGACCGGATCGCCGCCGGTGGCCGGGTCGTCGTCCCGGCCGACACGCTCGACCAGCCGATCGCGCTGGTCGACGCCCGCGACCTCGCCGGCTGGCTGGTGGAGATGGCCGAGGCGCGGCCCGGCGGCGCGGTCAACGCGACCGGCCCGGCCGGGATGACGACGTTCGGCGGCCTGCTGGAGACCTGCCGGGAGGTCACCGGGAGCGACGCCGAGTGGGCGCCGGTGACCGACGCCGACCTGCTCGCGACCGGCGTCCAGGAGTGGACCCACCTGCCGCTGTGGCTGACCGCCGACCAAGCCCGCACCGCCTGGGACGTCGACACCACGCGCGCCCGGGCGCTCGGCCTGCCGTCCCGGCCGGTGCGCGACTCGGTCGCCGACACCTGGGCGTGGATGCGGTCCTCGCCGCGGCCCGCACCTCCGCCCGGGCGGACGCTGCCCGGCCTGCCTCCGGAGCTGGAGCGGGCGCTGCTGTTCGCCGCCGCGGGGTGAGCCGCGTCGGCGTCGGTGGAGCCGGGTCGTACCCCGGCTCCACCGACGGCCGAGTGGCTCAGCCCCGGCGGCGGAGCCGCAGGATCTCGTCGGCGTGGTGGTGGCCGCCCTCGTCGCCGGACCGCGGGCGGGACTCGGCGGTCACCACGTCCCACTGCGCCGGGTCGAGGTCGGCGAGCACCTGGGCGGCGGTGGCGAACCGGTCCCCGCCCCACCGGGCGGCCCGCTCCTCGTCGTACGGGTGCCCGACCCACAACAGCGTGCCGCTCGCGGCGACGCCCGACGCCAACCGCGGCACCAGCTCGTGCCGCAGCGCCTCCTGCGGGTGCAGGAAGTGCGCGGTGACCAGGTCGTAGGCGCCGTCCGGCGGCTGCCACGTGGCGACGTCGCCGCGCACCCACTCGACGCGCTCGGTGAGGCCCGCCGCAGCCGCGTGCTCGGCCGCGCGGGCGAGGGCCACCTCCGACCAGTCCAGCCCGGTCGCCTGCCAGCCCCGGCCGGCGAGCCACAGCACGTCGCCGCCCTCGCCGCAGCCGACGTCCAGCGCACGCCCCGGCGGCAGGTCGGCGGCCTCGGCCACCAGTGCCGCGTTGGCCCGGCCGCTCCAGAGAGCAGGGGAGTCGCGGTAGCGCTCCTCCCACGACGCCAGGTCGTGCCCGTCGGGCTGCGCGCTGTGCTCGTGCACCGGTCCTCCTTCGGCTGTGGTGCCCGCGGTCACCGGGCACCTGCCCCGGCCGGGGCTCCGACCTGGATCTCGGCAGAGGATGCCGCTCGGCGGGCCGCCACGGCCAGCCGGGTCTCCTCCATGATCAGCTCGCCGTTGATGCCGGCGCCGGCCTTCAGCCCGGCGGCGGCCGCGCCGATCACCTGCGCCATCAGGTCGGTGACGTTGCCGGCCACCCAGACCCCGGGGACGTCGGTCGAGCCGACCGGGGTCGACGGGACGGCGTGGCCGACGACGGTGCCCATCGCCTCCACCGGCTCCACGGGCAGGCCGAGGGACTCCAGCACGGCGGAGCGGGCGGTGAACGTGGGGGCGACGACGAGCGCGTCGCGGGCCACCACCTGCCCGGAGGCCAGCCGGACGCCGGTCAGCCGGTCGCCGTCGGACTCGACGGCGGTGACCTCGCCCACGACCACCGAGACGCCACGGGCGGCCAGCTGCTCCCACTCCTCGTCGGTGGGCTCGGCCTGGCCGTGCACGAAGAGCGTGACGTCCGCGCTCCACTGCCGCCACATCAGCGCCTGGTGCATCGACATCGGGCTGGTCGCCAGGATGCCGATGGCCTGGTCGCGCACCTCCCAGCCGTGGCAGTAGGGGCAGTGCAGGACGCCGTGTCCCCACTGCTCGCGCAGGCCCGGCACGTCCGGCAGGTCGTCGACCAGGCCGGTGGTCACCAGCAGCCGGCGGGCGGCCACGGTGCGCCCATCGGCCAGGGACACCGTGAACCCGTCGCCCTCGCGCGCGGCGGACACCACCTCGCCGCTGACCACCTCGCCGCCGTAGCCGACCACCTCGGCTCGGCCGGCGGCCAGCAGCTCACCGGGCGGGGTGCCGTCCCGGCCCAGGTAGTTGTGCATCTCGGCGGCGGGGGCGTTGCGCGGCTCCCCGCCGTCCACCACCAGCACCGACCGGCGGGCCCGGCCCAGCGCCAGCGCCCCGCTCAGCCCGGCGGCGCCGCCGCCGACCACCACCACGTCGTACCGCTCGCCCATGGTCGCGCTCCTCGTGCCCGGGCGGCCGGGGATCGGCCGCCGTCGCGATCGAGGGTGCGACCGCCACCGTCGTCCTGACAAACTTCTTTGCCGATTCGACAAACTCCCTGCAGTTCGCTTTTTGATCAGGTGCCCTGATCAAAAAGCGTCCCCCCGAACCGCATTCGGTGCAGGGGGACGCCGTTGGATCAGGGCACCTGATCGAAGCCGAGCGCCGGCTGGCGGGCCGGCTACCCGCGGGGTGCGCTCGGGCGGCCGGCGCGGACGCCGGCCTGCGGCTCGGCGTCGTGCGACTCGGTGACGCTCGGCTCGGTGACGTTCGGCTCGCGCTCGGCGCGGGCGAGCTCCTCGGCCTCGGCGGCCAGCGCGTCGGCCGACTCCTGGGCGCGGTCCTTGCGGTACTCGCGGAACGAGTGCGCGACCGCGGCGGCCCAGACCAGGTAGATGACCACGTAGACGCCGTAGCGCACCGGGTCGGCGGCGTCGATCCAGTCGCTGCGCAGCAGGGTGCGGGTGTTGGTCAGCACGATCATGCCGCCGACCAGCGACCCGAGCAGCCGTGGCGGGACGTGCCGGACGAGCCACGCCGCGATCGGCGCGGCCAGCAGACCACCGGCGAGCAGGACCCCAACCCAGGCGAAGTCGATGCCCTGGCTGCCGAGGGCGAGCAGGAAGCCCAGGCTCGCGGCGATGGCGACCAGGAACTCGGACGTGTCGATGGAGCCGATCACCTTGCGCGGCTCCATCCGGCCGCTGGCCAGCAGGGCGGGGGTGCCCACCGGACCCCAGCCGCCGCCGCCGGTGGCGTCGACGAAGCCGGCGACGAGGCCGAGCGGGCCCAGGAAGCGCTTGCGCACCGGCTTGCCCAGGTTGCGCCGGTCGATGCCGCGCAGGGTGAACCGGACGAGCAGGTAGACGCCCAGCGACAGCAGGATCAGCGACATGACCGGCGCGGCGAGCTCGGTGGAGAGGTTGGACAGCACGGTGGCGCCGACGAACGCGCCGATCGCGCCGGGCAGGCCGACCTTGGCGACGACCTTCCAGTCGACGTTGCCGAACTTCCAGTGCGACAGGCCGGAGGCGAGGGTGGTGCCGATCTCCGCCAGGTGGATGGTGGCCGACGCCGCGGCAGGGTTGGTGCCGATGGCCAGCAGCATGGTCGTCGACGTGACGCCGTAGGCCATGCCGAGGCTGCCGTCGACGAGTTGTGCGCCGAACCCGACGAGGGCGAGCAGGACGAGGGTCTTCACGGGAGGGTGCTCCGGGATGGTGGCGCCGGGCGCGACGGGACGCGCGTCAGGCTGGCTGGACGGGGGACGCCGCGAACGGCGCGGAGGTCAGCGGCCCGGACAGGTTGCGGTGGCGACCCGGAGCAGGTCGACGTGCAGACGGCTCACCAGGAGCTCGCCCGGCAGGGTGGCCGGGAGCAGGGCCGTCGTCGTCACGGCGACATTCCTACCACTTTGGTGCAGATTGCGTGCAACCCGCTCCCATGCAGTGGGATCAGGGGCGCAGGACGTCGTTGCGGATGGTCGCCCAGGCGGTCAGCCCGCCCACGAGCATGACCCCCGCGCACGCCCACAGGGCGCGCTGGTAGCCGGCGCTGAAGCTCACCTCGTCGACCTGGCCGCCGGCGGCGAGCCCCACCGCCACCGGCAGCGCCGCGACCGCCAGCAGGCCGGCGGCCCGGGCCACCGCGTTGTTCACCCCGCTGGCCACGCCGGCCAGGTGGTCGGGGGCGGCGGCCAGCACGGTCGCGGTCAGCGGCGCCACCAGCGCCGACATGCCCAGCCCGAACAGCACCGACCCGGGGAACACCGCCGTCCAGTACCCGCTCCCGGCGTCCACGGCCGACAGCCAGAGCAGCCCGGCCGCGGCGACCACCGGGCCCACCGTCATCGGCAGCCGGGGGCCGATCCGCTGGGCGAGCGCGCCGGCCCGCGCCGAGAGCAGGGTGAGCAGGATGCTCGGCGGCAGCGACGCCGCGCCGGCGAGGGTGGCGCTGTAGCCGAGCACCGTCTGCAGCTGGAGCACCAGGAAGAAGGAGAAGCCGCCGAGCGCGCCGTAGACGGTGAGGGTGCTCAGGTTGGCGCCGGTGAACTGGCGGTCGGCGAAGACGCCCAGCGGCAGCATCGGGTGGGCGGCCCGCCGCTCCCGGACGACGAACGCGGCCGCCGAGGCCACCCCGATCGCGGCCGCCGTCCACACCGCGGCGCTGCCCGGGTCGTCCCCGGCGGCGATCAGCGCGTAGGTCACCCCGCCCAGCGCCACGGCGCCGGTGGCCGCGCCCAGCACGTCGAACCGGCCGGAGGCGTCCGGGTCCCGGCTCTCCGGCACGTGCCGGACGGCGACCACGACGACCGCGACCGCCAGCGGCACGTTCACCCCGAACACCCACCGCCAGCTCACGGCGTCCACCAGGAACCCGCCGACGAACGGCCCGACCAGGCCGGCGATGCCGCCGAGTGCCGACCAGAGACCGATGGCGCGGGCCCGGTCGTGCGGGCGGAAGGAGGACTGCAGGATGGCCAGGCTGCCGGGGGTGAGCAGCGCGCCGCCCACGCCCTGCAGCGCCCGGGCGGCCACCAGTTGCGCGGTGTCCTGCGCGAGCCCGCACAGCAGGGAGGCCAGGGCGAACCAGATGACGCCGATGAGGAACACCCGCCGGCGCCCGTAGCGGTCGCCGAGCGCGCCGCCGAGCAGGATCAGCGCGGCCAGGGTGAGCGTGTAGCCGTTGACGGTCCACTGCAGCGCGGCGAGCGAGGCGCCCAGCTCGGCGCCGATCGTCGGCAGGGCGACGTTGACCGCGGTGGCGTCGAGGAAGGCGACGCCGGAGGCCAGCACGGTGGCCAGCAGCACCCAGCGCCCGCGGGCGGTGCCCAGGGCGACGGCGTCGTCGGCGGGTGCTGCCGACGGTGCCACGTCCGCCGAAGCTAGCCGACGACGGCGTGGGTGACCACGTACGCCAGGGCGGCGACCCCGGCCGCGGCGGGCAGGGTGACCACCCAGGCCATCACGATGCCGCCGGCCACGCCCCAGCGGACCGCGGAGAACCGCCGCGTCGCGCCGACGCCCATGATCGAGGTGGTGATGACGTGCGTCGTCGACACCGGGACGGCGAAGACCGTCGCCGTGGTGACCATCACGCCCGAGGCGACGGACTGCGCGGCGAAGCCGCCGGCCGGGGTGAGCTGGATGATCCGCCGGCCCAGGGTGCGCATGATCCGGAAGCCGCCGGCGTAGGTGCCCGCGCTGATCGCGATCGCCGCGGCGAGCACCACCCACGCCGGCACCTCGAAGGTGTCGATCTCCCCGGCGGTGAGCAGCGCCAGGGTGATGATGCCCATCGTCTTCTGCGCGTCCTGCATGCCGTGCCCCAGCGCCATCGTCGCCGAGCTGACCACCTGCGCGTACCGGAAGCCGCGGTGCGCCCGGTGCGCGTTGGCGCCGCGGAAGGCCCACAGGAGGCCCAGCATCACCAGGTAGCCCGCGCCGAAGCCGACCAGCGGTGAGACCACCATCGGGATCACGACGTCGCCCAGCACGCCCCCCCACTGCACCGAGTGGGCCGCCGCCAGCGCGGCGCCGACCAGCCCGCCGATCAGCGCGTGCGAGGAGGAGGAGGGCAGCCCGAGGTACCAGGTGACGACGTTCCACACGATGGCCCCGACCAGCGCGGCGAACACGATCTCCAGGCCCTCGGCGCCGGTGGGCGGCTCGATGATCCCGGCGCCCACGGTCTCCGCCACCTGCGTGGAGATCAGCGCACCGACCAGGTTCATCACCGCGGCCAGCGCGAGCGCCACCTTCGGCGTGAGCGCCTTGGTGGAGACGGCGACGGCGATCGCGTTCGCGGCGTCGTGGAAGCCGTTGGTGTAGTCGAACGCCAGCGCGACGACGATGATGACCGCCAGCGCGGGGAGCAGTGGGTCCATGCCGGGGTCAGGAGTCCTTCACGGCGATGGTCTCGACCACGTGCGCCACGTGCTCGAAGGCGTCGGCGGCCTCCTCGAGCTGGTCGGCGACCTCCTTGAGCTTGAGGATCTCCAGCGCGTCGAACTCACCGGAGTACAGCCGGGACAGCAGCCGGCGGTAGAGCTTGTCCGCCTCGTTCTCCAGCCGGTTGACCTCGATCCAGTAGTCGGCGAGGTCCTTCATCGAGCGCAGCCGGGGCATCGACTCGGCGGTCACGATCGCGCAGCGCTGCAGCAGGGCCACCTGCTGGCCCATCTCGGCCGGCAGCGTGCCCAGGTGGGTCAGCAGCACCAGGTCCGCCGCGGCCTCGATCGCGTCCATCACGTCGTCCAGCTGGCTGGCCAGGGCGACGATGTCCTCCCGGTCGAACGGGGTGACGAAGCTGGAGTTGACCTGCCGGAAGATCGCGTGGGTGGCCTGGTCCCCGGCGTGTTCGAGGTCCCGCAGCCGGCCGGCCAGCTCCTCGCGGAGGGTGTGCTCGTGCACGAACTGGCCGAGCAGGTCGGTGGCGGTGACCAGGTTCTCGGCGGCGGCGGTGAACATCCCGTAGAAGCTGGAGTCGCGAGGGGTGAGGCGGAGGCGGAAGGCCACGCAGGTGCTCCGGGGTGAGGGGATCGGCGGCGCTGCCCGTGCGGGCGGGAGCCGCACGGGAGCATAGGTCGGGGTCGGCGGCCCGTCGTCCACCCTCAGTCCATCGGGGTACGGGTGCGTGCTCTGCGCCACAGCGGGAACCGGTGGGGGTTGCCGGGCGACTTGTCTGTCGTGCAGCACACCGGCCGGGGGAGGACCCGCACGTGACCCGGGCCGTCCCCGCGCTCCTGCTGCTCGGCGCGCTCCTGCTGGCCGGGGTCGGCGTCGACGTGCTCACCGCACCGCCGGCCGCCGCGCACGCCACGATCGTGAGCACCAGCCCGGCCGACGGCGCGCGGCTGGACGCCGTCCCGGACGCGGTGACCCTGCAGTTCGACGAGCCGGTCTCGCTGGGGGCGGGCTACGCCCGCGTGCTCGGCGCCGACGGCGAGCGGGCCGACACCGGCGCGGCCGAGGTCGGTGACGACACGGTCACCGTCCCGCTGCGCGACGGCCTGCCCGAGAGCGGCTACCTGGTCACCTACCGGGTGGTCTCCGCCGACTCGCACCCCGTGTCGGGGGCGTTCTCCTTCGTCGTCGGCGACGGCGAGCTGCTGGCGGTCGACGCCGCGATCACCGACGCCGACGTGCACCCGGTGGTCGCGGCCGCGCTCCCGGCCGCCCGCTGGCTGGGGTACCTGGGCCTGGCGCTGGGCGTCGGCATCCCGCTGACGCTGGCGGTCTGCTGGCCCGGTGGCTGGGCGGTGCCGCTGCTGCGCCGGCTCACCCTGGCCGGGCTGGGCGCCGTCGCCGTCGGCGCGCTGCTCGGGGTGCTGCTGCAGGGGCCGTACGCGGCCGGCGCCGGACCGGGCTCGCTGCTGGACCCCGACCTGCTGGGCGCCACCCTCGGCTCCACCTACGGCCTGACCCTGCTGGCCCGGCTGCTGCTGGCCGCCGCCCTGGCCGGGCTGCTCGCCGCCGGCTGGCGCGCCGGCCGGCCGCCGGCCCGGGGTCTGCTCGTCGGCGCCGGGGTGCTCGCCGCCGTGCTGGTGGTGGCGGTGGCCGCCGTCGGGCACCCGGTGGCGGGCCCGCTGCCGGGGCTGGCGGTGCCGGTCGCCGCGGTGCACGCCGCGGCGATGGCCGGCTGGCTCGGTGGGCTCACCGCGCTGTTCGCCGGGGCGCTGCGCCGGCGGGAGGACGCCGCGGAGCGGGTCGGTGAGCTCGCGCTCGCACTGCCCCGCTGGTCGCGGCTCGCCGCCGGGCTGATCGCGGCCCTGGTGGTCACCGGCGTCCTGCAGTCGGTGCGGGAGGTGGGCACGCTCTCCGCGCTGCTCACCACCACCTACGGGTGGCTGCTGGTCGTCAAGCTGGTGCTGGTGCTCGGGGTGCTGGTCGCCGCCCTGGTCAGCCGCGACTGGGTGCAGCAGCGGCTGGGCGACCGGCGCCGGGACCGGGTGGCGACCGCCGGGTCGCCCGCGGAGCACCTCGGGGTGCTGCGGCGTTCGGTGCTGCTCGAGCTCGCCGGTGCGGCCGCGGTGCTGGCGCTGTCGGCGGCGCTGGTCGGCACCCCGCCCGCGCGGGCCGCCGTCGCCGACCCGGTCGAGGTGACGCTCCCGCTGCAGTCGGCCACCGGCACCGACGGCACCGTGCAGGTGACCCTCGCCCCGGCCTCGCCCGGGCCCGCGTCGCTGCACGTCTACCTCTACGACGACGCCGGCACGCTGATCCAGCCGCAGCAGATCACCGTCTCGCTCACCGAGCCGCAGCAGGAGATCGGCCCCCTCGACGTCGAGCTGGCCGGCGCCGGCCCCGGCCACTACATCGGCGACCCGGTGCTGCCGACCGCCGGCACCTGGACGCTCACCGTCACCGTCCGGCTGGACGAGTTCACCGCCCGCACCGCCAGCACCACCTTCCCGGTGCGCTGACCCACCCTGATCGAGGAGAACCCCGTGCCCCTGTCCCGTTCCGCCCGCCGGCTCGGCGTCGTCGTCCCCGTCGCGCTGGCCACGCTGCTCACCGCCGGCGTCGGCGCCGCCTCGGCGCACGTCACCGTCTCCAGCGCCGACGCCGCCCCCGGTGGCTACGGCAAGCTGACCTTCCGGGTGCCCAACGAGAGCGACACCGCGAGCACGGTGGGGTTGCGCATCCAGATCCCGACGGACGCGCCGCTGGCCTCGCTGCGGGCGCAGCCGGTGCCGGGCTGGACGGTCACGATGACCCGCAGCGAGATCGACCCGCCGGTGGAGGTGCACGGCCAGGAGGTCGAGGAGGCGGTCTCGGTGGTGGAGTTCCGCGCCGAGGAGGGGCAGGGCATCGACCCCGGCGAGTTCCAGGAGTTCGCCCTCTCCGGCGGGCCGTTCCCCGACGCCGAGCAGCTGGCCTTCGCCGCGGTGCAGAGCTACAGCGACGGCAGCGAGGCCGCCTGGATCGAGCCCACGGTCGAGGGGCAGGCCGAGCCCGAGCGCCCGGCGCCGGTGCTGTCCCTGGCCGGTGAGGGCGCCGCGCACGGTGCGGAGACCGGCACCGACGACGCCGCGGCGGTCGCGGCCGACGACGACGGCGGCGACGGGCTGGCGGTCACCGCGCTGGTGCTCGGCGTGCTGGGCCTGCTCGCCGGGCTCGGTGGTCTCGGGCTCGGTCTGGCCGCGCGGCGACGTACCGTGTCCTCGTGAGCTCGCGGACCCGCCCTGCCCGCTTCCGTCCCGCCCCGGCAGGGGCGCTGGTCGCCGCCGGGGTGCTGCTGGCCGGCTGCGGTGGCGACGCGTCCGCTGACGACCCGGCCCAGGCCGAGGGGCACGACCACGGCGCCGGGGTCGAGGCCCCGGCGGTGGTCGAGGGCCCGGACACCGGCCCCTACGAGGGTCTGCACCTGCAGGACCCGTACCAGAAGCCGTCGTTCACGCTGACCGGCAGCGACGGGCAGCCCTACGACTTCGCCGCCGCGACCGCCGACGGGCCGACGCTGCTGTTCTTCGGGTTCACCAACTGCCCCGACATCTGCCCGACCACGATGGCCGACGTCCGGCTGGCGCTGGGCGACGTCGACCCGGCGGTGGCCGAGCGCACGAACGTGGTCTTCGTGACCACCGACCCGGCCCGGGACACCCCCGAGGTGCTGGGGGCCTACCTGGACCAGTTCGACGCCGAGCTGCCCACCCAGTTCGTCGGGCTGACCGGCGACCAGGAGCAGATCGAGCAGGCGCAGCTGGCCGCCGGGGTGCCGCTGGCGCAGGACAACGGCGAGTCGCACTCGGCGCTGCTGCTGCTCTACGGCACCGACGGGGAGGCCGACGTCGCCTTCGACGCCGGCAACACCAGCCGCGACATCGCCCACGACCTGGCGCTCGTCGCGGCGGAGTGAGCACGCGCGCGGGCGCCTGGCCGGGCCGGCTGGTCGTCGTCCGGCTGGGCGTCGTCCTGCTGGGGGTGCTGGCGACCCTGCTGGTGGCGGGCCCCGCCGTCGCGCACGTCGGCGGGGGAGCGGCCGGCAGCGACTTCGACGGGCGGGTCACCTCGGTCAGCCCGGCGCCGTCCGGGGTGAGCGTCCGGGTGCTGGAGTTCGGTGACGCCCTCGAGGTGGTCAACGAGACCGGCACCGAGCTCACCGTGCCGGGCTACACCGACGAGCCGTACCTGCGGATCGGCCCGGACGGGGTGTGGCGCAACGCGCTGAGCCCGGCCACCTACCTGAACCTGGACCGCTACGGGCTCACCCGGGTGCCCGACGACGTCGACGTGACCGCGCCGCCGCGGTGGGAGCAGGTCTCCACCGAGCCGGCGTACGTCTGGCACGACCACCGGACGCACTGGATGACCGAGGACCTGCTGCCGCCGACCGTCGCCGCCGACCCCACCCGCGCGCACACCGTCGCGGAGTGGACGGTGCCGATGGCCTACGGGGGCACCCCGCTCACCGTGTCCGGGGTGCTGACCTGGAGCCCGCCGCCGCCGGCCTGGCTGGTGTGGCCGGTCTACGCGTTGCTGCTGGGCGCCACCGTGCTGGCGGGCTGGCGGGCGAGGACGCCGCGCCCCCTGGGGTTCGCGCTGGGCCTCGGTGCGCTGGCGGCGCTGGCCCACGCGCTGACCACCCCGGAGCCACCGGTGACGGTCGGCTCCTGGCCCGGGGCGCTGGTCTCCGCCCTGCTGCCGGCGCTGCTGGCGGTGCTGGTCGCGGCGATCGGGGTGCGGGCGGCGCTGCGCGGCCGGGGGTGCTCGCCGGGCTGATGGCGGTGGTGGCGGGGTGGCTGCTGCTGGTGCAGGGCCTGCCCGACGTCGACGTGCTGTGGACCGCGCACACCCTCACCCGGGGGCCGGAGCTGCTCGGCCGGGCCACGGTCGCCGTGCTGGTGGCCGTCGGGCTCGGTCTGGTGATCGGCGGCGCGCTGGCCGCCCGACGCTTCCGGGACGACGCCGTCAGCCGCCGCCCGTCCGTGGAGCCGGTCGCGGCCTGAGACGAGGCCGCCCGGCCGGGTCGATGTGTCGACAGGTCGACACATCGACCCGTTTCTGACCGTCGTGGAGTGATTACACGGCGTGTCCCGGCGAACACGCCGCGAGGTAAATTACAAAGCTGCAACTCGATGTTTGGATGACTGCCGACCCGATCCGGCGCTCCTGGCGCCGACGTCGAACGGAGAGGCAGGGCGGATGGCTTCGAGGCACGTCGGCAGCGTCGTCGAGGGAACCCGACGGTCCGTTGCCGAGGTCGTCGCCGAGGTCTCGCCCGACACCGCCGAGCGCCTGGCCGTCCGCCCCGGCACCTCCGTGTCGCGCCGGCCCGCCGCCCTCGTGGCGGCCCTGGCGATCGGCGGGGTGATCGCCTTCCTGGGCAGCCACGCCCTGCAGCCGGCGGCGGCTGAGCCGGTCGAGGTCGCCGCGCTGCTGGCCGCCGACTCGTCGCTGATCGACGAGGAGGCGGCGCTGATGCCGCAGTCGTCGATCAGCGAGGCCGAGGCCCGCGAGCGGCTCGCCGAGGTGGCCGCGGCCCGCGCCGAGCGCAAGGCCCGCGAGGAGGAGGCCGCTGCGGCTGCCGCCGAGGCCGCCCGCCCCAAGGTCGTGGCCCCGCTGGACAGCTACCGGTTGACCAGTGGCTTTGGCTCGCGCTGGGGCACCACGCACTGGGGCGTGGACCTCGCCGCCCCCATGCACACCCCGGAGTACGCGGTGGAGGACGGCGTCGTGCTGCGGGCCGGCGCGGCCAGCGGCTACGGGCTGGCGGTGTACATCCTCGGCGAGAGCGGCGACGTCACCGTCTACGGCCACATGGACAAGATCCAGGTCACCGCCGGCGACGTCGTCGAGGCCGGTGACCAGATCGCGCTGCTCGGCAACCGTGGCCAGTCGACCGGGCCGCACCTGCACTTCGAGGTGCACTCCGGCGGGCTGGAGGGCAAGCGGGTCGACCCGGTCACGTGGCTGGCCGCCCGCGGCGTCGACCTCTGACCTCACCCAGCAGCTCTCGGCGCCGAAACCCGGCCGGCTTTCGGCGCCGAAACCCGGCCGGCTTTCGGCGCCGGAACCTGGTCTGCGAGCTCAGAGGTCGCGGACGGTGGCGGTGACCAGCGTGGGCAGCACCAGACTGACGTGGAAGGTCACCAGGAGTGCGCCCAGGACGACGCCCGCGCTGGGTGCCGGCCAGCCGGCGGCCAGCCAGACGGCGGTGACGGCGAGCTCTGCGGTCAGCAGGCCGACGCCGATCCGGTAGGCCCGGGCGTAGGCCTCGCCGCGCAGCTGCCACTGGCGTTCGTCCAGCGCGTCCGCCGGCAGCTCCTCCACCCCGCGGGTGCTGGCCTTGAGGGTGCCCAGGAGCAGGACGAAGGCGATCACCACGACGCCCATGCCGACGACGAAGACCACGGGTGCGCGCTCGGCGAGGAGGCAGAGGCCGGCCTCGACGACCAGCAGTCCGGTGAGGGCGGCGACCAGCCGGCGGCGCATCCGCGGGGTGCGGAGCGACTCGAATCGCGGGTCGTCGAGGCGGGCGGCGCGGCGCTGGGTGCGGGTGGACATGGGGGTGCTCATCGGGACTCCAGTCATCGGGGCTGGGGGGTGCCGTAGACCTGCTCGGACAGGGTGCGGAACGGGGTGAGGGAGAAGACCGCCTCCATCGGGAGGCCGAAGACCGCGGCCAGCCGCAGCGCGAGGGTGGCGCTGGGGCTGTACTCGCCGCGCTCGAGGTAGCCGATGGTCTGGTAGTGCACGCCGACCGCGTCGGCCAGCTCCTGGCGGGACATGCCGCGCTCGGTGCGCAGCACGGTCAGCCGGTTGTACAACTGAGGCTCGTCAGAGCGTTTGCGCGGCGGCATGTAGCAAACTTACTACCACACATCCGCCCATCGCTACCCGTCGCAGCTTGTGGCGCCGAAACCCGGACAGCTTGTGGCGCCGAAACCCGGGGCGGGCACGGCGCTGCGAGCTCGCGGCGGCGCGGGGAGCGGGGGCGGGGCGGGCTACGGGGTGAAGCGGTAGCCCATGCCGGGCTCGGTGTGCAGGTACCGCGGGTGCGCCGGGTCGGGTTCGAGCTTGCGGCGCAGCTGGGCCAGGTAGACCCGCAGGTAGTTGGTCTCCCGCTCGTAGGCCGGACCCCACACCGACTTGAGCAGCTCCCGCTGGCCGATCAGCCGCCCGGGTGCGCGGACCAGCTCCGACAGCAGCGCCCACTCGGTGGGGGTCAGCCGCACCGGGACGCCGTCGACGGTCACCTGGCGGGCGGCGAGGTCGACGGTGAAGTGGTCGGTCTGCACCACCGGTTCGCCGGGGCGGGGGGTGGCCCGGCGCAGCGCCACCCGCAGCCGGGCGAGCAGCTCGGGCATGTCGAAGGGCTTGGTGACGTAGTCGTCGGCGCCGGCGTCGAGCGCGCCCACCTTGTCCGAACTGTCACCGCGGGCAGAGAGCACCACGACCGGCCCGGTGAACCAGGGCCGGAGCCCGGCGAGCACCTCGGTGCCGTCGAGGTCGGGCAGGCCGAGGTCGAGCACCACCAGGTCGGGGTGGGCGGCGGCGGCCTCGGCGAGCGCGGTGCGCCCGTCCTCGGCGGTGACGACGTCGAAGCCGGCGGCGCGCAGGGTGATCCGCAGCGCGCGCCGCAGCTGCGGGTCGTCGTCGACGACGAGCACCCGGCTCACGCTTCGGCCACCGTCAGCCGGGCCTCGGGGGCGACGGTCGGGGCGGCCGGCAGCGCGACGACCATGGTCAGCCCGCCGCCGGGGGTCTCCTCGGCGGTGAGCGTGCCGCCCATCGCCTCGGTCAGGCCCCGGGCCACGGCCAGGCCCAGGCCGACGCCCTGCCCGGCGGGGGAGTCGCCCAGCCGCTGGAAGGGGGCGAACATCCGGTCCCGGTCGCGGGCGGGCACGCCGGGGCCGCGGTCGACCACGCGCAGCTCGACCTGACCGTCGACGAGGGCGGCGTCGACGTGCAGGCCGCCGGTGGCGTGGCTCGCGGCGTTGAGCAGCAGGTTGGCCACCACCCGCTCCAGCAGGCCGGGGTCGGCCACGGCGGGCGGCAGGTCGGGGGCGTCGGGGCGGGTCACCCGCCGCCGCTCGGTCGGCTCCAGCCAGGTCAGCGCCCGGCTCACGACCGCGGCGACGTCGACCGGGACGGCGGCGGGGGTGACCACGCCGGCCTGCAGGCGGCTCATGTCCAGCAGGTTGTCGACCAGGCCGGTCAGCCGGTCGGCGGACTCGTCGATGGTGGCCACCAGTTCGTCGCGGTCGTCCTCGCTGAGCGCCAGCTCCTCGGTGCGCAGCGCGGAGGCGGCGGCCTTGATCCCGGCCAGCGGGGTGCGCAGGTCGTGGCTGACCGCGGCCAGCAGGGCGTTGCGCATGCTGTTGCCGGCGGCCAGCCGGGAGGCCTCCGCGGCCTGGGCGGCGAGCCGCCCCTGCTGCAGGGCGACGGCGGCCTGCTCGGCGAAGGAGACCAGCACGCGCCGGTCGCCGGCGGGCAGCGCCCGGCCGCACAGCCGCAGGGTGAGGGTGTCGGTGACGGCGACGTCCTCGACCTGCTCGTCGGCGCCGTGCTCGCCGCAGGTGCCCACGGTGTGCTCGCGGCCGTCGCTGCTCTCCACCATGGTGACCGAGCGCAGCCCGAACGCCTCGCGGATCTGCTCCAGCAGGCTGGGCAGGCCGCGGTCGCCGGCGAGCACCGAGCGGGACAGCGAGGCGAGCATCGCGGTCTCGGCGCGGGAGCGGGCGGCGGCGGTGGCCCGGCGCGCGGACCGGTCGACGACGGCGGCGACGGCCACCGCCACGACCACCCCGCCGAAGAGCGAGACGACGTCGTCGACCTGGCTGACCGTGAGCCGGCCGGTGGGGGCGGTGAAGAACCAGTTGGCGACCAGCCCACCGGCGACCGCGGCGGCCAGCGCGGGCCAGAGCCCACCGACGATGGCGACCGCGGTGACCAGCAGGACGAAGACCAGCAGCACGCTGGCCAGCGACAGCGCCGCCTGGGCGGCGATGCAGGTGAGCGCCAGCACCGGCACGCCGATAGCGGCCACCAGCCAGCCCAGCCAGCGGCGCCGCGCGGTGAGCGCACCCTGGCTGCGGGGCAGCCGCCAGCCCTGCGAGCCGGCGGCGGAGTGGGTGACGATGTGCACGTCGATCTCGCCGGACCCGGCGATCACCCGGCCGCCGATGCCGCCGCGCAGCGCCCGCGCCCAGCGGGTGCGCCGGCTGGTGCCGATGACCAGCTGGGTGGCGTCGACGCCGCGGGCGAACTCCAGCAGCGCCTCGGCGACGTCGTCCCCGATCACGTGGTGGTAGCTGCCGCCCAGGCTCTCGACCAGGGCCCGCTGGGCGCGGAGCGCGCCCGAGGAGGCGCCGGCCAGGCCGTCGCCGGAGAGCACGTGCACGGCGAGCAGCACGCCGTTGCCGCTGCGCCGGGCCACCCGGGAGGCACGGCGGATCAGCGTCTCGCCCTCCGGTCCGCCGGTGAGCGCGACGACGACCCGCTCGCGGGCCTCCCACACGTGGTCGATGGCGTGGTCGGCCTTGTACTTGCGCAGCCCCTCGTCGACCCGGTCGGCCAGCCACAGCAGGGCCAGCTCGCGCAGCGCGGTCAGGTTGCCGATCCGGAACCAGTTGCCCATCGCGGCGTCGACCCGCTCGGCGGCGTAGACGTTGCCGTGCGCGAGCCGGCGGCGCAGCGCCTCCGGGCTCATGTCGACGAGCTCGATCTGGTCGGCACGGCGGACCACCGCGTCGGGCACGGTCTCCTGCTGGGGCACGCCGGTGATCTGCTCGACGACGTCGTTGAGGCTCTCCAGGTGCTGCACGTTGACCGTGGTCAGCACGTTGATGCCGGCGTCGAGCACCTGCTCGACGTCCTGCCAGCGCTTGTCGTGCCGGCTGCCGGGCACGTTGGTGTGGGCCAGCTCGTCGATGACCACCCAGTCGGGGTGGCGGGCGAGCAGCCCGTCGACGTCCAGCTCCTCGAGGGTCACGCCGCGGTGGGTGACGGAGGCGCGGGGAAGCACCTCCAGCCCCTCGAGCGCGGCGACGGTGCGCGGCCGGCCGTGCGTCTCCACCAGGCCGACGACGACGTCGCAGCCCCGCTCGCGGCGCCGGTGCGCCTCGCCGAGCACGGCGAAGGTCTTGCCGACGCCGGGGGCGGCGCCCAGGTAGATGCGCAAGGTCCCGCGGGGCATGGCACCCATGATCACCCTGCTGTCCGACAGTTCGGCGCCGACGGGCGTCAGGATCGCGTCAAGACCACCCCCGCGGGGTGGACGGGACCGGTCACCAGTGCTGCCGGTGCGCGGCCACGCAGATGGGGCAGTGCGCGCCGGTCCGGGCCGTGCGGCGGCGCCGGCGGGACGGCGGGTTGCCCAGGTTGGCGCGGTAGCTGGTGTCGAACAACCAGGCGAGGGCCCAGGCGACGGCGCCGAAGGCGAGCAGCAGCAGGGCGTCGGCGATCACCGGCGGTCCTCCGGGCCGGGGTGCGCGCGGCACCAGCGGCCCACGGCGACGTTCACCCCGATGGCCAGCAGACCCCAGAGGACGACGATCAGTTCGGTCACGGGTCCATCCGACGCCGGGGCGGGCGCGGGGGCGAGGCCCTTGACGCCGTCCTGACGGGGTCGCGCCGTTCCTTGACGCGGCGGGCACGCCCGGCCCGGTCACGGCGGGGGCAGCGACCGGTGCCGCAGCCGGCGGCGGACGAGCACGGCCCCGGCCAGGACGGCGAGCGCGGCGACCGGCACCCAGCCGGCGTCGTCGGCGACCTGCTGGCCGAACTGCCGGGAGAGCAGGACGACGGTGGTGGCCCAGGCGGCGCAGCTCGCGGTGACGACGGGTGCCACCAGCCGCAGCGGCACGTCCGCGCCGCCGGCCACGCGCGGGGTGAGCGTGCGGGTGACCGCGGCCCAGTGCGCGGCGGCGAGCACCAGCGCCGTCTGCCCGGGCGGCCGGGCGGTCAGCCACGCCTGCGCCTGGCGCACCGCCGGTTCGGCCCGGGGGCGGAGCCGGCCGAGGGGCAGGCCGGTGCCGGGGTGGCGGTGGCCGCGCAGCCAGCCGTGCAGCGCGCCGCCGGTGCTGGCGGCCGCGGCGACCGCGATGGGCAGCGCCGGGTGGGCGCCGGCCGTCGCCGACCACAGCCCGAGGACGACGAGCGTGGTCGACCCGGGCAGCAGGACGCCGACGAGCACCCCGCTCTCCAGGGCGAGCACCAGCGCGGCGGCACCGAGCACCAGCGCGGCCGGCCACCCGCCGACCTGCTCGAGCACGGCGTCCACCACCCGGTCCACGCCCTTCCTGACCGCCGCCGGCGCCCGAACTGATCGGTGCCGGCGGCGACCCGCCGAGGTGAGCGTGGCGGCTCCCGGTCGCGCGCACATCAGGGGAGTCCCGGATCCGGCTCCCGACTCCGCCCGGGTGCCATGCTCGCGGCCGTGAGCCGGGCGTCGGAGGACTCGAACCTGCGGATGCTGCGGGCGCGGGACGCGATGGACCGCGCCTACGCCGAGCCGCTGGACGTGCCCACGCTGGCCCGGCTCGCCCACGTGTCACCGGCGCACTTCAGCCGCACCTTCACGGCCACGTTCGGCGAGCCCCCGCACCGCTACCTGCAGCGGCGCCGGGTGGAGCGGGCGATGTTCCTGCTGCGCAGCACCGACCGGTCGGTGACCGACATCTGCATGGCCGTGGGGTTCAGCAGCCTGGGCACGTTCAGCCGGGTGTTCGCCGGGATCGTGGGGGAGCCGCCGAGCGTCTACCGGCGCCGTGGCCCGCTGGCACCGGTGCCGTCATGCTTCGGCATGCGGTGGCTGCGGCCCAGCGGGGAGACCGCACGTTCGGAGAAGCCCGGGGACGCCGCCCGGCCCTAGCGTCCTGCCCATGTTGACCTCCATCTCGATCACCTCCCTCTACGTCCTCGACCAGGACCAGGCGCTGGACTTCTACGTCGGCACGCTCGGCTTCGAGGTGCAGACCGACCAGCACTTCGGGCCGATGCGCTTCCTGACCGTGGCGCTGCCCAGCGACCCGGGGCACGCCGTCCTGCTGGAGCTGCCCGCGCCGCCGTCGGTCAGCCCGGAGATCGCCGGCCAGGTGCGCGACGTGGTCACCAAGGGCGTCGGCGGCGGGCACCTGTTCTTCACCACCGACGACGCGCACAAGACCCACGCCGCGCTGCAGGAGAAGGGCGTGGAGCTGCCCGAGGAGCCGGTGGTGCAGCCCTACGGCATCGACTTCGGCTTCCGCGACCCGTTCGGCAACTCGGTGCGCGTCGCCCAGATGACCCCGCCGCCGTCCGCCTGACGACGCCGTTGTGCGCTCATCGTCGGTTCCCCGCCGGAAACCGACGATGAGCGCACAACGGTGGGTCCCGTCCGCCGCCCGTCAGGACGGCGTCAAGGTCGCCGCCCCGCACCGTCAAGGACGCGTCAAGACAGCCGTCAGCATCCCCGAGCGCTCCTAGCGTCGCCGGCCGGACGTGGACGACGACCGGTCGTCCGCCCGGATCGGGATGAAGGTGCTCACGACGTGACCGACGTGGTCTACGTGCTGCTCACGCTGGCGGTCTTCGGACTGCTGCTCCTCGCGGTGCGGGGGGTGGAACGGCTGTGACCTGGGTTGCGCTCGCCGTGGCCACCGGCCTGGTGCTCTACCTGCTCGGCAGCCTGCTGTTCCCGGAGCGGTTCTGATGAGCAGCACCGCAGCCGGGTGGCTGCAGGTCGCGCTGCTGGTGGTCGCGCTGGTCGCCGTCCACAAGCCACTGGGCGACTGGATGGCCCGGGTGTTCACCAGCCCGCGGCACGCCCGCGCCGAGCGGCTGGTCTACCGGGCCGTCGGGGTGGACGCCGACACCGAGCAGCGCTGGCCGGTCTACCTGCGCAGCGTGCTGGCGTTCTCGCTGGTGTCGGTGCTCTTCCTCTACCTGCTGCAGCGGGTGCAGCAGTGGCTGCCGCTGGGCAACGACATGGCCGCCGTGGAGCCGGGTTCGGCCTGGAACACCGCGGTCAGCTTCGTGACCAACACGAACTGGCAGGGCTACAGCGGCGAGTCGACGATGGGCCACCTGGTGCAGATGGCCGGGCTCGCGGTGCAGAACTTCGTCTCCGCCGGGGTCGGCATCGCGGTGGCGGTCGCGCTGGTGCGCGGCTTCGCCCGCAGCGGCACCGACCGGCTGGGCAACTTCTGGGTGGACCTGACCCGGGCTGTCACCCGGGTGCTGCTGCCGCTGGCCGTGGTCGCGACGGTCGTCCTGGTGCTCGGTGGCGTGGTGCAGAACCTGTCGTCGGGCACCGACGCGAACACCCTGGCCGGGGCGACCCAGTTCCTGCCCGGCGGGCCGGTGGCCTCGCAGGAGGCGATCAAGGAGCTGGGCACCAACGGCGGTGGCTTCTACAACGCCAACTCCGCGCACCCGTTCGAGGGCCCGAGCGCCTGGATCTCGCTGTTCCAGGTGTTCCTGCTGCTGGTGATCCCGTTCTCGCTGCCGCGCACCTTCGGCCGGATGGTCGGTGACCGCAAGCAGGGTTACGCGATCGTCGGCGTGATGGCCGGCCTGGCCGCGGCGTCGCTGGCGCTGGCCAGCTGGGCGCAGGCCCGGGCCGGGGGAGCGGCGCTGCAGCTGGCGGGAGCCGCGACCGAGGGCCGGGAGGTGCGCTTCGGCGGTCCGCTGTCTGTCCTCTTCGGGACGGCGACGACGCTGACCTCCACCGGCGCGGTCAACTCGATGCACGACAGCTACACGCCCACCGGCGGGATGCTGGTGCTGGCGAACATGATGCTCGGCGAGGTCGCGCCCGGCGGGGTGGGCTCCGGGCTCTACGGGATGCTCGTGCTCGCCGTCGTCGCGGTGTTCGTCGCCGGCCTGATGGTCGGGCGCACCCCGGAGTACCTGGGCAAGAAGCTCGGCCGCCGGGAGATGACGCTCGCCTCGCTGTACGTGCTGGTCACCCCGGTGCTCGTGCTCACCGGGACGGCGGTCGCGGTGGTCACCGACACCGGGCTGAGCTCGCTGCTCAACAGCGGGTCGCACGGGCTGAGCGAGGTGCTCTACGCCTTCACGTCCGCGTCGAACAACAACGGTTCGGCGTTCGCCGGGCTGAGCGCGAACACGCCGTTCTACAACACCGCCCTGGGCCTGGCGATGGCCTTCGGCCGGTTCCTGCCCATCGTGCTGGTGGTCGCGCTGGCCGGCCGGCTGGCGACGCAGGGCAAGGCGCCGGTGACCGCCGGGACGCTGCCCACCCACCAGCCGCTGTTCGTCGGCCTGCTGGGCGCCGTCGTCCTGGTGATCGTCGGCCTCACCTATTTCCCGGTCCTCTCCCTCGGACCCCTCGCAGAAGGACTGTCATGACCGCGGCGCTCGATCGTCGTCCCGTCTCGCCCGCACCCACCGAGCCACGTCCCCGCGCGTCGATCGAGTGGGGGCCGGCGCTGGCCGGCGCCGTCCGCAAGCTCGACCCGCGTGGGCTGGTGCGCCAGCCGGTGGTGTTCGTGGTGTGGGTCGGCTCGGTGTTCTCCACCGTGCTGGCGATCACCGACCCGTCGGTGTTCGGCTGGCTGATCGCCGGCTGGCTGTGGCTGACCGTGCTGTTCGCCAACGCCGCCGAGGCCGTGGCCGAGGGGCGGGGCAAGGCGCAGGCCGACACCCTGCGCAAGGCCCGGCAGACCACCGTCGCGTACCTGCTCGACGGCTCCGAGGTGCCCGCGGCCGACCTGCGGCCGGGCATGCGGGTGGTCGTCGTCGCGGGGCAGGTGATCCCGGGGGACGGCGACGTCGTCGAGGGGATCGCCAGCGTCGACGAGTCGGCGATCACCGGGGAGTCGGCGCCGGTGATCCGCGAGTCCGGCGGTGACCGCTCGGCGGTGACCGGCGGGACGACAGTGCTGAGCGACCGGATCGTCGTGGAGATCACCAGCAAGCCGGGGGAGACGTTCGTCGACCGGATGATCGCCCTGGTCGAGGGCGCCTCCCGGCAGCGGACGCCGAACGAGATCGCGCTGAACATCCTGCTCAGCTCGCTGACCATCGTGTTCCTGGTCGTGGTCATCACGCTGCAGCCGCTGGCGATCTACTCCGGCGCGGAGCAGTCGCTGACGACGCTGATCGCGCTGGTGGTGTGTCTGATCCCGACCACGATCGGCGCGCTGCTGTCGGCGATCGGCATCGCCGGGATGGACCGGCTGGTGCAGCGCAACGTGCTGGCGATGAGCGGCCGCGCGGTCGAGGCAGCCGGTGACGTGAACACCCTGCTGCTGGACAAGACCGGCACCATCACCCTCGGCAACCGGCAGGCGTCGGAGTTCGTCGCCGTCGGCGGGTGCTCGGACGACGAGGTCGCCGACGCCGCGCAGCTGGCCTCGCTGGCGGACGAGACGCCGGAGGGGCGCAGCATCGTCGTCCTGGCGAAGGAGCGGTACGGCCTGCGCGGGCGGGACGACCTGCCGGGTGCGGAGTTCGTGCCGTTCACCGCGCAGACCCGGATGAGCGGGGTCGACCTGCCCGACGGCCGGCAGCTGCGCAAGGGCGCTGCGGGTGCGGTGCTGGCGTGGGTGCGGGCGCAGGACGGCCCGGTGCCGCCGGAGGTCGGGGACGTCGTCGACAGCATCTCCGCCGCCGGCGGGACGCCGCTCCTGCTGGCTGTCGCTTCCTCGGACGGCGCCCGGGTGCTGGGCGTCATCCACCTGAAGGACGTCGTGAAGGCGGGCATGGCCGAGCGGTTCGCGGAGATGCGCCGGATGGGGATCCGCACGGTGATGATCACCGGCGACAACGAGCGGACGGCCCGGGCGATCGCCGAGGAGGCCGGGATCGACGACGTGCTGGCCGAGGCGACGCCGGAGGACAAGCTGGCGCTGATCCAGCGCGAGCAGGCCGGTGGCCGGCTGGTGGCGATGACCGGTGACGGGACGAACGACGCCCCGGCGCTGGCGCAGGCCGACGTCGGGGTGGCGATGAACACCGGGACGACCGCGGCCAAGGAGGCCGGCAACATGGTCGACCTGGACTCCGACCCGACGAAGCTGATCGAGATCGTGGAGATCGGCAAGCAGCTGCTGATCACCCGGGGGTCGCTGACCACGTTCTCCATCGCCAACGACCTGGCGAAGTACTTCGCGATCCTGCCGGCCATGTTCGCCGGAGTCTTCCCGGGGCTGGACGCGCTCAACGTCATGCGGCTGAGCTCGCCGGAGTCGGCGATCCTCTCCGCGGTCGTGTTCAACGCGCTGATCATCGTGGCGCTGGTGCCGCTGGCGCTGCGCGGCGTGAGGTACCGGCCGGCGTCCGCGTCGGCGATGTTGCGCCGCAACCTGCTGCTCTACGGCGTCGGCGGCGTGGTGCTGCCCTTCGTCGGGATCAAGCTCATCGACCTGCTCGTCTCTCTCATCCCGGGGATCGCGTGATGTCCGCTCTGCGTTCGGGCCGCCAGCTGGTGGCTGCTGTTCGTGCCCTGCTCGTGGCCACCGTGGTGCTGGGGCTGGCGTACCCGCTGCTGATGACGGGCGTCGCCCAGCTGATCGCGCCGGCTCGAGCCGACGGGTCGTTGGTTTCCGTGGACGGTTCCGTCGTCGGGTCGTCGCTGATCGGCCAGTCGTTCACCGACGAGGACGGGGACCCGCTGCCGGAGTACTTCCAGACCCGGCCGTCGGCGTCGGACTACGACGGCGCGGCGTCGGGTGGCTCGAACCTCGGGCCGAACTCCGAGGAGCTGGTCGCCGCGGTGGGGGAGCGGCGGGCCGACGTGGCCGCGTTCAACGGGGTGCCCGAGTCGGAGGTGCCGGCCGACGCCGTGACGGCGTCGGGGTCGGGGCTCGACCCGGACATCTCGCCGGAGTACGCGGCTCTGCAGGTGGCTCGCCTCGCCGAGGCGCGCGGGGTGCCGGTGGACGACGTCCAGGCGCTGGTGGACGAGCACACCGACGGGCGCGACCTCGGCTTCATCGGGGCGCCGCACGTGCGGGTGCTGGAGCTCAACCTGGCGCTCGACCAGCGTTTCGGCGCCGAGGGCTGACGACACGGTGCCCGGCGGGGACCCCTCCGCCGGGCACCGTTCACCCTGATGTAGTGTTCTCCACGGCTCGGACGCACCAGACCGGGTCGGCAAGGGGCTGTGGCGCAGCTGGTAGCGCACCACACTGGCAGTGTGGGGGTCAGGGGTTCGAGTCCCCTCAGCTCCACCCAAAGCCTTGGCCGTCATCCGTTTCCGGATGGCGGCCATGCTTATTTATGGCACCAAGAGTACTTCTGCATGTTTGCGCAGCTGTAATTGGGTCGGTACTGTGCGCAAGGGCTCCAAATGAGCAGTGCGACACGGGGGAACGTTGGATCTTGATACCGCGTACAGGCATGCGCAAGATCTGTTTCGCCCGGGCCTGGTAACGCTGATCGGCTCTGGACTTTCAGCCGCTTCTGGGCTTCCAGGCATGTGGGACCTCGCGCAACACCTGTTGTCCTCAGTCGGCTCGCACTTGACCGAGGAAGGCGCGAGTCAGTGGGCTGCTATAGCGAAACGCCTCGAGCAGGGGCAGGGGCTCGAAGAGGCGCTGACTACGATTGCGCTGACCGACGAGTTGCACAGAGTCTTGACGCGCCAGGTGGCGATTCGGATACTCGAATCTGAGGCGGTGGCGCTCCAAGAGATTATGCAGGCGTCCTATGATCCGCCACTGACCCGCCTATTGCGACACCTTCTCCGGGTAACCGACGTTGCGAATGTGATAACCACAAATTACGATCGCCTTATCGAGTACTCGGCAGCTCGAGGGGCTGTCCGAGTCAACACGATGTTCGCTGGGAGCCCGTTTGGCTTCCTTGATGAGAGTGAATCGGCGAACGAGTGTCGCAGATTCAAGCGGATCGCTGGCGCTCGACAACGGTGGGAGACGTCGATAGTTCCGCACGTCTGCTTGTCGAAGCCCCATGGCAGTCTTGATTGGTACCAGACCGGCGATGCTGGTGGTCCAGTCATGCAAAGCCAAGTGTCTGTCGGAGACCAAGCGCCGCTTATCGTGTCGCCCGGTGATGGCAAACTGCGTTTGGGGTACGAGACTCCGTTCGATCTGCAGCGAAACCGAGCTAATCAGGCCATCGATCGAGCGTCCGGCCTGCTGATACTGGGTTTCGGTTTCAATGACGATCATTTGCAGGTGCACCTTAAGGCGCGGTACTCGAGGGTGCCGTCCGTCATCTTGACAAGAGACTTGACGCTAGCGGCCCACCAGTACTTGGAGGCGAGCAGTGGCCAGTCCATTGCTCTATCGGCGGGTGCGGGTGGGAGTGGCACTGAACTGACTACAAGCATTGGTAGTCAGAGGATCAGTGATCTCAATCTTTGGCAGCTCGACACATTTCTCAGAGAGGTGTTAGCGGCATGACCCCTGCATTGACTTTTGATAAGGCCGATGCTCTAGGTCGAGTCTTTCGCGTTGATACGGCAAGCGTTTGGGTTGAAGCCAGCGATCACGACCGGGTTACGCGCGTGAGTGTCGGAAGCCTAGTCGCGATTCAGGGAGCGGTAGCCTCCGAGTACTTGGTCGGCCTACTCGACCGTGTGACTCGCGACTTGCAGGACGACCTTCTGTTCGACGAAACGTCTGATGGAAATGAAGCCTCGCCGTCGACCACTCGCCAGCGCGATCTCGTCCGCGTGGTGCTTCTGGGCACCTATCGACAGGTCTCCGGCCTCTCAGGGGACAGCTTCAAGCGCGGCGCGGATAGTTACCCCGTGGTCGACTCGGGCTGCTGGGTAATCGAGGGGCCGGATCTGCAGGCCTTAATGAACTTGTTGACCAGTCAAGTTGAGCCAGAGCGCCAGTTGAGGCTTGGGACGTTCGTAGCAGATGGCTCCGCAACGGCAATTGCTGATGGAGATCGACTGTTTCAACGGCATGCCGCACTTTTGGGTAGCACTGGTTCGGGTAAGAGTTGGTCCGTCGCAGTGGTACTTGAGAGGGCGAAGCGACTGGCCCATCCAAACTTGGTTGTGTTCGATATGCATGGTGAGTATGAGCCGCTCACGGACGGTCCTGATCCTGTGGCTAAGTACCTGAAAGTTGCTGGTCCTGGGGACGCAGCGTCCGATGATGATCGCTTGCTCTTCCTGCCATGGTGGCTCCTGAACCAAGAGGAAATGCAGGCTCTTCTGTTGGATCGAACAGAGGAGAACGCACCCAACCAGGCGGCTCGGCTGTCCCATCACGTGCGTCGGCTCAAGGCTGAATCTTTGTCAGTGGTCGGGGATCCGGAGCTCCTGGCTAGCTTCACGGTCGACAGTCCGGTCCCTTTTGACCTGGGCGGACTAGTGGCAGGACTCGTTGCAGACGATGAGGGGATGGTTCCCGGGAAGTCGACTCTAGTCAAAGGTCCGTTCAATGGCCGGCTCACAAGATTCATATCGCGGCTTGAGTCCCGAATCGAGGACCGACGGTATGGATTCATGTTCGCCCCACCTGCTTCGGCGATGGCTCTTGATTGGCTAGACGACCTAGCCAAGGTTCTGCTAGGCACTAGCCCTGGCATTAAGGTCGTCGACTTCAGCGAGGTGCCAAGCGACGTTCTTCCGGTCGTTGTTGGCGTCTTGGCTCGAATCCTTTACGACATTCACTTCTGGGCTCCGGAGTCCGCTCGGACCCCGGTAACGTTCGTCTGTGATGAGGCGCACCTTTATTTGCCGGCGCGCGATCATGGGGCGGGGGAGCAGCGGGCCTTGGACGCTTTCGAACGCATCGCCAAGGAAGGTCGAAAGTACGGAGTGTCCCTCCTCGTCGTAAGTCAGCGACCGTCTGATGTCAGTCGGACTGTCCTGTCGCAGTGCAACAACTTTGTCGTGCTGCGACTGACCAATGATCAGGATCAGCGGGTCGTCCAACAGTTGCTGCCTGACAACATGGGTGGGCTCGCTGCCGCTCTTCCGCTACTGGACGTGGGCGAGGCGCTCATTCTTGGTGACGCGATGGTCTTGCCAACAAGAATCAAATTCGACACCCCTGCAACGAAGCCGAACAGTGCGACGAAACGTTTTTGGACGGACTGGAACGAGACTCCTGCCGACGAGGCGGGAATCGTCTCCGCAGTACGGGCGATGAGGCTCCAATCGCGTCCATAGCTGACTAGAGTCAACTGGAAATCTGAGGCGACTGCGTACCCCCTTCGATGGCTCAGTCGAACGAGTAGCCGCCTTGCCCGGTTGGCTCCGCGTCAGCCTCAACAAGACCGCCCGCGGTGGACTGTCATCGATCAGCCGCATCACCGTTAGCAGCCTTCATGGTCAATGCACTCGAGTAGCGTGTGCAGGAACAAGTAGGGATGCCGTGGCTGAAACGGGGGGCCGGGTTGGTGGCGGCCGAGCTATTCCCGGCAGCGATGCTCTACCGCCGGGCCTGCGCGACGGCCTATCAGGCGCGGAAACGTGCGACGGAAGCCGCCGAGACGGGGCGTTTCGAGCGGCGCCTGCGCGAACTCGACGCTGCGGTCGAGACCGTCGTGCTGGCGCAGGCCGCTGCCGAGGGTTGGATTCATCGGGCTTACCACCTCGCGGAAGTTGAGCCGCGAGGCGCGGGCGGCTGGGTGGCTCGCTGGGAGGCGGCACCCCGAGCCATCGGCGGCCCGGGCACCCGCGACCTCGACGCCGAGACGGTCAGAACGTTGCGCTGGCTGAGTACCTGGCGCAACTACCTCGTCCATGACGACGCGCGGGCTCGCGAGCGACTGCGTGCCAGTGGAATCGACGCTGGCAGCGAAGCGTTGCACTTGAATGCCGACATGGCTCAGACGGTCATCGCTCGGATGGACGACGCCTTCACTGACATCGGCGCTGCCATCGGCTGGCGAACGCTGGCTGGCCTCAACTCGGCGTACCTCTGGCGGTCGCACGATGAGCGGTAGCCCGCCCAGTCGGCAGCTTCGTCTGGCCTGGTAGTTATTGCGTCCTCCCTGTGGGAGTTATTCTGAACCCGCGACTGGCAACCTCCCGCTCGTGAGGCGCCATCGTGGTGCGGTGGGGCAGTCCCCGCCGCGTGATCCACCGCGAGCCTGTTACCTCTGGCTGTGAGGGATCCGGCCCTAGGGGTGAGGTCGCGGCGTAGGACGCGAACTAAGTGACGTGACCTACGGGTGGCGCTCGCTGCTGTTCCGAAACTAGAGTTCCGCGCATGGTCGCCACGGGTGCAGTCGACTCCACGTCCTACGTTGCCATCCTCAAGTGCAAGCAGGCCGAGCTGCATGCGGTGGCGGCAACTGTCTCGCCCAATCTGGTTCCACTGTTCGAAGTTCGAGACCCCGAGGCGAATGCGCGGTCCATCGTGCGGGCATGGCAACTGTCGGGTCAGGATATCTGGGTCCATCCTCTAAATCTGGATGGTTTCGATCCGACGACATGGGTCGGTAAAATCTCGAACGCATTCAGCCTTCTTCGGAGCGGCAATGTGTCCGCCGTTCCGGTGGTCACTATCGACGATGATGCTGGCGTGCTATCAACAATGGCTACCGTCGCGGCTACGGACAGTCGGGGAGTCGTCCTACGGCTTGAGGCGGAGGACGTGCTCACAACATCCGCTGCTGGCCTAGCCGCGGAAGTCTCGGGTGTCATGTCCGCCTTGTCTGTGACCGAATCAGAGGTGGACTTGGTCTTGGATGTGGGACTCGTGCGCGACAGTACAGCGTCGCGTATTGCGACTGCGGAGTCGGCCCTTCGGTCGGTGCCTAATCTCACTGGTTGGCGCAGTTGTACCGTCGCTTTCTCGGCATTCCCTGAGTCGGTTGGCGATGTCGTGCAAAAGAACAGCGTCGTGCAGGTAGCCCGGAATGATGCTCAGGCATATCGCGCGCTGGTGGCGCGGGGGCCTGGCCGAGAGCTCACCTACGGTGATTATGCAGTGGGCGTGCCTACTTACGCTGACATTGCTTGGTCGCCCATCCCGAGCATTCGGTATACGACTGACGACACGTGGGCCGTTCATAGGGCCGAGAGTCGCACTAATCCAAGCCCCCAGTACGTAGCGCTGGCGGGAGACCTTGTGCGTGAGCCCTATTTCCGCGGCAGTGGGTACAGTTCGGGCGATGCGTACTTGGAAGCTGTGGCTAGCGGCGTCGACGGTCCAGGAAACGCGACGACGTATTTGCGTTCGGCGATATCTCACCATCTGGCAGTGGTGTTGGACCGCCTCGCCACCCACGGCGTCCCCTGAGTCGAGAGCTAACGATCTCTCGTAGTTCCGCACCTTGGGCCTCTTGGATGAGGCGATGCATTAACTCAAGACGAGTGGCAGAGCTTAGGCGCTCGCTCGCACCCATCGAAGCTAGTTGTTCGGCCAGTTCGTCCCGCCAAAGCAGTCCAGCGACATGCAGCGGCTCGACCTCTCGGTTGAGGGCGGGTCTCCGCCATGAGCGCAAAGCCACCGAGCGAGGAGTGGGTTCGGCAATCAGAATGCCCCATGAGTCGGGGACGAGTAGGAATGCTTCGGCGAGATGTCGCTGAGTTAACACAATGCTCGTATAGTCAAATACTTCGTTGAAGGCGTCTATCTGCTTGGGGAGGCGACTTAGATTGTCTAGGTCGGACTTTAGCTCATACCCGTGAAGCCCGAGGTCAACGACGGCGATATCGATTCGGGAAGCGCCAAAGTGGGTTCCTAGTTCTTCAATGACCAGGGCGCCCGATTGGGTGGGCCACCTGCGGCGAAGTCGACGAAGAGTGGCCTCGCGTAGGCTCCCCTCCTGCACCAGCACCTCTTCAATCTACCTTCGCAGATGAACCTCTGGAAGTTGCGGGGTGCGGGTGCGGCGGAGTGGTCCACAGGTGATCGTGTGAGCAACAAACGCCCGTCCGCTCTGATGGTCATGCGCGCGTGTACAGGACGGGCTCGACGTCATCCCACAAGGTCGACATCTACCTCGCGCACCTCCCCGCCGGCACCGCGGACACCCGTTGGCTCGACGGCCCGCAGAGCGAGCCGGTGCTCGACCGTTGATCAGACCGGTCACGCTACGGCGGGTCGCCTACTGAGAACGCCGTAGTCAGAGCCTGCGCCTGCACGACGACGGGACCCCTGCCTGGACGAAACGCTCTTCGGGACAACCACCACGACCGCTGGGGTGTACCGACATGGCAGGTCTGCTCGATCGTCTCGGCCGCTTCTCCTTCCGAAGGCGGTGGTCGGTCGCTGTGATCTGGCTGCTGGTCCTGGCCGGGGCGGTGACGGCCGCCGTCACCTCCGAGGGCCCGGTGAACACTCGGGCGACCATCCCGGGCATCGAGTCGCAGGACGCCTTCGACCTCCTCGCCGAGCGCTTCCCCGACACGCCCTCGGACAGCGCATCGGCGACCCTCGTCTTCGTCGCCCCGGACGGCGGGCAGCTCGAGACGCCGGCGAACCAGGCGGCCATCGAGGCGGTGCTGGCCACCGCCGCCGAGAGCCCGCAGGTGTCCCGGGTGGTGCCGCCTTCCGCGGGCACCAGCATCAACGCCGACGGCTCGAACGGCTTCGCGTCGGTGAGCTACGAGGTGCCCTCGGCGGAGGTGACCGACGAGTCGCGCGCCCTGCTGGAAGAGGCCGTCGAGCAGGCGCGGGACGGCGGGCTGACTGCGGAGATGCGCGGCTCCGCCCTCAAGAGCCCCACCAAGATGAGCGCCACCGAGCTCATCGGGGTCGCGGTCGCCGCGCTCGTCCTGCTGCTGACCTTCGGGTCGCTGGTGGCAGCCGGCCTGCCGCTGCTCACCGCGATCATCGGGGTGGCCATCTCGTTCCTCGGCGTCTGGGCCGTGGCCGGCCCGCTGGGCATGGCCATCACCAGCGGGATGCTCGCGCTGATGCTCGGGCTCGCCGTCGGCATCGACTACGCCATGTTCGTCGTCTCGCGGTACCAGGAGGAACGGCTCACGCACGACGCCGAGACGGCCGCCGGTCGCGCCGTCGGCACCGCCGGGTCCGCGGTCGTCTTCGCCGGGACGACGGTGGTGATCGCGCTCGCCGGCTTGGCCGTGGTCGGCATCCCGTCGCTGATGAAGATGGGGCTGGCCGCCGCCGGTGCCGTCGTCGTGGCCGTGCTGGTCGCCCTCACCCTGGTCCCGGCGCTGCTGGGCATGTTCCCCAACCGGGTCCGGTCGCGGTCGCAGCGGCGCGGGACCCGCACGAGCCCCCGCGTCCCGGTGGCCCGGGGCTGGATGCGGCTGGTGCGGCGCCGCCCGCTGCTGGTCACGATCGCTGGGGTCGCGGTGCTCGTCGCCGTCGCCGTCCCGGCGCTGTCGCTGCAGCTGGGCACCCCCGGCGACGCCTCGCTGCCCACCACGGACACCGAGCGCCGCGCCTACGACCCGCGCGCCGAGGCGTTCGGCCCCGGCTCCAACGGCCCACTCACCGTGGTCGTCGACGCGCGGGCCGCCGCAGACCCGGAGACCGCGGTCGCGTCCGTCGCGGACGAGATCGCAGCGACCGACGGCGTTGCCTCGGTGTCGACCCCGACCTTCAACGCGCAGGGCGACACCGCGATCCTCACCGCCGTCCCCACCACCGGCCCGACCGACGAGCGCACCGAGGCGCTGGTGAACACGCTGCGCGACGCCCGCCCGGCCGTGGAACGCGACCAGGGCGTGAGCTACGAGATCACCGGGACGACGGCGCTGGACATCGACATGGCGCAGAAGACCCAGTCGGCCCTGGCGACGTACGCGCTCGTCGTCGGCCTCGCGGTTTTGCTCCTGCTGGTGGTCTTCTGCTCGATCTGGGTGCCCATCAAGGCCGCGTGGCCATGGCGGCTCCGGCGTGCTCGACGGGGCGACAACGGCGATCGCGGTCAACGATGTGCTGTGCCCGGTCGGCGCGGCGGTGTGCCTCGACAGGGGAGCGGTGTCTCGCCGGTGATCCGTACCGGGCACCGGGAGTCCGCCGTCAGGCCCGGGTGCGGTGCCGACCTGCGAGGCCTTCCTGCAGCCACGCGTCCAGCCGGCCGTCGGCGGCCGCAGCGGCCAGCCACTCGACGGCGCCGGCGTGGTCGGTGAACGCGCCGTCGTCCTGCGCGTCGAGAGCCGCGGCCATGACCGGCGCGTAGTGGCGGCCGGGCGCGTGCCCGAGGGCCATCAGGTCCGTGCCGCGCAGCAGCAGCTTCCCAGGCCGCTGGGTCACGCCCACGTTCTCGGCGACGGCGAGCCAGGCGAGCGTCGGGTTCGGCCCGGACCCCGTGCCGCGGCCACCGTGGTCGCCGCCGCAGACCAGCGACCACTCGGCGACGGTCGCCGGTGCCAACCGGCGGGCCAGCCGGCGGACGACCGACGCGCGCGGCGTCCCCACCGACCCGATGGCCACCATGTGCTCCCGGACGATCGGCGTGATCCGCGCGATGAGCCCCGGCGGCGCACCGATCGCGGTGAGCAGCTCTCCCGCGGGCGCGACGCCGGCCGCGGCGTGACCGTAGGAGGTGATCCGCCCGTCCGCCCGCACCTGGGTGTGCGTCGCCTTGCCGAGATCGTGGACGAGCGCGCCGAGGACGACGACGCTGCGGTCGTCCCCGGTCAGCCCGGCGGCGTCGGCGAGCCGGGCGGCGGCATCGGCGGCCAGCCCGCTGTGGGTGAGGACGTCGCCCTCCGGGTGCCAGTGCGGGTCCTGGGGGATGCCGGCCAGCCGGGCCAGCTGCGGGAAGTGACCGAGCCACCCGGCGTCGTCCAGCGCGGTGAGCGCGGCGCTGACGTGCCGGCCCTTCTCGCCGATCTTGCGCCACTCACCCCACACCCGTTCGGTCGCCAGCTCGCCGAACGTGGGCGCCAGTTGCCGGCACAGCGCGGCCGTCTCGGCAGCGAGGCGGAAGCCGAAGCGGGCGGCGAACTGCGCACCGCGCAGCACCCGCAGCGGGTCCTCGGCGAACGCGGCGGTGGTGTGCCGCAGCACGCCGTCCCGCAGGTCGGCCAGGCCGCCGAAGAAGTCGAGCACCTCCTCGGTCGCCGGGTCGTACATCAGCGCGTTGAGGGTGAAGTCGCGCCGACCGGCCGCCGTCCGGGGTGGCGTGGCCGGATCCGGGACGACGACGAAGCCGGTGTGACCCGGTCCGGTCTTGACCTCCGTGCGCGGCAGGGAGACGTCGAAGTCCTCCTCGCCGCGCCGCAGCTTGAGAACCGCGAACGCCCGGCCCACCTCGTCGACCGGCCCGACCGTGCGCAGCGCCGCCACGAGCGGGTCGAGGGCCAGCCCGAAGACCTCGACGTCGACGTCCTTGGGCCGTCGGCCCGGGTGCAGCAGCGCGTCCCGGACGCAGCCGCCGACCAGGTACGGCCGACCACCGGCCCCCCGCACGGCGGCGAGCAGCGCGCGGGTCGTCTCGCTGAGGTCGATCAAACCGGGCAGGTGCTGCCGTACCGCGTCGTCCGTCACGCTCGTGCGGCCCAGAAGCGGGTGTACGAGCGGTGCAGCCACGCGTCGATCCAGGCCCGGTCCGGCTCCCTCGGCAGCGGCTCGGTGGCGGCGAGCGCGGCCAGCTGCGCGTCGAGGTCGTCGTACCAGGCGAGGACGTCGGCCAGCGACCACTGCCCGAGCCGCACCTCCCGCAGCGCGGTCAGGTGCGGCTCGGGGACGGGCAGGGTGATCCGGCCGGTGCTCAGGTACTCGATGCCCTGCACGCCCAGCCGGAGCGCGTGCATCGCGTACTTGCAGTCGTAGCCGAACTCCGCGACCAGCTCGGGGCGGTTGGTACGCCCGCGCTCCCCGGAGATGCCGTACCGCTGCTTCGTCATGTAGCCGGAGAAACGCTGGGCGGCGTGCATCGAGGCGAACGCGGCCGCCCCGTCGCGCAGCTCCCGCCCCGCCTCGGTGATCGTCACGATCTCCGCGTCGGGGACGAACAGCGGCAGCAGCACGGTGGGGTTGCCGCTCGCGGCCAGCTGTGCGTACTTGCGCGCCGAGTAGACGATCACGTCCAGGTCACCCGCGCCGCTGCGGTTGGCCAGGCCACCGGCCCGCTGCCAGGCGGTGTGGTACTCCCACTGCTCGAACGGGACGGTCGACCCGCTGGTCGCCACCGGGTTGGGCACCCGGGCGATGCCGGTGACGAACGCCGGAGGCTCCAGGCACACGCCCATCTCGTCGCGGTCGTCCGAGCCGTCGACCGCAGTGCCGTGCACCCCCGAGCCGACCTGCACCCGCAGGATCGTGCCGGCCTCGGCGATGGCCCGCGCCTGCCGGGAGGAGTGCGGGTGCGCCTCGACGTAGTCGGCGTCGGACAGCGGGACGTCGTTCATGCGCGCGGCTCGTGCTCTCTCGTCGACGGGGGTGATCGCCTGGCCAGCGTGCCTGGTCGCCCTCCCCGCGGCCAGCGACTTCCCCTGCGCGTGCCGCTTGCTCGGCTTCGGGTCGGGACCTCGTCGGAGCGCGCGGTGCCACGGATCTCAGTGCCGAACGGGGCACTGCAGGTTGACCGGGTTGCCGTCCGGGTCGGTCACGTGGGCCACGCGCACGCCCCGGGCCATGTCGGTCGGCCCGCCGGTGACCGCGCCGCCGTGCGCGCGCACGGCGTCCAGCAGCGCGTCGACGTCGGCGACGTCGATGCTGAGCAGGGTCCGGTTGCCCGCCGGCGGGTCCGACTCGCGGATGAACCCGAGCGCCGAGTCGTCGAAGCGGACGCTCAGGAAGGACGGCGGTTCACCGGCCTCCTCCGGCGACGTCCGCTCGACCTCCGCGGCGCCCAGGGCTCCGACGTAGAAGTCCCGCAGCCGTTCGGGGTCGGCGGTGAGCAGCATCGGCAGGATCGTGGGCACGGGTCCTCCTCCGGGTCGGTCGTCTCCCAGCACTGACTCGGGGACGACGGCGAAGTCATCGGGGCGCGCGAGCCCGGTCACCAGCGGCGGTGAATCGGACGATGCGGGTAGCCGGGTCCGCCGTCACGAGTCGCACGCGGACTCGCTGGCCCGGGGTCAGCGGGTCGTCGCAGCGGGCCTCGACGGCCAGGTCGCTGAGCACCACGGTCGAGCGCTTCTCGTCCGCGTCGAGCACGACGGCGTCGAACACCTCACCGACCCGCCCGGCCAGCACGGTGGCCTCGACCAGGTCGATGACGGCGCGCTCGACCTCGCGCGTGCGCCGGTCAGAGGCGGCCATCAGCCCGGGGAGCTCCGGCAGTGCGGCGCGCAGCTCGGCGGGAGGCTGCTCGCCGGCGGCCAGCGCCAGGCAGACCTCGGTGCCGAACCGGTCGACCAGCCGGCGCAGCGGCGCGGTCACGTGCGCGTACGGCCCGCCGACGCCACCGTGCCCGGGCTGGTCCGGCGGCGTCCCGTCGAACGCGGTGTAGCCGGCGCCGCGCAGCAGCGAGGTCGCGGCGTCCAGGAAGGCCGCATGCCGGGGCCGGGCCGGGTCCAGCGTGGCGATCACGTCGCCGGGGCCGGCGCCGTCCGGCCAGTCGACGCCCAGCTCGGGAGCGAGCCGGCGGAGCGTCTCTACCGCGCCCGGGTCGGGCGGCGGCAGCGTGCGCAGCACCCCGACCCCGCCGTCGAGCATGAGCCGGGCCGCGCAGCGTCCGGTGAGCAGCGAGATCTGCGCGTTCCACCCCTCGACGTCGGACTGGCCGCGGAAGGCGATGGTCCAGCCGCCGCCGGGCGCGGGCTCCACCTCCTGGGACGGCGTGCCGAGCTCGATCGCGCCGCGGTCGCGGGCGTGGGCCTGCAGCAGCCGGCCGATCTCCGGCAGCAGCGCCAGCTCGGCGGGCACGTCCGCGCCCACCGACGCGTAGTCCAGCTGGGCCCGGCTGCGCACCCGGGCGCGGCGCAGGTCGACCGCGGTGACCTCGCCGTCGGCGTCCAGGTCGATGGTCCACAGCGCGGCCGGCCGCAGCTGCCCGGGCAGCAGGCTCGCCGCGCCCTCGGACAGCTGCGGCGGGTGCAGCGGCGTCCGGCCGTCGGGGGAGTAGACGGTCTGGCCGCGTCGCCGGGCCGCGGCGTCGATCGCGCCGCCCAGCGGCACGAAGGCGCCGACGTCGGCGATCGCGTAGGACACCCGGTAGCCGCCGGCGGTGCGGGCCAGGTGCACCGCCTGGTCGAGGTCGCGGGCGCCGGGCGGGTCGAGGGTCACCAGCGGCAGGTCGGTGGCGTCGTGCTCGGGCAGCGGGGGATCGGCGGCCACCCGGTCGGCCTCGGCCAGCACCTCGGCCGGGAACTCCTCGGGTACCCCGGCCCCGGCCCGGATCGCGGCGAAGTCGAGCGGGGCGGAGACCTTCAGCACGCGAGCCACGCCGCCACCCTGGCAGAGCGCGCGGTCCGCCACCGGCCGGACCGCGCGGCAGCGGTTGCGGGCTGCACCGGTCCGCGGCAATCTACCCGCGGCGCGGCTCGTGATCATGGTGCGGGGCGCGGGGGGGACCAGGCACACGCCCTGTCGTCGACGCTCGGGAAGGCCCCATGACCGGCTACGTGCTCCGCCACTCCGCGGTGTCGCTCACCCTGCTGGTGGCCCTGCTCGCCGCCGGCGGTGGCGTGCTCCTGCTCCTCGGCGCGCCGCTCTGGGTGCCGGTCGTGCTGGCGGTGGTGGTCGTGGCCGCGCAGTACGCGCTCGCCCCGTACCTCGTCCAGTGGCTCATCCCCGCCACCCGCATCGCCTGGACCGGTGACCGCTACGACACCGACCACGAGGTCGGTGCGCTCGTCGCGCGGCGGTGCGCCGAGGCCGGCGTCCGCCCGGTGCGACTGGGCATCGTCGACGACGGGACGCCGAACGCGTTCACCTTCGGGCACACCCGCGGCAACGCCCGCATCTACGTGACGCGCGGGCTGCTCGAACGCCTCGACGAGCAGGAGCTGGACGCCGTCGTCGCCCACGAGGTCGGGCACGTGCGGCAGAACGACGTCGTCGTGATGGCGATCGCCGGCACCGTGCCCGTCGTCCTCTACTACGTCTACCTCTCGCTGCGGAGCAGCAACAACGCCAACACGGCCATCCCCGCGGTGGTCGGCTTCCTCGGCTACCTGCTCTCCCAGCTCGTCGTCCTGTCGCTGAGCCGCGCGCGGGAGCTCGGCGCCGACCACTACAGCTGCTCGGTCACCGGCCACGGGGACGCGCTCTGCTCCGCCCTGGTGAAGATCGGCTACGGCATGGGCCAGGTGGACGCCGAACGGGCTGCCGCCGCGCACGAGGCCAAGGTGGACAAGCAGAAGGAACGGCAGAAGGTGCTGGCCAAGGAGGAGCGGCGGCACCAGCGGGTGCGGGCCGTCGGGGTGCTCGGCATCGCCGACCAGGCGCAGGCGGCCACCGTGCTCGCCGCCCGGGAGCGCGGGCTCGAGCCGACCGAGGTGATCGGCGCGCTGCGCTGGGACACCTGCAACCCGTGGGCCCGGTTCAGCCAGCTGTTCAGCACCCACCCGCTGATCGTGCGGCGGATCGCCTCGCTGGAGGACAGCGGACTGCCCGGCGCTCCCCGGCGGTGGAGCGCCCACGCGGTCGCCGAGTCCTGCGAGGGGCCGGAGCTCAGCCGGGCCCGGCGCCGCTTCTGGCTGGAGCTCCCGGTGCGGTACCTGCCGTTCATCGCGCTCCTCGTCGGCGCCGTCGCCTGGGGCCTGGACGACCTGCTGCTGATGGCCCAGGCCGCCACCGTCGGCGGCGTCGCGCTGTTCGTCCGCACCGCCCTCGCGCGGCCGCTCGCGCCCAGCCGGCCCCAGCCCCGCGTCACCGAGCTGCTCACCCGGCTGGACGCCAGCCCGGTCACCGGCCTGCCCGTCGAGCTGCGCGGACGGGTGATCGGTCGCGGTACCCCGGGCTACGCGCTCAGCCCGGACCTCGTCGTCCAGGACGACTCGGGGTTCGTGCCGGTGCTGTACCTGCAGCCGTGGCCCTTCGCGCGCAGCCTCTTCGGGCTGCTGCGCGTGCCCGACCTGCTCGACACCGACGTCGTGGTCCGCGGCTGGTACCGGCGCAACCCCGCCCCGGTGCTGGAGCTGCGCGAGCTGGTGCCCGAGCGGGGTGCCCGGGTCCGCGGCGTGCAGTGGATCGCTGCCTACCTCGTCGCGGCGCTCATCGCCGCCGTCGGCGGGGGCGCCTGGATGTACCTCTCGCTCAGTGCCTGACCGCGGCGGTGATCAGGTGCCGGTGCGGTCCGGTGGCTCGGCGGCGTCATAGCGGGTGTAGACGGCGGACAGCGAGCCGGACGGGTCGAGCCGGGCGAGGACGGCGTCGCCGATCGCGGCGAGCTGGTCGACCTGCTCCGGGGTGAGGGCGTCGATGACGTGGTGCCGGGCGGTGGCGGCGTGGCCGGGGGCCGCGTCCTGCACCTTCGCCCAGCCCGCACCGGTGAGCCGGGCGTTGGTCGCCCGCCGGTCCGCCGGGCAGGGGAAGCGCTCGACCAGGCCGCGGGACTCCAGCCGGCTGACCACGTGGGAGAGCCGGGGGAGGGTGGCGGTGGTGTGCCGGGCCAGCTCGGTCATCCGCAGGGTCCGGTCGGGCGCCTCGGAGAGCGACACCAGGACGTAGTACTCGAAGTGCGTGACGTCGGAGTCCCGGCGCAGCTGCGCGTCCAGCGTGCCGGGCAGCAGCTCGAGCACGCCGATCAGCCGTACCCACGCGCGGAGCTCGCGCCGGTCGAGCCAGGGGGTGTCCACGGGCCCATCATCGACGTCGATGGTTGTAGGGACAAGCTTCCTGCGGCAGACTGTCGCTTGTCGCGACAACCAACCGCGTTGCCGGCCGCCGGTAGAGGAGTCCCCATGACCAGCCCGAGCGCCACCGCGGTGGCCGACGCGCGCATCCCCGCCGCGCACCCGTTCGCCGCGCACCTCCGCCGGGTCGCTGCACGGGAAGCCGAGTCACCGCACCGGCCGTGGACGCCGGAGGACGGGCCGCTGCCCAGCCTCTACCTGTCCCACGGCGGCGGACCGATGCCGTTCCAGCGCCCGGACTGGCTCGACCCGCTGCACCACTGGGCCCGCGCGCTGCCCCGGCCGACCGCGATCCTGGTGGTGTCCGCGCACTGGGAGTCCGCCCCGCTGTCGGTCAGCGCCGGCCGGCCCGACGAGCTGGTCTACGACTTCGGCGGCTTCGACCCGATGTACTCCGCGTTCCGCTACGACACCCCCGACGCCGGGCGGCTCGCGCGGCAGGTGGTGGGGCTGATGCCCGACACGACCCAGGTGCACCAGCACACCCGGCGCGGGCTGGACCACGGCGCCTGGGTGCCGCTGAAGATCATGTACCCGGCCGCCGACGTCCCCGTGCTCCAGCTGTCGCTGCCCACCGAGGACCCCGACCAGCTGCTGGCGCTCGGCGCCCGCCTCCGGCCACTGCGGGAGCAGGGCGTGCTCGTGGTCGGCTCGGGGCACATGACCCACGGCCTGCCGTTCCTGAGCCGGGAGAACTTCACGGAGAACCGGGTGCCCGGCTGGTCGGCGGACTTCGACGCCTGGGCCGCCGACGCCCTGGCTCGCGGTGCGGTGGACGAGCTCGCCCGGTTCCGCACCGCGGCACCGGGCATGCCCTACGCGCACCCGACGGTGGAGCACTTCACCCCGTTGTTCGTCACTCTCGGCGCGGCCGCCGACCCGACGGCGCCGGTGGTCACCACGCTGGACGGGTACGACATCGGGCTCGCGCGGCGCTCCTTCCAGGCCGGGTGACCGCGGGGCGCCGTCCCGGTGTTCGCTGGGGTCGAGGTCGCGCCCTGCTCCCGGATCTGGAGTCCACCCCGCAGCCAGGCATAGGGTCGCGCGGCATGACGAGAGTGCCGCCATCGGCCACGTCATGGACCGGCCGGGTCGGCGCGGTCTCGGTGCACGCTGTCTCGCACGGCGGCGCCCTGCCGCTGGTCGCGCTGCACGGCGCCGGCGTCGACCACCGCGAGATCGAAGCGGCGGTCGAGGCCGTCGTCCCGGACGTCGCGCTGCGCCGGGTCTACCCGGATCTCCCCGGCATGGGCCGCACGACGGCCGACGGGCTGACCAGCAACGACGACGTCGTCGCGGTGCTGGCCGGCTTCCTCGAGCAGCTGGCCGACGGGCCGGTGCTGCTGCTGGGCCACTCCTACGGCGCCTACCTGGCGCGCGGCCTGGCCGCCCGCCGTCCCGACCTGGTGCTCGGCCTCGCGCTGGTGTGTCCGCTCGGGGCGCGGACCGGCCAGGTGCCGGAGCACCAGGTGGTCCGTCACGACGACGACGCGCACGACGAGCTGGCGCCGGAGCAGCGGGCGGGCTTCGACGAGTACCTCGTGGTGCGCACCTGTGCGACCGCCCGCCGGTACCGCGACTCCGTCGTCCCCGGCATGGCGCTGGCCGACGAGGATGCGCTGGGCCGGGTCTTCGCCGGGTGGTCGATCGACCTGGGCACGGGCTACGACGGGCCCGCCCTCGTGGTGGCCGGCCGCCGCGACTCCACCGTCGGCTACGCCGACGCGATCGACCTCCTGGTCCAGTGCCCGAACGCCACGCTCGCGGTCGTGGACGGCGCCGGCCACGCGCTGGTGCACGAGCGGCCCGAGGTCTTCGGCGCGCTGCTGCGCGAGTGGATCGACCGCGCCGCGCCTGACCTCGGCCGTCGGAGCTGAGCTGGTGTGCCGGGCCTTCAGGTGCGTTCGGCGGCGCCCTGTCAAGACCACCGGTAGATCTGTGGACAGGCTTCTGACCTGCGGATTCGGGTTGTCTAGGCCGCGCCGGTCGACTATTCTTCGTACACATGTTCGAATGAATCGGGAGGTGTTCGGTGGTCGGGTCGACGACGCTGGACGCCGCCGCGCCGAACGTGGTCGCCGAACTCGCCGATGACCTGTCCGGGTTGGACGTGTTGGCGGCGTTGGACGGCCTGGCGGGCGAGGACCTGCATGGGATGACCGGTGGTCAGGTGCTGGACCGGACGGCGCTCCTGGTGGCGGTGCAGAACCGGGTGGCCGCGGAGCTGACCCGCACGGTGCGGCATGCGGCGGTGTCCCAGGCCGCGGAGCGTGACGGGCTGAGGAGCATGCGGTCGTGGTTGATCGGGCACGTGCGGGTGTCGGCGGGGGAGGCCGACCGGATCGTGCGGGCCGGTCGGGTGCTGGAGTCGTTCCCGGTGCTGGCTGCGGGGTTCGCTGCGGGTGAGGTGAGCGCGGCGCAGGTGAACGTGGTCGCGGACAAGGTCGGCGACCGCGAGGTGGCCCGGGCCGCGGAGCAGGGCATCGACCTGGGCGCGTTCGACGTCGACTGGGCCCGGGTGGCGGCGGAGTCGCCGCATGCGTCGATGGTGGCCGCGGTGCAGGCCTTCGACGCCGCCCTGGATCCCGATGGCCCGGAGCCGGACCCGACCGAGGGCCGGCGGCTGACGATCGTGACGCACGCCGATGGCAGCATCACCGCCCGGTTCGACGCCGACGCGGTCGGCGGGGAGAAGTTCAAGGCGGTGATCGAGTCCCACGTGCAGGCCGACCGCCCCAAGGGTGACACCCGCACCCGGCCCCAACAGCAGGGCGACGCCCTCGTGCAGGTGTGCGACAACCAGCTGGCGGCGGGGAACCTGCCCACGCTGCGGACGGTGAAGCCGCACGTGGTGGTCGGGGTCGACCTGGAGGACCTCGTCGATGACGCCACGGGTGCCGGTGCGGCGGAGCTGGGGTTCGGGGCCACGATCTCCGCCGCCCGGGCCCGCTACCTGGCCTGCGACGGCAGCATCTCCCGGATCGTCATGGGGCCCGACGGGGTGCCGCTGGATCTGGGTCGGGACCACCGGGTCGTGACACCGGGTCTGCGTAAGGCGGTGGAGCGCCGGGACAAGTCCTGCGTGTTCACCGGCTGCGGGGCACCGACCTGGTGGTGCGACGTGCACCACCTCATCCACTGGCTGCACGGCGGTGAGACGTCACTGACCAACTCCGCGTTGCTGTGCGAACGCCACCACACGAAGGTGCACCACGGGTTCCGGGTCGAGCGACAACCCGACGGGCAGTGGCGCACCTGGCGACCCGACGGCAGCGAGATCCTCATCGGACCCTTGCTGAGCTGAACCGCGCGCCACCCCGGCAGCCGGCCACGGACCCACCGTGGCCGGCTGCCGGTGCGCGTCCGGGTCAGAGGCCGGTCTGGCTCACCCCGTACTCGGCCTGCTCGCGCGTGAACCCCTCGTACTCCAGCTGCTCGATGAGGCCGGAGCGGGAGAAGGAGCTGTAGTCGAGGTACTCCGCGGCCTTCTGCGCTGCCTGCGCGTTCCAGTCCGCGCCCACGTTGTCGACCGCCCAGGTGGCGTCGGCATTCGAGTAGCCCTCGTACTCCAACTGCTCGATGAGACCCGAGCGGGAGAACGACGAGTAGTCGAGGTAGTCCTCCGCCGACCCCAGGGCGTTCTGCTGGCCGACCGTCTGCCCGGGTCCAGGCGCGGGCGCGGGGGCCGGTGTGGGAGCGGGGGCGGGTGCCGGGGCGGGTGCCGGGGCGGGACGCGGTGCCGAGCTGGTGGCCGTGGCGGGTGGCGTGGCCGTCACCGTCACGGTGGCAGGGGCGGGCGCCGGTGCCGTGACCGTCGTGGTGGCTCGCGGCGCCGCACTGCTCGAGGCGGCGTCGGCCACGGCGCGGGTGCTCGTGCTGCTGCTGGCGCCACCGATGCCGATGCCGATCAGCAGCACCGCAACACCGGAGACCGCGAGGAACCACGTCCGCCGGTAGAACGGCTGCGCCGGCTCCGAGGGTGTGCCCGCACCAACGGGAGTGCCGGGCCCGACCGGTGCTCCCCACTGCTCGGTCGGCTGGTGGAAGGGCGGTTCACTCACGTTGATCCCCGTCTGCGCGTCGGCCATGGACGCCGCAGAGTAGGGCGGGCCGGCAGTGAGTGGAACCGTTCTGACCGGATCGTGGGAACTCCGTGACCTGCGTGAGTTCCGGCTTCGTCGCCGGGCGAGCCAGCACGGAGAGGCCGACGGCTAGCGTGAGCGGCACCACAGCCGTCCGCAGAGGGGGATCAGTGCTGATCCGCACCGTGGCCCACGAGTTCCTGCGCCGCCAGGGGCTCACCACCATCTTCGGCAACCCCGGCTCCAACGAGCTGCCGTTCCTCGCCGAGCTGCCCGGCGAGTTCCGCTACGTGCTCGGCCTGCACGAGGGCGCCGTCGTCAGCATGGCCGACGGCTACGCCCAGGCCACCGGCCGCCCGGCGCTGGTCAACCTGCACGCCGCCTCCGGCTCGGGCAACGCGATGGGCGCCCTCACCAACGCCGTCTACTCCCGCACCCCGCTGGTGCTCACCGCCGGCCAGCAGGTGCGCTCGGCCATCGGCCTGGAGGCGATGCTCTCCAACGTCGACGCCGCCCAGCTGATGCGGCCGCTGGTCGGCTGGGCCGCCGAGCCCGCCACCGCCGCCGACGTCCCGCGCTCGCTGGCCCAGGCCGTGTTCGAGGCCCGGTTGCGCCGCCGGCCCAGCTACCTCTCCGTCCCCTACGACGACTGGACCGCCGAGGCCGACGCGAACACCGCCGCGGTGCTCGACCGCGACGTCGAGCGCTCCGCGCACCCCGACCCGGCCCAGCTCGACCGGCTCGTCGCCGAGCTGCAGGCCGCGCGCAACCCCGCGCTGGTCCTCGGCGGCGACCTGGACACCGACGGCCTGTTCGACGAGGTCACCGCACTCGCCGAGCGGATGGGCGCCGACACCTGGGGTGCGCCCAGCCTGTTCCGGCTGCCCTTCCCCAACCGGCACCCGCTCTTCCGCGGCGTCCTGCCCGCCGGCATCGCCCCCATCGCGCAGGCCCTCGAGGGCCACGACCTCGTGCTCGTCCTCGGCGCCCCGGTGTTCCGCTACCACCAGCACGAGCCCGGCGACCTGCTGCCCGCGGGCACCCGGCTGGTCCAGGTCACCGACGACGCCGAGGCCGCCGCCCGGGCACCGATGGGCCGCGCCCTGGTCACCGACCCCGGCGCGGTGGTCCGCGCGCTGCTCAAGGCCTTGCCCGAGCCGCCCGAGCAGCCCCGCGAGTACACGACCCCGGCCACCCCGGCGCAGCCACGGTCCGACGACGTGCTGCACCCCGAGCAGGTCTTCGCCGCGCTCCGCGACACGCAGCCCGCCGACACCCGCTACGTCGTCGAGTCCACCTCGACCAGCCGCGCCTGGTGGCGGCAGATCGACCTGCGCCGCGGCGCCTCCTACTTCTGGCCGGCCTCCGGCGGGCTCGGTTTCGGCCTGCCCGCCGCCGTCGGGGTCGCGCTCGCCGACGGCGACCGGCCGGTCGTCGGCGTCATCGGTGACGGCTCGGCCAACTACGGCATCACCGCGCTGTGGACCGCGGCGCAGCACCGGCTGCCGGTCACCGTCGTGCTGATGCGCAACGGCACCTACGGCGCGCTGCAGTGGTTCGCCGACCTGCTCGGCACCCCCGACGCACCGGGCACCACCATCCCCGGGATGGACTTCACGACGATCGCCGAGGGCTACGGCGTCACCGGCGTCCAGGCCACCGACCTCGACCACCTGCGCGCGCTGCTCGCCGAGCCGACCGACACCCCGCGCCTGGTCCAGGTCGACACCGAGAGCACCCGGCTGCGCTGAGCACGCCCACCGGCCGGACTCAGTCCTCGCTGGTCAGGCTGACGAAGCCCCACACGTGCTTGCGCCCGTCCTCCGGCGCCCACCCGTGCGCGGCGCACAGCCGCGCGATCAGGTGCAGGCCGAGCCCGCCGTGCGCCGGGTCGCGGTCGATCGCGGGCACCGGCTCGTCCCGCGGGTCGGCGTCGGTGACGTCGATCAGCCAGCCGGTGCTGGTCGCCGTCACGGTGGTCCACACCGGGGGCAGGCCGTGCCGGACGCCGTTGGACGTCAGCTCCTCGAAGGCCAGCAGCAACCGCTCGACCGCGGCCTCGTCGGCGTCGTCCCGGTCCGCAGGCAGCGCCTCGAGCCGCAGCTGCCGCCGGTAGCGGGTGAGGTCGGCCGGCTCGCGGAGCTCCCAGTTCCACGACCGCCACACCTCCAGCGGGCGCGGCGGGGTGAGCATCGGCCAGGAGAGGTGGCTCACGCCGGCCCCCCGGCGGGCGCGAGGGCGGCAGCGGGTGCCGCGCCGGCCAGCTGGCGGTCGCGCTGGGGGTGCAGCCGGACGGCGACCAGGGCGACGTCGTCGTCCGGGCGCCCGTGCACCATCCGGTCCAGCACGCCGTCGCACAGCTCGTCCAGCGACGCCCCGGCCAGGTCGGCGGCGGCGTCGACGAGCCGGGCCAGCCCGTCGTCCAGCGAGGCGTCGCGGCGTTCGACCAGCCCGTCGGTGTAGAGCACCACGGTGTCCCCGCGCTCCAGCAGGTGCACCCGGTCCCGCCGCCGGACCGCCGGGTCGACGCCGAGCAGCAGGTCGGCGCGGCCGTCGTCCAGCACGGTGACCACGCCGTCGGGGGCGATGACCAGCGGAGGTGGGTGACCGGCGCTGGCCCAGACCAGCCGGGTCACGCCCCGGGCCAGCTCGTCGGTGGTCTGCTCGAACCGGGCGACGGCCGCGGTGGCGAGGGTGCCGACCACCAGCGTCTCCATCGACTCGTCGAGGCCGCGCAGCACCTCGGCCGGGCCACCGCCGCTGTAGGTGGCGATCCCGCGCAGCAGCCCGCGCAGCTGCCCCATCGCGGCGGCCGCGGCGGTGTCGTGCCCGACGACGTCGCCGATCACCAGCATCGTCCCGGCGCCGCGCTGGACGAACGCGTCGTACCAGTCGCCGCCCACCTGCGCCGCCGCGGCGGCGGGCAGGTAGCGCACCGCGATCTCCTCGTGGGCCGGCTGCGGCGGATCGGTGAGCAGGCTGCGCTGCAGGCTCTCGGCGATCGTGGCCTGCGCCCGGGTCAGCCGGGCGTTGTCCAGCGCCAGCCCGATCCGGTCGGCGATCTCCTGGGCGGTCGACTCCCACGCCGGGTCCATCGGCCGGCTGGCCGCGCTGAGCAGGGTCAGCGCGCCGAACACCGTCCCGCGCCCGCGCACCGGGAGTTTCACCGTCCGCGTCTCACCCAGCAGCTCCAGCTGCCGGCGCGCCTCGCCGGTGGGCAGCGCGGCAGCCAGCTCGGCGCCCGGCACCGAGACCGGCCGGCCCGACTCCAGCACCCGGTTCAAGGTGGTGTGCACGTGCATCGCGTCGGAGCGGGCCTGCACGTAGCGGTCGAGCACCGGGCGCAGCGCGGGGTCGGTGTGCGCCCAGCCGACGTCCCGCAGCCGCCCGTTGCCGTCGGCCACGGTGAGGACGCAGGCATCCGCCAGCGCCGGCGTCAGCGCGCCGGGCAGCCCGGCGACGGCGGTCGGCACGTCGTCGGCCTCGACCAGCTCGGCGTTCACCAGGGCCAGCAGGGCCAGCCGGGCGGCCAGCTGCCCGGCCTCGTCCGCGGTGCGCTGCCGGTCGGTGACGTCGGAGAAGTACAGGGACAGGCCGTCACCGGTGGGCCAGGCCAGCACGTCGTACCAGGTGTCCAGCGGAGCCGGGTAGTAGGCGGTGAGCGTCTGCGGTTCGCCGGTCTCGACCGCCGTGCGGTAGGCCGACTCGAACTCGTTGCCCACCGCCTCCGGGAAGACCTCCCAGATCGTGCGGCCGAGCAGCTCGCCGCGGTCGTGACCGAGGAGCCGCTCGGCCGCCGCGTTCAGCAGCGTGAACCGCCACCCGGCGTCCACGGAGAAGAACCCCGACGGCATCGCCTCGACCGTGCGGGAGGTGCGGCGTTCGGTCTCCCGGGCCGCCTCCACCTCCCGGGTGCGGGTGGTCAGCTCGGCCTGCAGCTGCTGGACCTGGCTCTCCAGGTGGTCGTCCCCGCCGTCCGCGCGGGGGAGCCCCCGGTCGCGCACGAACTCGGTCAGGTCGTCGACGCGCTGCACGAACACCGACACCTCGCCGTCCTCGTCGAGCACGGGGACGGCGGTGACCGCCCACCAGCGGTCCTCGACCAGGCCGGTGCCGGGCACCACCAGCGGGTACCGCTCGATCGGCAGCGCGTCGGGCCGCCCGGTGGCGCGGGCCCGCGCGAAGGACCGGGCGATGTAGGGGACGCCGTCGGGGTCGAGCGCGGCGGGGCCCGGCGGGAAGGCGGCGAACAGCTCGCGGCCGACGATCTGCTCCGGTGTGACCCGCAGGGTGCGCAGGTAGGCCGGGTTCGCGTAGCGGATGACCAGGTCCGGCGTGAGCACCAGGTGCGGCGCCGGCAGCGCCGCGAACAACTGCGCGAAATCGAGCTCCACTGCGGTGCGTCCCCGTCCGTCGCGGCGCCCGGTGCCCCGGGTGCGCCGCGTCGATCCTCCCAGACCGCGCGGCCGTGCGGCGGGGGCGCCGCGCGACGCCCCCGCCGCACCGGGCGGTCACCAGCCGACGGCGCCGTGCCGGTCGGTGAAGGTGCCGGTCGGCCCGTCGGCCCCGATCGTGGCCATCGCGACGATCGCGTCGGTGCCCTCGGTGACGGTCTGCGGACCGGAGTGGCCGTTGAAGTCGGTGGCCGTGTAGCCCGGGTCGACCACGTTGACCCGCAGCTCGGGGAGGAACCGGGCGTAGACCGACGTCAGCATGTTGACCGCCGCCTTGCTCGCCGAGTACGTGAGCGTGGGCAGGGTCGACTCGATGCGCGAGGTGTCGGCGCGCACCGCGAAGGAGCCCAACCCGCTGGTCACGTTCACCACCACGGGGGCCGCGGACCCGCGCAGGAGGGGCAGGAACGCGTGCGTCGTCCGGACGATCCCGACCGTGTTGGTGTCGAACACCGCCAGCGCCGCCGGCCCGTCGAACTCGTCCACCCCCGCGAAGGCCCCGGAGACGCCGGCGTTGTTGACCAGCACGTCCAGGCCGCCGAACCGGTCCCGGACCTCCGCCGCGGCCGACGCCACCGATTCGTCGGAGGTCACGTCCAGCTGCACCCACGCCACGCCCAGCTCGTCGGCCGCACGAGCGCCGCGCTCCGGGTCACGGGCCCCGATCAGCACCTGGTGCCCGTGGTCTCTCAGCCGCCGGGCCGTCTCGAAGCCCAGGCTCTTGTTGCCACCGGTGATCAACGTCGTCGTCATGAGGTCGACGGTGCCCCCGATCCGGTGGTCCCCGGTGGGCCGCTCCGACCGTATGACCGGCAGTACCACCCAGGACCCCCGCGGTGGACGACGATGGGGGACATGACCGAACGGGGCGACTTCGCGCAGCTGCTGCGGGCCTGGCGGGAGCGGCTGCCACCCGCCGCGGTCGGCTTCCCCGCCGGCAACCGCCGGACCAGCGGGCTGCGCCGCGAGGAGGTGGCGCTGCTGGCCGGGGTCTCGGTCGACTACCTGATCCGGCTGGAGCAGGGACGTGCCGACCGGCCCTCGGCGCAGGTCGTCGCGGCGCTCGCCCGGGCGCTGCAGCTGTCCGACGCCGAGCGGGAGCACATGCACCTGGCCGCAGGTCTGCCCGCGCCGCTGCCCGACGCCGTGCCCGTGCACATCCCCGCCAGCGTGCAGCGGCTGCTGGCCCGGCTGCCGGACGTGGCGATCGGCGTCTGGACCTCGCACTGGACGCTGCTCACCGCCAACGACGCGTGGCGGTCGCTGCTCGGGGACATGCGCCCGGGCCTGAACCTGGTGGTCGCCGAGTTCACCGGCAGGGCCCCGCAGGTCGTCTGGGCCGACGGCGACAGCGAACGCCACGAGCGCGCGCTGGTGTCGGACCTGCGCTGTGCCCAGCTGCGGTATCCGGACGACCCGTCGGTGCAGGCGGTGATCCGCGAGCTGCTGGCCGTCGACCGGTTCGCGCAGCTGTGGGCCGAGGGCACCGTCACCGAGCACCGCGTCCAGGCGAAGACCTTCCGGCACCCGCTCGTCGGGCAGCTCACCCTGGACTGCGACGTGCTCACCGTGGCCGGCACCGACCTGCGGATCGTCACCTACACCGCGGAGCCCGGCACGGAGGACGCGTCCCGCTTCGACCTGGTCCGCACCCTCGGGACGGTCGAGACGAGCCCGGCCTGATCGACGGCTGCGAGTGAGGACAGCAGGGTCAGCGCCTCGGCCGACCGGGAGCCCGGCTCGGCCTGGTAGACGACCAGCACCTGGTCCTCGGCGTCGGCCACGGTGAACTTGTCGTAGCGCAGCTCGAGGTCGCCGACCTGCGGGTGCGCCACGCGGTACACCCCGCCGCCGGGGTGCCGGCGCACGTCGTGCCGGGCCCACAGTCGCCGGAACAGCTCGCTGCGCACCGACAGCTCACCCACGAGCTCGGTCAGGTGCGGGTCGTCGACGTCCGGCCCGGCCGCGTTCCGCAGGATGGCGACCAGCTGGGCCGCCGTCGCCTCCCGGGCGGGGCCGAGCTCGGCGCCGGGCGCCAGCAGGAAGGAGCGGAGCAGGTTGGTGCCCGGCTGGAACAACGGCGACAGCGCCACGGCCAGCGGGTTCGCGGCCAGCACGTCGAGGTGGCGACCCTGCACGAACGCCGGCGTCCGGTCCCAGGTCGCGAGCAGCCGGGCGACGCTGGGCCGCACCCGCTCGGTGCGGCGGGGCGCGCGCCGGCGGCGGGGCGCCGGGTCGGCGAGGTCGTGCAGGTGGGTGGTCGAGGCGGCGTCCAGCCCCAGCGCGCGGGCGACCGCGTCCAGCACCTGCGCGGACGGGTGCCGGTCGCGGCCCTGTTCCAGCCGCGTGTAGTACTCGCTGCTGATGCCGGCCAGCATCGCCAGCTCGTCCCGGCGCAGGCCGGGGACGCGGCGGGAGCCGGTGGCGGTGATGCCGACGTCGTCCGGGCGCACCTGCTCCCGCCGGGCGCGCAGGTACTCCCCGATCAGGTTCTCCGCCACGCAACGACGGTAGGGCGCACCGGTGCCGGGCGCCTGGCCCTGCCGGCACCCCCCTCGGCGCGGCCTGGTGAGGGGCGGCGCCGAGGTCCGAGGCTCGGGTCATGACACGCACCTGGCTCGTGACCGGGGTGAGCAGCGGCTTCGGCCGGCTGCTCGCCGAACAGCTCCTCGCCCGCGGCGACCGGGTCGCCGGGACGGTGCGGCGACCCGACGCGGTCGCCGACCTCCGCGCTGCCCACGGCGACGCCTTCTCCGTCCACCAGCTCGACCTCACCGACACCGGCCGCATCCGCGGCGTGGTGGACGACGCCGCAGCCGCGCTCGGCCGGCTCGACGTGGTCGTCAGCAACGCCGGCTACGGGCTGTTCGGCGCCGCCGAGGAGCTCAGCGACGACCAGGTGACCCACCAGCTCGACACCAACCTCCTCGGCTCGATCCAGCTGGTCCGCGCCGCGCTGCCGCACCTGCGCGCGGCCGGCGGCGGGCGGGTGCTCCAGGTGTCCTCGTCGGCCGGGCAGGCGGCCTGGCCCGGCTCGTCGCTGTACAACGCGACCAAGTGGGGGATCGAGGGCTTCTGCGAGGCGGTCGCCGCGGAGGTCGCGCCGTTCGGGATCGGCGTGACGATCGTCGAGCCGGGCGGCGCCCGCACCGGCTTCGGGCCGACCGGGCTGCGCTTCGCCGAGCCGCTCGCCGCCTACGACGGCACGCCGGCCGCCGCGTCCCGGGCGTTCCGCGACGGTGGTCCGCCCGGGGTGATCGGCGACCCCGCACGGATGGTCGCGGCGATGATCGCCAGCGTCGACCGGAGCCCCGCCCCGCTCCGGCTGGTGCTCGGCAGCGACGCCTGGACGGCGATGACCGCGGCGCTGGAGGCCCGGCTGGACTCGGTGCGGGGGCAGCGGGCCACCGCGGGGGCCACGGACGGCTGAGCGGTCGGGAGCGTCAGCCGGCGGCGGCCGTGGTCTCGGTGGTGGCCGGCTGCGCCGCCGCCGGCCGGTCGCCGCGGGGCATGAGCAGGACGGCGACCAGCAGCAGCACCGCCACGCCCGCCGTCGCCAGGAACACCGAGTGCACGGCGCCGGTGAGCGCGTCCGGGCCGACGTCGGCGGACTCCAGCGACGCCGACCCCAGCGTGCCGTTCACCACGGCGCCGAAGGCGGCGACGCCGAGGGCGCTGCCCATCGAGCGGAAGAACATGTTCGTGCCGGTGACCACGCCGCGTTGCTGCCAGCTCACCGCCGACTGCGCCGCGATCAGCGTCGGCGCGGCGGTGAGCCCCATGCCCAGCCCGATCACGAAGCACGTCGCGCCCACCTGGACGACGCTGGAGGAGGCGTCCAGGAGCAGCAGCAGAGCGGCGCCGGCCACCACGACCAGCGAACCCAGCAGCGCGGTGGCCCGGATCCCGATCCGCAGGTACAGCCGCCCGGACAGCGACGCCGAGACCGGCCACCCGATGGTGAGCGCCGCCAGCGCGAAGCCGGCCACCAGCGGGCCGGTGCCCAGCGCCTCCTGCACGTAGGTGGGCACGTAGGTGGTGAGCCCGAGCAGCACCTACACCGACGGCGGCGGAGACCAGGCTCGTCGTGACGATCAGCCGGTGCCGGAACAGGCTCAGCGGCACGACCGGGTCGGCCGCCCGGCGCTCGACGAGCACGAAGACGGCGAGCAGGACGACGCCGGCGGTGAGCACGGCGACGCTCTGCGGAGACGCCCACGCCCACGCCTGCCCGCCCTCCAGCAGACCGAGCACCACCAGGGTGAGGCCGACGGTGAGCAGGCCGGCGCCGGCGTAGTCGATCCGCGGCCGGGCGCGGCTCACCGTCTCGGTGAACCGGCGCCCGATCATGGTGGCGGCGAGCAGGCAGAACGGGACGTTGACGAAGAAGATCCACCGCCAGCTGACGTACTCGGAGAACACCCCGCCCAGCGTCGGGCCGACGACCGAGCTGATCGCCCACACGCTGGCGATGTAGCCCTGCACCTTGGCCCGCTCGGCCAGGGAGTAGAGGTCGCCGACGATCGTCATCGCCATCGGCTGGACCGCGCCCGCGCCCAGGCCCTGCAGCGCGCGGAAGGCGATCAGCGAGCCCATGCTCCAGGCGAAGCCGCACAGCACCGAGCCGAGCAGGAACAGCCCGATGCCGACGAGCATGACCGGCTTGCGGCCGAACACGTCGGCGAGCTTGCCGTAGACCGGCACGGTGACCGCCTGGGCCAGCAGGTAGATCGAGAACAGCCAGGGGAACTCGGCGAAGCCGCCGACGTCGTCGACGATCGAGGGGACCGCGGTGGCGATGATCGTCGAGTCGATCGCCACCAGGGCGGTCGCGAGCATGACGCCGATCAGCACCGGCCCCCGCTCGGACCGGAAACCGACCCCCGTGGTCGCCGTCGTCGTGGTCACGCTGCTCCTCTGCCGTGCGGTCCGCGGTCGCGCGGGATGGTGGGGACAACCAACGATCCCGCGGCTTCATGCCGGACGCCGGGTGAGGGGGTCACCACGACGGTGCTGGCGACGCTCGGCTTCCAGCGCGACCACGGCACCACCGACGCGGCCGGCGAGGTGGTCTGGCTGCTCGCCACGCGCTGATCCGGCGTCAGGGCTCCTCGACCTCGACGCCGGGGGAGCCGGCGACGATCTCCTGCTCGACCGCGGCGAAGCCGTAGCGGACCGGCACCATCAGCGGCCGCCCCGTCCGCAGCTCGATCACCGCCAGTTGGTTCGACAGCCGGCTGCGCCGGATGAGCGCGACGTCCAGCAGCGACACGGTGCCCCGCCGCAGCGGCGTCGCCCACTCCAGCTGCGGCCCGTCGACCCGCAGCTCGACGCAGACCCGGAGCAGGAACCAGTAGGCGTTCCAGCCCAGCGCGCCCAGCCAGAGCAGCAGGAACAGCAGCGGCGGCCCGTCGCCCCGCAGGGTCGCGGCCACGAGGGCGACCGCGGCGACGGCGAACACGGCGAACAGCAGCGGGAACGCCCAGCGGGCACCCCGGATCGGTCGGTAGCTCACCCGCGGGTCGTCTCCTCGATCACGCGTCAATCGTGCCCGGGCCCCTCGGGGGAGCGCACCGGGTGCGCCGTCCAGTCGATCCGGTCGGCCAGCCGGCGGGCCCGGACGCCGAACGCCGGGTCGATCGACGCCGCCCACGCCACCCGGCCCAGCACGTGGTCGCGGAACGTCGCCGGGTCGTGGTCGCGCACCTGGGACCGCCAGCCGTGCACCGCGCAGTTGTGCAGCAGCGCCCGCAGCGCGTCCCGGTCGGTGCGCGGCAGCGTCGGGTGCACGTTCACCACCGCGCCCAGCACCGACTGCCGCCCCGCCGACGTCGTCGACCGGGTCTTCGCCGCGTTCAGCCGGAAGCCCTCCTCGGCCACCACCGCACCGACCAGCGAGGCGAACCGCCCCCGGTCCAGCGCGCGGTCGCCGCTGAACGTCAGGTCGTCGACGTACCGGGTGTACTGGGCGCCGAACGACGCGGCCAGCCCCGCCAGCCGCCGGTCCAGCCGGAACGCCACCAGGTTCGCCAGCGCCGGCGAGGTCGGTGCCCCCTGCGGCAGGTGCGGCACCGCGAGCCGCCGGCCGACCCGGTGGTGCCGGTCCCTGTCCCGGTCAGGGCCGGCCGGCACCGGCACCGCCGCCCACACCGACCGCGGCACCACCGTCGTCACCAGGCCGGTCACCGCGTGCGCCACCGGCTCCGGCAGCCCGCCGACCGTCTGCAGCAGCGCCTGCACCCGCTCCGCGGCGATGCTCGGGAAGAACGCCTCCAGGTCCAGCTGCAGCACCACCGCCGCCCCCGCGTGCGGCGCCACCGCCGTCCGCACCGACCGCCCCGGCACGCACCCGTGCGCCGCCCCGTGCACCGGCAGCGGCCCCACCACGTGGCGCAGCAGCCGCCGCTGCGCCTCCTTCAGCCGCGGCTTCGGCGCCGCCACCAGGCGCGAGCCGACGGTCCGCCACCGGTAGTGCCGCAGCGGCTCCCGGACCGTGCGCTCCAGCCGGTGGGCGTCGGCGAACCAGGCCAGCTCGCCGGTGTCCAGGTCCAGCAGCCGGGCCAGCGCCGCCAGGTCCGGCAGCTCCGTCACCCCGTGCCGGCGGAACGCCACCTCGGTGACCGTCGGCTGCCACCGCGCCACCCGGGGCTGCGGCACCCTCGTCCAGCCGCGCTGCCAGCCCGCCGTGGTCCGCACGAAGGCGGCCAGCTCCCGCGGCCGGTCCACCGGGGCGTCCCGGTAGGCCACCAGCACCTCACCGACGAGGGTGCCCACCCACCGCGGGGCGCGGGCGTACCCGAGCGCCACCGCCGTCGCGCGGACCATCTCCCGCCGGCGCCAGCGGCTGCCCAGCAGGGCGACGGCGATGCCGGCGGCCGTCGTCGCCGCCCGCCGCCCGGACGGGGCCGTCACCGGTGGCGTGCGCGACGGGGCGGCCAGCCAGCCCCTGATCGAGGCGCCACCAGGTGCGCGGAGCGCACGGCCGGGCGGGTGACGAGATGCTGGGTCCGAACACGACCCCCGGGGTTGCCCCGGGGTGACCGGTCCACGCCGGTCGTCCTGCCCGCCCCGTCGCACACCCGGCCCACCGTAACGGTCCGCTGCTGTGACGGAAGTGGTTCCTGAGCCGCTGGTCCCGCCGTCACCCGGCCCGGCGGCTGATCCTGTGGTGAACTCGGCGGCGTGACTGCGGCCATCCTCCTGGCGCTGCTGTCGGCGTGTGCCTTCGCCACCTCGACCGTGGTGCAGCACCGGTGCGCGACGTCGGCGGGTGAGTCCCTGCCCGACGGGGCCGTGCTGCGGCTGGTCGGTCGGCTCGTCCGGCACCGCGGGTGGCTGATGGGTCAGGTCGCCGCGCTCGTCGGGTTCCTGCTGCACGCCGCCGCCCTGACGTTCGGCCCGGTGGTCATCGTCCAGCCGCTGCTCTCCGGCGGGCTGGTGCTCTCCCTCGCCCTGGGTGCGCTGATCGACCGGCGACACCCCGAACGCACCCTGCCCGACCGCGGGCAGTGGGTCGCGGCCGCGCTGGTGGTCCTCGCGCTCGCCGTCTTCGTCGTCTCGGCCAAGCCCGACCACGGTTCGGAGTTCGCCGACCCCGCTCCGCTGCTGGCCTGCCTGGGCGCCGGGGCCGGGATCATGGTGCTCGCCGCGCTGTGGGCACTGCGTCCCGCCCCGCCGCACAAGGCCCTCGCCCTGGGCATCGCCGCCGGCTTCGGCTTCGGCCTCACCGGCCTGCTGCTCAAGGACGTGGTGGCCCATCCGCCCGCCGAGCTGCTGACCTCGTGGACCACGTACGTGCTGCTGGCCAGCGGCGCCGCCTCCATCGTGTTCGCGCAGTGGGCCTACCAGTCCGGCGCGCTGATCGAGATGCTGCCGGCGATGGCGGTGCTCGAGCCGCTCGTCGCCGTCGGCCTGGCCACCCTGGTCTACGACGAGCGGCTGCAACCGGGGGCGCTCGCCCACGCCGGCCAGGCCTTCGGCGTCGTCGCGCTCGTCGTCGGGGTCGCGGTGCTGGCCCGCCGGTCGGCGGCGCAGGAGGAGTCCGAGGTGCCGCTCGGGCTGCCGCCACCGGCGTCCTTCGCGGTGCCGCACTCCATCGAGCAGCACGAGCCCGCCGTCGGACGGGGCGGCCCCCGCCGCTGACCGCGGCGCCGGTTCAGGCCGGCTGCCGGACCGGGGGAGCGGTGGTGGCGACGGCGAGCAGGGCGGTGACGGCCGGGGCCGGCACCGGGCGCGAGTGCAGGTACCCCTGGCTCTCGTCGCAGTCCAGCCGCGCCAGGTGGGCCAGCGTCGCCGCGGTCTCGACCCCCTCGGCCACCACCCGCAGGCCCAGCCGGTGGGCCAGCTCGATCGTGCCGTGCACGATCGCCGCCGTCCGGGGCTCGGTGAGCAGGTCGGCGGTGAACGAGCGGTCCAGCTTGAGCTCGGTCACCGGCAGGTCCTTGAGGTAGGTCAGCGACGACCAGCCGGTGCCGAAGTCGTCGATGCTGATCGCGGCGCCCAGCTCGGCCAGCGCGCGGACGACGACGAGGCCGGCGTCCGGCTCGGTCATCAGCACCGTCTCCGTCACCTCCAGCACCAGGGCCGAGGCCGGCAGCCCGTGCTCGGCCAGCAGCGCCGCGACCCGGGCGGGCAGCGCGGTGTCGGACAGGTTGCTGGCCGACAGGTTGACCGACACCCGCAGCGGCGTCCCGGTCCGGCGCCACTCGGCGCCCTGGCGGACCGCCTCGGCGAGCACCCGCTCGGTGACCGGCCCCATCAGGGCGTGCGCCTCGGCGAGGGGGAGGAACTCCGCGGGTGCCAGCAGGCCCCGGGTCGGGTGCTGCCACCGCACCAGCGCCTCCACACCGACCGTCCGCCCGGAGGCGACGTCGACCTGCGGCTGGTACCAGAGCACGAGCTGGTCGGTGTCGACGGCGGCGCGCAGCTCCTCGACCAGGGTGATCCGGCCGCTGGTGTCCACGTGCCGGGTGGCGTCGTAGGTGACCGCCGTCGCGCCGTGGCGCTTGGCGTCGTAGAGGGCCGCGTCGGCGCGGCGCAGCAGCCGGGTGGCGCAGTCGCCCGGCGCGTGGCCGTCGGCGACGTGCCCGGTCGTGCCGACGCAGACCGGGGCGTGCAGCACCAGCCCGTCCACGTCGTAGGGCTCCCGGGACAGCGTGACCAGGTCGGCGCCGAGCGACGGGGTCAGGTCGCCGGGGTCGCCCTGCGGGGGCACCGGGACGACGACGGCGAACTCGTCGCCGCCCAGCCGCCCGACCATCGCACCCGCGGGCAGGTGGTCGGCCAGCCGACGGCTGACCCTGCGCAGCAGCTCGTCGCCGGCCGCGTGGCCGAGACCGTCGTTGACCTCCTTGAAGCGGTCCAGGTCGACCAGGCCCAGGGAGAAGGGGTGCCCGGTGGCACACAGCTCCTCGATCCGCCGGATCAGCGCGCGGCGGTTGGCCAGCCCGGTCAGCTCGTCGGTCAGCGCCTCGCGCCGGCTCACCGCCAGCTGCGCCAGGTCCCGGAGGTTCACCAGCAGCCGCAGGCTCGAGGCGACCGCGGCCAGCCCCGCGCACCAGATGATCGCGGCCCGCGAGTCGGTCAGCGCACCCACCACCAGCGTCACCGTGGCCACCGAGATGAGCGCGAAGGCGCCCACGGTGGAGTCCGCCGGGTCGGCCGGCTGCGGGGTGCTCGTCCGCGCCGGCAGCGCGGCCGCGACGCTGCACATCACCACCGCGGCGCCGGTGACGGCGGCGACGGGTCCGACCGCCTCGCCCGCCGACCACAGCGCCAGACCGGCCGCGACGAGCAGTGCGACCTGCGTCCCCGCCACCAGCGCCATGCGCACGTCCCGGGCCAGTCCGGCCACGGCGGTGATCACCCAGCTGGTGCCCAGCTCGATGACGGCCACCGCGGCGGCGGCCAGCATCGGCTGCAGCTGCCATTCGGGGAGCTCGGTCAGCGGCCCGCCGACCAGGTCGACGACCACGTTGCCCATGGCCACCGCGACCAGCACCGCGGCGGAGGCGTTGAGCACGTCGTTGGGGTCGGCGGCGCTGGTCGAGAACCGGTTCCAGCGGAGGAGGCCGCCGTACGTCGTCGGGAAGCCCACCACCACGGCGACCATCGCCGGCACCACGCCGAGCGGACCCGCGGCGGGGAGCACGGTGACCAGCACGCCGACGGCCAGCAGGACCGCGGTGCCCTGCAGTCGCACCCACACGCGCCGGTCCGGACCCGGCACGGCGCGGCGCAGGAACACGGCGAGCGCACCCAGCGCGAGCACGACGGCCAGCGGGACGACGGCGGGACCGGGCGCCCCGGCCACCAGGACGGCCAGCGCGAGCACCGCCGTCCCGGTGCGGAGGACGGCGGTCGGCGCGCCGCGGTCGCGTTGCATGTCCCCACCGTCGGCCGGTCCGCCGCTCCTCATGACGGGGAGCCGCCCCTGCCTCACCCCAACGGGCGGCAACGGGCGGCGCGCCGGGTCACCCCTGCGGCGAGGAGATGCGGTCCGCGGCGATCCGCACGATCAGCCGCTGCTGGTCCCGGCCGCCGTACCAGGGGTAGGGGCCGCCCAGGTACTTCTGCGCGAGCTGATCGATGTGCGCCGCGGCGCCGTCGGCGGTGATCTCCACGACCCGCCCCCGGACGGCGACGTAGCGCGACACGTCCCGCGGGTCGGCCACGTTGACCGCCACCCGCGGGTCGCGCTGCATGTTCCGCACCTTCTGGAACCCCGCCACGGTGTTGATGACGATGTGCGTCCCGTCGGTGTCCACCCAGGTCTGGGTCATCTGCGGCGACCCGTCGGGCATCAGCGTGGCCAGGAAGCAGGGGCTCGGCCCCCGGAGCAGGGCGAGCAGCGAGGCGGGCAGGTCCACGGTGGTCCTCCAGGGTGGGGTCGCCGGGTGGCGGTCAGGGGGTGGCCGGGTCGGCCGGCACCACGTCGGGCACCCGGTTGGGGCCTGCCTCGGGTGGCCGCGGCCGGTCCTGCGGGTGCAGGCGCACGGCGACCAGCGCCACGTCGTCGTCCGGCTTGCCCTCGACCAGGCGCTCGATCAGCTCGTCGCACAGCTCCTGCAGCGGCCGGTCGGCGAGCTCGGTGAGCGCCGCGCGCAGCCGGTCCAGGCCGGTGTCCAGGTCGGAGTCGCGGCGCTCGATGAGCCCGTCGGTGTAGAGCAGCACCGTCGCGCCCCGGTCCAGGGTGACCACCGAGTCGCTGCGCACCGTCCCGGAGTCGACGCCGAGCAGCAGGTCGGCCTTCCAGTCGGCGAGCACCGCCACGCTGCCGTCGGGGTGGAGCGCCAGCGGCGGCAGGTGCCCGGCGTTGGCCCAGATCATCCGGGTCACCCCGCGCTCCCGTTCGTCGTCCGTCTGCTCGAACCGGGCGACGGCGGCGGTGGCGATGGTGTCCAGCTGGAGCACCGCCATCGCCGCGTCCAGCCCGCGCAGCACCTCGCCGGGGGGCGCGTCGCTGTAGGCGGCGATGCCGCGCAGCAGGCTGCGCACCTGGCCCATCGCGGCGGCGGCCGCGGTGTCGTGGCCGACGACGTCGCCGATCACCAGCATCGTCGAGCCGTTGGGCTGCAGGAACGCGTCGTACCAGTCGCCGCCCACCCGGGCGGCCTCGGCGGCGGGCAGGTACCGCACCACGATCTCGGCGTGGTCGGGCTCCGGCGGCTCGGTGAGCAGGCTGCGCTGCAGCCCCTCGGCCATCTGCCGCTGCTGGCCGAACAGGCGGGCGTTGTCCAGCGCGAGCCCGGCCCGGTCCGCGACGTCCTGGGCCACGGCGACGTCCTCGTCGGTGGGCTCGTGCCCGCCGGCGTAGAAGAGGGTGAGCAGGCCCAGCGTGCGACCGCGGGCCCGCAGCGGCAGCGCGACCTCGCTCCCGGGGGCGAGCACCGAGATCAGCTCCCGCGCCCGGCCAACCGGCAGCAGCTGCGTCACGTCCTCGGCGCGGAAGGAGACCGGTTCGTCGGAGTACAGCGCCCGCGCCACCGGCGCGGTCAGCGGCATCGCGTCCAGCCGGACCTCGGTGTAGTGGTCCAGCACTGCCCGGCTGCCGGGGTCGACGTGCCAGCTGCCGACGTCGCGGGGGTGCCCGTCGTCGTCGATCACGGTGACGACGCAGAAATCGGCCAGCGCCGGGACGACGATCCGCGGGAGCCGTGCCGTCGCCGCCTGCACGTCCAGCGTGCCGGCCAGCTCCGCGCTGACCTGGGCGAGCAGCGCCAGCCGCCGGGCGGCGCGCTCGGCCTGCTCCAGGGCGCGGTGGCGCTCGGTGACCTCCAGGAAGTAGACCGACAGGCCCTCGGGGGTCGGCCAGGCCCGGACCTCGTACCAGCCGTCCAGCGGGGCGGGGTAGTGGGCGTCGAAGGCGACCGGCAGCCCGTCGGCGACCGCTGCGCGGTAGCTGTCCTCGAACACGCTGTTCACCGCCGCCGGGAAGGCCTCCCAGATGACCTCGCCCAGCAGGTCCTCGCGGGAGCGCTGCAGCAGCCGCTCGGCCTCGGCGTTGACGTGCGTGAACCGCCAGTCGGGGTCGAGCTGGTAGAAGCCGGCGGGCATCGCCTCGAGCACCCGGGTGACCCGGGCCTCGCCGTCCAGGGTCGCGGTGACGTCGGTGGCGACCCCGATGACCCGGACCGCGGCGCCGTCGGGACCGGGCAGCGCCCGGCCGCGGGCGGACACCCAGCGGGTCTCGGCGCCGGGGACGACCACCCGGTAGACGGCGTCGTAGTCGCCGCACTCGTCGATCGCGGTGTTGAGCGCTTCGGTCACCCGCGGGAGGTCATCGGGGTGCACCCGGTCGTTGAACGCCTCGATGGCCTCCCCGAAGGTGTCCTTCCGGTAGCCGAACAGCGCGATCAGCCGGTCGTCCCAGACCAGGCGTCCGCTGATCAGGTCCCAGTCGAAGGTGCCGATGTCGGCCGCGGCGATCGCCAGCTGGGCGCGCAGCTGCGCGGCGTCCTGGTCGGTACGCGACGCCCCGCCGACCCTGGTCGGCTCTTGCACGGTTCACCATCCACGTCGATGCCCGGCGCGGGCCGAGAGGTCACGGCTCGCTGATGAGCACCTGACACGGAGTTATGTCACGTGCGACCGGGCTGACGCAACCACCCGGGCCGAGATCACGTGTCGCCCGGGCCACCCGGGTGCGGCGCCCGCCCCGGGACGGGGACGGGCGCCGCGCGGTTGAGGCCGGACTCAGTGCCCGGCGGGCACCTGGGCGCCCCGCTGAGGCACCGGGTTCGGCCCGTTCGGCAGCACCACCAGGCTGACGAGCGCCCCCAGGGCGAACACCCCGGCGGAGACCAGGAACGCCCGGGTCTCGCCGGCCACCGCCGCCTCGGCCACGACCGACGGCGACTGCGCGTGCGACGCCAGGTAGGCGGTGGTCGCGGTGGTCGCGATCGTGTTCAGCAGCGCGGTGCCCAGCGCGCCGCCGACCTGCTGGCCGGTGTTCACCAGCGCCGAGGCGACCCCGGCGTCGGAGGGCTGGGTGCCGGAGGTCGCGGTGTTGAAGCACGAGGCGAAGATCAGCCCCATGCCCAGCCCCATGACGAACAACGCCGGCAGGACGTGCGCCGCGTAGCCGCTGTCGGACTCGAGTCGCCACAGGTAGAGCAGGCCGGCCACGCCGAGCAGCTGACCGGTGGTGATGAGGAAGCGCGGGCCGATCCGCGGCAGCAGCCGGGGGACGATCACCGTCGAGCTGGTGATGATGCCGGCGACGAAGGGCAGGAAGGCGACCCCGCTCCGCAGCGGGCTGTACCCCTTGGTCTGCTGGAAGTAGTAGGTGAGGAAGAGGAACACGGCGAACATGCCGATCGCGGCCAGCGCGATGGCCAGGTAGGCGCCGCCGCGCCGGCGGTCGAGCACCACCCGCAGCGGCAGCAGCGGGTGCGCGACCCGGCGCTGGAGGAGCACGAAGGCGACCAGCAGCACGACCGAGACGGCGATCAGCACCAGCGTCGTCGGATCGGCCCAGCCGTCGGTCTCGGCGCGGGCGAAGGCGTAGACCAGCCCACCCAGACCGAGGACGGCGGTGACCACGCCGGGGATGTCCAGGTGCACGTTGCCGGCCGGCGGGACCGGGCGGACGAACCGGAGGGCGCCCAGCCCGGCGACGAGGGCGATCGGCACGTTGACGTAGAGGCACCAGCGCCAGCTGAGGTACTCGGTGAGCACGCCACCGAGCAGCAGCCCGATGGCGGCGCCGGCGCCGGCGATGGCACCGAAGATGCCGAAGGCCTTGCCGCGCTCCTTCGGGTCGCTGAACGTGATCGTGAGCAGGGACAGCGCCGACGGCGCCAGCAGCGCGCCGAACACGCCCTGCAGGGCGCGCGCGGCGACCAGCGTGCCGAAGCCGGTGGCGGCGCCACCCAGGGCGGAGGCCAGCGCGAAGCCGGCCAGCCCGATCAGCAGGGTGCGGCGGCGGCCGAACATGTCCGCGAGCCGGCCGCCGAGCAGCAGCAGCCCGCCGAACGCCAGCGCGTAGGCGGTGACGACCCACTGCCGGTCGGCGTTGTCGAAGCCCAGGTCGGCCTGGGCGCTGGGCAGCGCGATGTTCACGATCGTGGCGTCGAGGACGACCATCAGCTGGGCGAGGCCGAGCGTGGCCAGGGTCCACCAGCGTCGGCCGTGGTCGTGCTCCTGCTCGCGGGCGGCCCGGCCCGCGGCGGTCTCCGGGCCGGCGGGCGAGCCGGGGGTGCTGGGCGGGGCGGGGTGGGACACAGCGCACTCCTGGACGGTGGGAGGTGGGGGCGCCGCGTCGCGCCGGGGCCGAGCAGGTGATCGGGTGGGACGAGATGCTTGTTCGGCGCAAGCAACCCGCGCTCGCCCGCCGATGTTCCCCCCGGGCACCGACAGTTCTCGCCGGGCGTGCACCCACCCCGGGCCGAGACGGCGTCGGCCGTGTGCGATAACAGCAGCATGACTGCCTGCACGGCCCCCGCATGACCGGTTCGTCCCCGGCGCCGCTCGCGCCCGCCCGCACCGACGGCGTCGCCGTCGACAAGGGGCTGAAGAGCGGCGCGCTCGGGCTGGGCTCCTCGATCGTCCTCGGCGTCTCCTCGACCGCGCCGGCCTACGCGCTCGCCGCCACCCTGGGCTTCGTCGTCATCGCGGTCGGGGTGAAGGCGCCGGCGATCATGCTGCTGGCGTTCGTGCCGATGTGGCTGATCGCGATCGCCTACTCGGAGCTGAACAAGCGGGAGCCCGACTGCGGCACCACCTTCACCTGGGCGGCCCGGGCCTTCGGCCCGCGCACCGGGTGGATGGGCGGCTGGGGGATCATCGCCGCCGACGTCATCGTGATGGCCAACCTGGCCCAGATCGCCGGCTCCTACGGCTACCGGCTGGTCGGGCTCGACGGGCTGGCCGAGAGCACGCTGTGGACGACGGTCGCCGGCGTCGGGTGGATCGCCCTGATGACCTGGATCTGCTACCGGGGGATCGAGCCGACCGCCCGGCTGCAGAAGGTGCTGCTGGCGATCGAGCTGGTCGTGCTGGTCGCCTTCGCCGGCTACGCGCTGGTGAAGGTGTTCGGCGGCGGCGCACCCGCGGGGTCGCTGACGCCGTCGCTGTCCTGGCTGTGGCCGTCCGGGGTGAGCTGGCCGGCGCTCACCGAGGCCGCGCTGCTGGCGATCTTCATCTACTGGGGCTGGGACTCCGCCCTGGCGGTGAACGAGGAGACCGCCGACCCCACCCGGTCACCCGGGCGCGCGGCGATCATCTCCACGGTGCTGCTGGTGGGCATCTACGTCGTCGTCTCGGTGGCCACCGTCGCCTTCGCCGGGGTCGGCACCGAGGGGATCGGGCTGGGCAACGAGGCCAACGCCGAGGACGTCTTCGCCGCGCTCGGGGCGACCGTCTTCGGTGACGACCTGGTCGGCCGGGCGTTCGAGGCGCTGCTGATCATCTCGGTGCTGACCTCGGCCGCGGCCTGCACCCAGACGACGATCCTGCCCACCGCCCGCGGGACGCTGTCGATGGCCGCCTACGGCGCGCTGCCGCGGTCCTTCGCCCGGATCCACCCCCGGTACCTGACGCCGACGGTGTCGACGATCTGGATGGGGATCGTCTCGATCGCCTTCTACGTGGGCCTCACGCTGGTCAGCGAGAACGTGCTGATCGACTCGATCACCGCGACCGGCATGCTCATCGCCTTCTACTACGGGCTCACCGGCTTCGCCGCCGCCTGGGGTTTCCGCCGCTCGCGCTCGCCGCGGGACGTGCTCATGCGCGTGGTGCTGCCGCTGCTGGGCGGGCTGTTCATGCTGGTGGTCTTCGTGCTCGCCTGCATCGAGTACGCCGACCCCGACTACGGCTACACGGTGATCGGCGGGGTGGGCGGCGTCTTCGTCGTCGGCGTCGGCTCCCTGGTGCTCGGGCTCGTGCTGATGGCCGTCTGGAACCTGGTGGCGCCGGCCTTCTTCCGCGGCGAGACGATGGCCAGGGGCACCGGTGACCTGCTGCTGGAGCCGGCGCAGGTGACCCTGGCGCTGCCGGACAGCACCGAGGCGACCGTCGTCGCCCCGGACCTGTCCAACCTGCCGCCGGGCCGGGAGCCCTTCGACCCGCGCGCCGGCTCCTAGGTCACGCCGGGGCCGGGACCGGCTCGGCGGTGGGCTCGGGGAGCCGGTGCCGGGCGGGCAGGAACGCCAGGACGACGACGGCGCCGACCGCGCTGGCCACCGCGCACACCCACGACCCCGCGCTGACGCCGTCCAGGAAGGCCTGCCGGACCGCCTCGGTGGCGTTGCCCGGCACCTGCCCGGCGACGGCCAGGCCGGCGAACACCGAGTCGGCCGCGCCCTCGGCGGCCTGCGCCGGGGCGCCGGCCGCGGTGAGCCCGTCGACCACGGCCGGGCCGTACACGGTGCTGAGCACCGAGCCGACGACCGCGACGCCCAGGGTGCCGCCGACCTCCCGCACGGTGTCGTTCACCGCCGACCCCGCGCCGGCCTGGTCGCCGCGCAGCGCGCCCATCACGGCCTCGGTGGCCGGGCTGGTGACCAGGCCGAGACCGGCGGCCATCAGCACCATCGCCAGCACGATCCGGCCCCAGTAGGCCGACTCCAGCGTGGTGCCGGTGGCGACGACGAACCCGGCGGCCATGGTGGCCAGCCCGGCCGCGACGACGAGCTTGGTGCCCACCGCCCGCATCGCGACGATCGCCAGCGGTGCGGTGACGGCGATGACGGTGGCGAACGGGAGCGTGGCCACGCCGGCGGTGAGCGTGCCGTAGCCCCGGACCGACTGGAAGTACTGGGTGATCATGAAGATGAACCCGAACAGGCTGAAGAAGGCCAGCGCGATGGCCCCGCTGCCGACCGACACCCGCGGGTCGCGGAACAGCCGGACGTCCAGCAGCGGCTCGGGGGTGCGCAGCTCGCGGGCGACGAACGCGGCGAGCACCAGCACCGCGGCCGCGTAGCCGCCCAGGGTGGTCGCCGAACCCCAGCCGTGTCCGGGTGCCTCGATCGTCGTCCAGACCAGCAGGCCGATGCCGAGCACCGAGGCGGCGGCGCCGCCGAGGTCGAAGCCGTGCGCTCGGGCAGACCGGGACTCCGGGACCAGCAGCCGCCCGGCGACCAGGGCGACCGCCGCGATCGGCAGGTTGACCAGGAAGACCGAGCCCCAGGCGAAGTGCTCCAGCAGCAGGCCGCCGGTGACCGGGCCGATGGCCACCGACAGGCCGGTGACCGCCGACCACACGCCCAGCGCGGTGGCCCGCTCCCGGCGGTCGGTGAACGTGGTGACCAGCAGGGCGAGGGTCGCCGGGTAGATCGCCGCCGCGGCCACGCCCATCGCCGCGCGGCCGGCGATGAGCTGGTCGGTGCTGGCGGCCATCGAGGCCAGCGCCGAGGTCAGCGCGAATCCGAGCAGTCCGGCCTGCAGCACCCGCCGCCGGCCGAAGCGGTCGCCGAGCGCGCCGCCGAGCAGCAGCAGGGCCGCGAAGGCCAGCGTGTAGCCGTCGACGACCCACTGCAGGTCGCTCGTGCTGGCCGACAGCTCGCGGCTGAGGGTCGGCAGGGCGACGTTGACGATCGTGTTGTCGATGCTGACCAGCAGCACGGACAGGCAGAGCACGGTGAGCACCCACCACCGACGGGTGGTGGGCGCAGGTGGGGGAGTGGGCATGGCGGCCTCCGGCTTGTAGAACGGTGTGCCAGAACAGTAGGACCATGTTCTACAACTGGGCAAGAGGGATCGGTGCAGGAGGATGAGGTCGTGACAGATGTCAGGCCCGGCGCCGGGCGCACCCCCAGCCGTGCGGTCGAGCAGGCGCTGGTCGACGCGGCGGAGCGGGTGCTGGTGCGCGACGGGCTGGGCGCGGTCACGGTGCGGGCCGTCGCGACCGAGGCGGGCGTGGCGCCGATGGGCGTCTACAACCGCTTCGGCAGCAAGGACGGGCTGATCGCCGCCGTGCTGGTGCGCGGCTTCGACGGGTTGCGCGGCGCGGTGACCGCGGACGACGACGCCGACCCGCTGGCCCGGCTGCTGGCCAGCGGGCGCAACTACCGGCTCTTCGCGCTGGACCGGCCGCAGCACTACGGCGCGATGTTCGGGGGGCGGCCGCTGCCCACCGAGGGCGCCGACGAGCTGGTCGCGGCGGCGACGGCCGCATTCGAGGCACTGGTCGGGCACGTCCGGTACGCGATGGCGCGCGGGGCGCTGCGTGACGGGGACCCGGTCGAGGCAGCGCAGGTCATCTGGAGCTCGGTGCACGGGGCGGTGAGCCTGGAGCTCGGTGGGGCGGTGCTCACCCCCGATCCGTCGGCCACCTACGAGACGCTGCTGCGGATGCTGCTGGCCGGCCTGGCCTGACCCCTTCGGGGGCGGTCGACGCACGATCCGGCGGCCGGGGCTCAAGCTCCGGCCGGGACTGCCGACCTCTCCTGGGACGGAAGGGGTCGATCATGATGGTGTTGGCGTGCAACGCGGTGGGGCAGGCGGCGCTGGCCGCAGGGGTGGCGTCGCTGGACGACGCCCTGCCCGAGCAGCTGCTCTACGTGGCGGGGTGGATGAGCACCGCCACCGACCTGACCCAGCAGTCGATGCTGATCGCCGACCTGGGGTCCACCTTCGACGTGCTCATCTAGCCGGGCAGGGCGCGGCGACCGCCGCCGAGGTCCGCCTCGTCGGCCGCCCTCCGCCCGGCGTCCCAGCCGGCCGGGTCGACCATCGGCCCCTGCCGCCGCCGGACGTGCGGGAAGAGCTCCTCGACCGCCCGGTCGACGGTGGCCTCGCGGTCGGCCAGCAGCGGCACCAGCGCGCCGCCGTACGTGGCCCGCGCCTCGGCCCGGGCGGCGTCGCGGGCGTCGGTGAGCCGCTCGGCGACCCGGGCGGCGTAGGCCAGCCAGAAGCCCCGCCGCCACGCCGTCGCGCGGGTGCGGGAGCCGCCCTCGCGCAGCTCGTGGTCCAGCGCCCGGCCCGCCTGCACCAGCAGCGAGGTGACCAGCAGCTCGACCAGGTCCAGGTCGGCGGCGAACCCGACCAGCGTGGCGATCCCGAAGGCCGGCATCAGCACCACCCGCACGCCGTTGGCGGCGGCCACGCCCTGCAGCACCGCGGCCTTGGCCTCCACGTGCGGGTCGTCGAGGTGGAACCGGCGCGCGGTGACCCCGCCCTCGCCGATGCCGGTGGCCCCCTCGCCCATCGCGGCGTCGATCGCGTGCCGGGCCATCAGCTCCTGCGCCTTCGCCGTCAGCGCCTCGGCCTCCGCGGCGAACTCGGTGGACTCCGCCTTGGCCAGCAGGCCGCGGATCCGGCCGAGCGCCCGCTCGTCGGTGACGACGGCGGGGCCGGGAGCCGCCCCGGCCGTCCACCGGGACGGCGGGGGGAGCAGCTCCTCCACCCGGGGCAGGCCCCGCAGCACGCCGATCACGCGCAGCACCTCGCGCCAGGCCGCCGCCGCGGGAGTCCCCTCCGCGCGCCACCACTCGCTGACCGTGCCGCCGCGCGCGTCGAGCGCGGCCAGCTGCGCCGACCAGGCGGCCGGGGCGGCGTCGGCGCCGGCCGGGGCCGACCCGGCGATCACCGTGGCCGCCAGCCGGGCGGCGCGCTGGGTGGCCCGGCGGCGGACCACGTGCACGACGTCGGCCGGCTGCCAGCCGCCCTCCCACAGGTGCGGGAGCAGGTCGCCGATCACCCGCTGGGCCTGCCCGTCGCTGTCCACCCCGGGGTCGCGGCTGGTCAGCCGGACGACGACCCGGTCCAGGTCGGCGACCCGCACCCCGGGTTCGGCCGCCAGCCGGCCACCGGCCAGCAGCAGTCGCAGCACGTCGTCGGTCGTCGTCGTCCCCGGCACGGGACCTCCTCGTCGGTGGGGTGCCCCAGCGTGCGGGAGCGGCGTCGTCGGTGGGCGCCGGTCCCGCAGTCGGTGGACGACGGCCCCACCTGTGGACGGCGGTGGGCGGATCCGGGCCCGGCCACCCAGCCTGCCAGCGGCCTGGACGGCCGCCGCTCAGGACCCTCCGGTGCCCGCCGGATCAGTCGTCGTCCTCCTGCTCCTCGCCGCCGCCGTCCTCTTCCTCCTCGCCGCCGCCGCCGTCCTCTTCCTCCTCGCCGCCGCCACCGTCCTCGACGATGCCGGCTCCGCCGTCCTCGCCACCGCCGCACGCGGCCGTGGTGAACGAGAGGGTGGCGACGGCGAGGCCGGCGGCGGCCATGCGCCAGCGGGACCGGTGACCGGGGAGGGTGGCGCGGCTCATCGTCAACTCCTGTGGTGTGGGTCGCCGGGTGCCCCGGCGGACGTGCCCGCTCCCTGCCCCGCCCGCAGGTGCCGCACACCCGGCTACGTTGCCCCCATGGCCGACCTCGCGACCCGCGCCCGCACCCTCCTCGACCTGCACGAGGCCCCCGGGATCCTGACCCTGACCAACGTCTGGGACGTCGTCTCCGCGACCGTGGTCGCGAGCACCCCGGGCGTGCGCGCGCTCGCCACGGCGAGCCACTCGATCGCGGCCACCTTCGGGTACGAGGACGGGGAGAACATCCCCCTCGACCTGCACCTGGACATGGTCGAGCGGATCGTCCGGGCGGTCGACGTGCCGGTCAGCATGGACCTCGAGGCCGGCTACGGCGACGCGGGGGAGACCGCCCGCCGGGCCATCGGGGTCGGCGTCGTCGGCGGCAACCTGGAGGACCAGATGAAGCCGCTGGACGAGGCGGTGGCCGCCGTCGAGGCCGTGCTGCGCGCCGGCCGGGACGCCGGGATCGACTTCGTGCTCAACGCCCGCACCGACGCCTTCGTGCGCGCAGCGCCGGACGCCGACCACGACGCGGTGCTCGGCGAGGCGATCACCCGCGGGCAGGCCTACCTCGCGGTCGGGGCGCCGGTCGTCTTCGTCCCCCGGGTCGTCGCCCGGGAGGACGTCGTCGCCCTCGTCGACGCCTTCGGCCCGCGCAAGCTGACCCTCATCAGCGTGCCCGGTGCCTCGCTGCCCGCGCGCGAGCTGGAAGCGCTGGGGGTCGCCCGGGTGTCGACCGGGCCCTTCACCCAGCGGGTCGCGCTCACCGCGCTGCAGGATGCTGCCACCGAGATGGTCGCCGGCGGCACCCTCCCGACGGGGACGCGGCCGCTCAACTGACGCCGCCGACCTGACGCCGCCGACCTGACGCCGTTGACCGCAGATGGCCGCCGACGTGTCCGCCCGGCTCGCCTGGGCCGCGCAGGTCGCCGCCCCCCGGCCGGGGGAGCGGGTGCTGGAGGTGGGGTGCGGGCACGGTGTCCTGCTGTCCCAGCTCGCGGCGCGGCTGACCAGCGGCTCGGTCCTCGGCCTGGACCGCTCGGCCACCATGACCGCGGCGGCAGCGGCCCGGAACGCAGCGGCGGTGGCGGCCGGCAGGGTCGTGCTGCAGACCGCGGCCCTGATCGACGCGGACCTGCCCGACGCGGCCTTCGACCTCGTGGTCGCGGTGCACGTCGGGGCCTTCTGGCGGCCCCCGGCCGACGAGTACGCCGTCGTGCGCCGGGTGGTCGCCGAGGGTGGTCGCTTCCTCCTGGTCGACCAGCCCCTGCAGCCGGGGACGGCGCAGGGCAGGGCCGACCGGGTGGGCCGGCTGGCCGCGCCGCACGGGCTGACCGTCGCCGCGGTGCACACCGGTGACACCCCGCCCCGCCCGTCGATCGCCGTCGAGCTGCGCCCGCGCCGGACGCTTGTTACTGGCGAGTAGTACCGTCGGTCAGGTCGACGCCGACGACCCGAGAGAGGCACCCGCGTGACCACCGACCTGCTGCTGCCCGCCGACTTCTTCGCCTTCCAGTCGCTGCTCAGCGACGAGGAGCAGAAGGAGCTGCTGGCCCTCCGCGAGTTCCTCGAGTCGGAGGTCAAGCCGCGGGTCAACGCGGCCTGGGCCGCCGCCGAGTTCCCGATGGACCTGATCCCGGCGTTCGCCGACGCCGACATCGTCGGGCGCTCCTACGACTGGGAGGGGCGGCCCCGGGCCTCCCGGCTGTTCACCGGCTTCCAGGCGATGGAGCTGTCCCGGGTCGACCCGTCGATCGCCACCTTCCTCGGCGTGCACAACGGCCTGGCCATGGGCTCGATCATGATCCTCGGCTCGGAGGAGCAGCGGCAGCGCTGGATCCCCTCGATGATGGCGATGCAGACGATCGGCGCCTTCGCGCTGACCGAGCCCGAGGGCGGCTCCGACGTCGCCCGCGGCATGCGCACCACCGCCCGGCGTGAGGGCGACGAGTGGGTGCTCGACGGCGCCAAGCGCTGGATCGGCAACGGCACCTTCGCCGACGTCGTCGTCGTGTTCGCCCGCGACGTGGCCGACGACCAGGTGAAGACGTTCGTCGTGGAGAAGGGCACCCCCGGCTTCGCCGCCAGCAAGATCGAGGACAAGTTCGCGCTGCGCACCGTGCAGAACGCCGACCTGACCTTCACCGGGTGCCGCATCCCCGCGGCGAACAAGCTGGCGGACGGCAACACCTTCAAGGACGTCAACAAGGTGCTCAAGGTGACCCGCGGCGGGGTGGCCTGGAGCGGTGTCGGCTGCCAGGTCGGGGCCTACGAGGCCGCGGTCGCCTACGCGAAGAGCCGCGAGCAGTTCGGTCGGCCGATCGGTGGCTTCCAGCTGATCCAGGACCTGCTGGCCAAGATGCTCGGCAACGTCACCGCCAGCCTCGGCATGACCGTGCGGATCTCCCAGCTGCAGGAGGTCGACGCGCTCGGCGACGACCAGGCCGCGCTGGCCAAGAGCTACGTCACCAGCCGTGGGCGGGAGACCGTCGCGATGGCCCGTGAGCTGTTCGGCGGCAACGGGATCGTGCTGGAGAACGACGTCGTCCGGTACTTCAACGACGCCGAGGCGCTCTACTCCTACGAGGGCACCCGGGAGATGAACACCCTCATCGTCGGCCGCTCGATCACCGGTATGAGCGCCTTCGTGTGAGGGCCCGCGTCACCCGTTCGGGGCGGGTGGCCGGCTGCCCGCTGGAGAGCCCCGCCCCGGATGTCGATGACTGCCCCGGATGCCACCTGCGTCCGGGGCAGTCGTCGTCCGTGGAGGAGAGGTCGTGTCGGGTCAGTCGGTCCTCGTCGTCGAGGACACCCAGGAGATCCGCGAGCTCGTCGTCACCGTCCTGCGCCGGGCGGGCATGGACGTCCGCGAGGCGACCACGGGTGCCGAGTGCCTGGCCGAGGTGCGTCGCGAGGCTCCCGACGTCGTCGTGCTGGACCTCGGCCTGCCCGACGCCGACGGCACCGAGGTCTGCCGCCAGCTGCGCGCCGAGACCGACTGCTACGTGCTGATGCTGACCGCCCGCGCCGAGGAGGTCGACCTGCTCATCGGGCTGGCCGTCGGCGCCGACGGGTACATGTCCAAGCCCTTCTCCCCGCGCGAGCTGGTGGCCCGGGTGCAGACCATGTTGCGGCGGCCCCGCACCGTGGCCGTGCCCGAGCCCCGGCCGGCCCTCGAGGACTCGGTGCAGCGACTGGCCGACCTGGAGGTCGACCCGGACACCCGGGAGGTGCGGGTGGACGGCGCCGCGGTCGACCTGACCCGCACCGAGTTCGACCTGCTCGCCGCCCTGGTCTCCCGGCCCGGCCGGGTGCTGCAGCGCGAGACGCTGCTGCGCGAGGTCTGGCAGACCGACTGGGAGGGCAACCTCCGGCTGGTCGAGGCACACATGTCCAACCTGCGCCGCAAGCTCACCGCGGCGGGCCTGAACTCACCGGAGATCAAGACGGTCCGGGGCGTGGGCTACCGCCTCGTCGCCTGAGCGACGCGAACGGTCAGGCCGCGAGGCCGCGCCGCCGGGCCAGCATCCGGCCGGTCGCCGCGTCGACCGCGTGCAGCGTGGCGGCCAGGTCGGCCCGCCCCGCCGTCACGTCGGCGGCGAAGGCCACCTGGCGGCGCCGGTCGACGTCGTCCCGGCTGCCGGCCGGGCGGGCCAGGCCGCTGAGCTCGGCCAGCCGGCCGTGGGCGACGATCCCGCGCCGGGCGTCGGCCGCGATGGCCCGGCAGACGTCGGCGACCTCGGGGTGCCCCAGCTGGCCGGAGGGGCCGGCGAGGGCCTGGGCGGCGCTGGCCACGGCGCGGGGGTCACCGGACCGGACACCCCGGGCGATCGCCGACAACCGGGTCGGCAGCGCGTCGGCGTACATCACCTGCAGCCGGTCCATCAGCTCGGCGTCCAGGTCGGCCTCGGCCAGGTCCTCGACGTCCACCAGGTCGAGGACCCCGGCGGTCGCTGCGGCGCTCCGGTTGCGCAGCAGGTCCAGCAGGAGGCGTGCGTCGAACGGGGCGGCCAGGCACGCGAGGGCGCCGGCCGCCGCAGCGGCGGCGCGCACCTCGTCCGTGGGTTCGGGGGTGACGACCAGGAAGCGGGCGGTGCTGCCGGCGGCGCGCAGCTCGGTGAGCAGGGCGGGCCCGTCCGGTGCGCCGGGCACCGCGGCGGCGGTGACCACCAGGTCCATCGAGATGGAATCGCTCAGCCAGCGGGCGTCCTCGGCGTCGCCGGCCTCGTGGACACCCCAGCCGGCCAGCTCCAGCAGGCCGGTGACCTGCTGCCGGGCGGCGGGGGAGGCGTCGATGACGAGGGCGGTCAGCACGTCACTGCTCCTGTCTGGGCCGGTGCGGAGGTCCAGCCGTAGCTGGTGAGGGTGGTGATGCGGACCCGGATCCCCTGGTCGGCGTAGGAGCCGTCGACGTCCTGGGTGAGGCTGGTCGTGCCCGGGCCGACGGTGGCCAGCGGGAAGGTGCTGCCGTCGCGGAAGACGGCGGTGAGCTGGTACCCGGTGACCCCGCGGGTCGTGCTCGGGCTCCAGGACACCCGGGCGTGCAGGGTGCGGCTGGCGTACCAGGTGTTGTTCCACTGGCTGTAGGTGTAGGTGGTGCTGCACCGGGTGCCGGCGGTCGAGGGGTTGGTGACCGGTGCGACGGTCAGCGTGCTGGCGTCCACGGTGGTGCGGGCCTGAGCGGTGAAGGACGCCTGGGCGGGGGAGACGGTCAGCCCCAGCACGGTGGCGACGGCGACGGCGAGGAGCAGCAGGCTGCGGTGCACCCGGGTCATGCCCGATCACCCTCGGTGTCGTCGTCCTGCGCGACCTCCTGCTCGACCTCCGCCGGCCGCCAGATGGTCAGCAGCAGCCAGCCGGCCAGCAGCGCCGGAGCGCCGTAGACCAGGGCCTGGCTCACGACCGGCGTGCGCAGGGCCTCGATGAGGTGGCCCAGCTCGGGCACCACGGCCCGCACCTGCCAGGCGGTGTCGCCCTGCAGCGTGGCCTGCCACGGGTCGACCGCGTCGTTCGCGTCGCCCTTGGTCTCGACGGTGACCTGGCCGTTCTCGCCGTGCTCCACCGAGAGCACCCGGTGGCTGACGACGCGGTGGTCGTCGACCGGGATGTGGTACGCGATGATCATCCCCGGCTCGACCTCCTCGACCGGCAGCGGCGTCACGATCGTGACGTCACCCGGGTCGATGACCGGCGACATGCTCCCGGTCAGCATCGTCATCGTGCGGTACCCCAGGACGTGGGGGCCGATCGCCAGGACCGCGAAGACCAGGACGGCGAGCGCGAGCAGCAGCCGCACCGTCCAGCGCGACGCCCGGGCCAGGGCCCGCTTCCCGGCGCCCGACGGACGGGCGGCCTGGGTCAGCTGCTGCGCCGGACGCTGGTCGGCGTCCGCGGTGCGTGCGGGGGGTGCGAGCAGGGCGGTGGTCATGGCGGGTCCTCCGGGAGGGTGTCAGCGGGTGGGGGAGCGCCAGGTCAGCGCGCGGAACCGGTGGCCTGGGTGCCGGAGAAGGTCAGGGCCAGGGTGGAGGTCTTGTTCTGGAACTCGTTGCCGGCGCTCGCGGGCAGCGACAGGGTGACCACCAGGTGGTCGGTGCCGCCGACGGCCAGGCTCTTCAGGTTGTTGATGGCGATGGACGCCCCCGGAACGGCCCGGCCGGCGTACAGCGACGCGGGAGTGCTGCACGAGTAGGTCGCAGCGCCGCCGGAGATCGACTCGGTCCACGCGACCGGGCAGGAGCTGACGGTCATCTGGAGCCCGTTGCTGGCGTCGGTGTCCAGGATGCTGCTGGCCGTTGCGGTCGACTGGAGCAGGAGGCCCGAGAAGGGCAGGTCGCCGGCGTTGCGCAGGTCGACGGCCCGGCTGATCGAGGAGCCGGGCACGAAGCCGGCCGCGCTCATCGGCAGCGTGGTGGTGCCGGCCCGGTCCAGCTGGATGTCGAGCGTGCCCGTCGTGACCGACGCGTTCAGCGGGGTGGTGCTGTCGGTGAAGGTGCCGAAGGTGCCCAGGCCGGCGACGGCGGCCGCGGCGCCCACGACGCCGAGCGAGCCGAGGATCTTGCGGGCGGTGCGGCCGCGGGTGGCGGAGGCGGTGGTGGTGGCGCTCATGGCGGGTCTCCCTGGTCTCGTGCCGGTGTCGGCGGGGGATCCCGGCGACAGACACGACTCTGGAGGCCCTTCCGCAGGGGTCCCGCGAGCGATCCGCAAGAAAACCGCAAGGAACGCGGCACCTTCCCGCACACGCGAACGCCCCCGCCGGCAGAGCCTGGCGGGGGCGTTCGGGAGAGCCGGACGAGCAGGCCTCAGCCGAGCGGCAGGGCGAGGATGAAGGTCGTGCCGCGGCCCTCGACGCTGGTCACGCCGAGCGTGCCGCCGTGCGCGGTGGTGATCGCCTTGGTGATGGTGAGCCCCAGCCCGACGCCGGGGACGGCGTTGCGGCGCGCGGTCGAGGCGCGGAAGAAGCTGGTGAACAGCCGCCCCTGCTCACCGGCCGGGATGCCGACCCCGGTGTCGCTCACCGACAACAGCGCGACGGGGCGCGCGCCGGCGGTGCCGGGGGCGACCTCCGCGCCGGCGTCGTCCTGCCACCCGGCGCGCAGCCGCAGGGTGACCGAGCCGCCGGCGGGCGTGAACTTCACCGCGTTGGAGACCAGGTTGTCGCAGGCCTGCCCCAGCCGGAGCGCATCGCCGCGCACCACCAGCCCGTCGTCCGGCACCTCCACGGCCAGGGCGATGCCCCGCCCGGCAGCGGTGACCCGCGCGGTCTCCTCGGCGCCGCGCACCACCGCGGCGAGGTCGACGTCGGCGGGCTGCAGGGTGAACTTCCCGGCGTCCACCTGGGCGGTGAACAGCAGGTCGCCGACCAGCCGCAGCAGGCGCTGGGCGTTGCGCTCGACGGTGCCCAGGTACTGGCGCTGCTCGTCGGTCAGCGGCTGGTCGGGATCGTCGAGCACCAGTTCCAGGTAGCCGAGGATGGAGCTCAGCGGGGTGCGCAGCTCGTGGGAGATCAGGCTGACGAACTGGTCCTTGAGCCGCTCGCTGGCGCGCGCCTCGGTCATGTCGGTGGCGACGAAGTTCCAGCCGGCCTGCTCGCCGCCGTCGTCGGTGCGGGGGGTGATCGCCACGGCGACGGTGAGCCGCCGGCCGTCGGCGGTGAGGTAGGTCCAGTCCCGGACGTCGCTGCCCTGCTCCCGCGCCACCTGCACGAGCGCGGCGAAGCGGTCGGCCGGGTCGGCGTCGGCACCGGGCCGGAGCTCCTCGGGGTCGTGGAACTCGGTGATGCTCCGCCGGCGGACGACCTCCGCGCGCGGGAGCCCGAGCAGCCGCTCGGCGCCCGGGTTCCACACCCGGATCACGCCATCGGGGTCGGTGCCGATGATGGACTGCTCGGTGACGGCGTCGATGACGCTGGTCATCGTCTGCGCCCGGGCCCGCATCATCCGGGTGGCGACCTCGAGCTCCTCGGCGGTCGACTGGCCCCGGCTCACCAGTTCCCGCCGCTGCCCCTCCAGCGCCGCGGAGGCGGCGAGCTGCCGGTGCAGGCGCCGGGCGAGCTCGCCCACGGCGAGCACGGCCACGAGCCCGGCGACGCCGAGCAGCGTCGACCCGGGGCGGGTGAGCAGCACGGCCACGGCGGAGACGACGACGGCGGCCAGCACCACGGGGGCGGACGACGCGGCAGGGGGCCGTGGGGCCGGGGGAGGGGAGCCGGCCGTGGCCGCCGGGTCGAGCAGGGCGGTCACGAGGCACTCCCCGGTGAGCAGAGCCGGCGGACCTCGGCGACCAGGCCGGCGACGGTGAAGGGCTTGGGCAGGTACGCGTCGGCGCCGGCGGCCAGCCCGCGGGCGACGTCGTCCGGCGACGCACCGGCCGACAGCAGCAGTACCCGGGTGCCCGCGGTGGCCGGGTCGGCGCGCAGTTCGGCGCAGACCTCCAGCCCGGTGAGCTCGGGCATCGACACGTCGAGCACCACGAGGTCGGGCCGCTCGGTGCGGGCCGCGGCCAGGGCCTGCGCACCGTCGGCGACGGAGGTCAGCAGGGTGCAGCCGGCCTTGCGCACGGCGAGGGAGACGAGCAGGCGGATGTCGGCCTCGTCGTCGGCCACCAGCACGCGGGCGGCGGGGTCCACGGTGCCGGGGTCCACGGGTTGGGGGTCCACGGCGTCACGCTCCTCTGCGGGCAGGGCCCGTCCCGGCCGGGACGGAGTCCGTCGCCTCGGACAACGTCAGCCCGGTGGTGTTCCTGGAGCAGCGCCGCCCGGCCGCTCACCCGTGCAGGTGAACCAGGCCGGCAGGCCCGGGACGCACGTCGGCCCCCGGTGCAGCTGCACCGGGGGCCGACGGGGTGTCGCGGCCGATCAGGAGGAGGACTTCTCCTGGACCTTCTGGCGGGACTCCTGGGCCTGGCCCTTGACGTTCTGGGCGGCGTGCTGGCCCTCGCCCTTGACGTCCTCGGCGGCGTGCTGGCCCTCGTCCTTCACGGTCTGCACGCCGTCCTGGGCGGTGGTCCTGACCGACTCCATCGCGTCCTGGGCGGCCGGCTTCAGGTTGTCGCCGATCTCCTGGGCCACGTTCTTCGCCTGCTCCTTGAGCGGCTCGGAGTGCTCCTTGAGCGCCGACTCCGCCTGCGAGGCGAGCTGCTTCTCCCGCTCGCTGGTGGGCAGCAGCGAGGAGACGAGCCAGCCGACCCCGAAGGCGATCACGCCGGCGGCGAGGGGGTTGCCCTGCGCCTGGCGCTGGATCGTCTCGGGCGCGTGCTGGACGGTGTCCATGGCGCTGTGCGCGGCACCCTGGACGTTGCCGGCGGCGTCGTGCGCGGCCCCCTGGGCGCTGCCCTGGGCCTGCGACGCACGGTTGCTCACCTGGTCACGGGCGTCGTGGGCGCTGCCGAACACCTTGTCCTTGAAGCCGGACATGGTGGTCTTGGCCTTGCCGACGCGACGGTCCATCACCCGGGTCGGGCTGACCTTCTCGTTCAGCGCGTCCACGTCGTAGCTCAGGTTGGCGCGGGTGTCCTCGATCTGGCGCCGGATCTGGTCCGGGTCACTGCTGGTCATGGGAGATCTCCTGTCGGAGTAGAGGAGGGGAGCAGGTCAGTGGGGCTTCAGCGCGCCGGGCACCTGCTTGAGGGTGTCCACGGTCTGCTCGGGCTTCGGGTCCACCTGCTTGAGCTGCGAGAAGTCGACCGCCTGCGTGACCCGCTTGGGGTCGACCTCCTTGAGCTTCTTGCGGCCCATGGCGGCGAGGACGGCGGCGATCAGCCCCCAGACGACCGCCACGATCAGCGCGGACCAGCCGACGGGGATGGCGCTGGCCAGTGCCCACATCAGCGCCAGGCTCAGGAAGAGCACCAGCATGTAGCCCGCGAAGGCGGCCCCGCCGAGCATCCCGGCGCCCTTGCCCGCCTTGGTCGCCTCCGCCTTGGCCGCGGCGGTGGCCTCGTTCGCCTGGCTCTTCACGATGCCGGTGGCCTCGTTGGCCTCCTGCCGCAGCTCGGCCTTGGCCAGCTCCAGCTCCTGACGCATCAGGGTGGACAGGTCCCGGCTGACCTCGCCGATCAGCTGACCGACCGACGCGCGTTCCACGTCGGGGTGGCCCTCCTCGGTCATCGGCTGCGCCGTGTTGCCGGAGTGCTCCGTCGGGACGAACCCGGTGGCCCCGGCGCCCGCGTAACCGGCCTGGCCGTAGGTCTGGTTGCCGCCGGGGGCGGTCACAGCCGACCCTCACCCGGGGTGCGGGACTCGTCGTCCCAGCCGGCACCGGCAGCCGGGGTCACGGTCGTGCCCTCCGGCGGCAGGGTGCCGTACGGCGGGGGCGGGACCGAGCCGGTGGTACCGGTGGTCGCGTACCCCGTGGTGCCGACGGCGTAGCCGGTCGTCGGCGTCTCGGCGACGTAGTTGCCCGTCGCGGGCTGGCGGGTGCCGCCGTCGCCCTGGCCGGAGTCGTTCTCGTCCTTGTGTGCCGCGACGGCGCCGGTGGTCAGCCGCCCGGCGACCACGCCGGCGATGGCCGCACCGAGCAGGAACGCGCCCGGCCGGCGGCGGGCGAAGGCCCGCACGTCCTGGAGCATGTCGCCGGGCTCGCGGTCGGACACCCAGCTGGCCAGCTGGTCGACCTTGTCGCCCGCCTGACGGACCAGGTCGGCCGCCGGCCCGCTCGGGGTCTCGCCGCCGCCCTCGGCCATGCTGCGCAGCTGGCCGGCGATCTCGCCCAGGCCCTGACCGGCCTTCTGCTGGCCGGTGCGGGCCTGCTCGGTGAGCTGCTGGCGGCCCTGGGCCACGAGGTCCTGCGCCTGACGGCTGGCCTCGTGGGTCACCTGCTTGGCCTGGTCGGCCGCGGTGGCGGCGACCTGGCTGCCGGCCTCGGCAGCGGTGTGGCCGACGTTCTTCGCCTGGTCCCTGGCGGTGTCCGTGGTCTCCTGGGCGGCGCCCTTGGCGGCGTCCTTGGTCGACGCGTTGCCCGTGCGGTCAGCTGCCCCGCTCGAAGGTGACTGCGTCGGGGTGTCGATGGAGTGGGTCATCGTTCCTCCTCGTCGTGCATCGGGCTCGTGGTGTGGAACTGGTGGTGTGGAACTGGGCTCCGGCCGTCCGCGACCGGGCGCGCGCCATCGCCGGCCGAGCAGGCCGGGGTGGTGGTGTCGGGTCGCGGAACGGAGGTGCGGGCACCCGGAGGTGTCCAGGTCGGTGTCGCGCGGGTGGGCCCACCGTGGTCTCGGTGGACGCCGTTCCGTTGGACTGGCGGGTACCCGTGCCCGTCTACGGTGTAAACCGGTGCGATCGACATTCCCGGACCACCGGGCGGACCGGGGCCGGACCGTCGGCGTAGCCTCCCCTCTCGGTAAGGGGAGCCTTCCCTTGCCTGGTGGGAGGAGACGGGATGACCGGAGCGACACAGGCGGCAGCGGAGCCCAGGAAGCGGCGGGCACGCGCGCCCAGGGTGGCGGAGGTGGTCGGCACCTCGCGGCTGACGCCGCACATGATCCGGGTGGTGCTCGGCGGTGAGGGGCTGACCGGGTTCCCCGCCGGGGAGTTCACCGATCACTACGTCAAGTTGCTGTTCCCGCCGGCCGGTGCGTCCTACGGGGTGCCCTTCGACCCGGAGCAGGTCCGGGCGGAGCTCCCCGGTGACCAGTGGCCGGTCACCCGCACCTACACGGTGCGGGCCTGGGACCCGGTGACCGGTGAGCTCACCATCGACTTCGTGCACCACGGCGACGCGGGGGTGGCCGGGCCGTGGGCGGCGTCGGCGCAGCCCGGCGACCGGATCCAGCTGCTCGGCCCCGGCGGGGCCTACACCCCCCGGCCGGACGCCGACTGGCACCTGCTGGTGGGCGACGAGAGTGCGCTCCCGGCGATCGCGGCCTCCCTGCACCGGGTCGGCGACGGCGCCCGGGCGCTGGTGTTCCTGGAGGTCGCCGGGCCGGAGGAGGAACAGGCCGACGTGCCGACGCCGGCGGGCGCCGAGCTGACCTGGGTGCACCGCGGCTCGGCGGAGCCCGGGCGGGCGCTGGTCGACGCGGTGCGCGCCGCGCCGCTGCCGGCCGGCCGGGGTCACGTGTTCGTGCACGGCGAGGCGGGGCTGGTCCGCGAGCTGCGCCGGCACCTGCGCGCCGAGCGCGGGCTCGACCCGGAGTTCACCTCGATCTCCGGGTACTGGCGGGTGGGCCGCACCGAGGACCGCTGGCAGGCCGAGAAGCGCGACTGGAACGCGCAGATCGAGGCCGAGGAGCAGGCGGGCTGACCCGCGGGGCCGCCTCGGCGGCCCCGCGGCCCGGCGTCACATGTCCCGGTAGCGCTTCGCCGCGGCGGTGGCGGCGCGGAGCTGCTCGGCGTCCATCCGCGGCCCGTAGCCGGGGGTGTCCCGCTGGATCCGCCAGCCTTCGGCCAGCGGGCCGAGGTCGACGACGTCGAAGCCGAGCTCGGCGATGAACGACCCGACCTGCTCCTTGGCGGCGGCATCGTCCCCGGCCACGGCCAGCGCCCGCCGGTGCGGGGTGCCGGCGGGCTGCCCCTGCTCGACGATGTCCCGGGCGCCGATGTGGTTGAACGCCTTGACCACGCGCGAGGTCGGCAGGTGCGCCTGCAGCAGCTCCGCCGTCGTCGTCGACTCGTCGTCCAGCTCGGCGATCTGGCCGTCGCGCTGCGGGTAGTAGTTGTTCGTGTCGATCACGACCTTGCCCGCGAGCGGTTCCACGGGCACCTGGTCGACGTTCTTCAGCGGGATCGTCACCACCGCGAGGTCCGCGGCCGCCGCGGCCTCGGCCGCGGTGCCGGCGCGCACGCTGCCGCGCCGGCCCGGGCGCTGTTCCAGGGCGGTCACCAGGTCGGTGAGCGTCTGGGGGCCGCGGGAGTTGCTGAGCACGACGTCGTGGCCGGCGTCGAGGGCTGCCTGGGCGAGGGCGGTGCCGATGTTCCCGGCGCCGATGAGTCCGAGGGTCGTCATGGTCGCTGCAACCGCGGGTGGCGGACCCGGCTTCCCGTCCGGTGTCAGCCGAGGTCGTCGACGGCGAAGGTGTCGCACTGCGCCGGGTCGCCGGTCCGGAACCCGGTGGTGAACCAGCGGCGGCGCTGCTCGGAGGTGCCGTGGGTGAACGACTCCTGGTCCACGGTGCCGTCGCCCAGCTCGCCCTGGATGAAGTCGTCGCCGATCCGCCCGGCGGTGTCCAGCGCCCGCTGCACGTCCTCCTCGGTGATCTCCGCGATCAGCGGCTCACCGGAGTCGTCGGGCACCGTGGTCGCGTGCGCGGCCCAGGCGCCGGCGTAGCAGTCGGCCTGCAGCTCCAGCCGCACCGAGCCGCTGGTGGGCCCGCTCTCCCCGGGCTGCACCCGGTCGGTGGTGCCCAGCAGGTGCTGCACGTGGTGGCCGTACTCGTGGGCGATCACGTAGGCGTTGACGAACAACCCGCCCTGCGCGCCGAACCGGGTGCGCAGGTCGTCGAAGAAGGACAGGTCGATGTACACCTGCTCGTCGCCGGGGCAGTAGAAGGGGCCGGTGCCGCTGGACGCCCCACCGCACCCGGTCTGCACGGCACCGTCGAAGAAGACGGTCTGCGCCGGCCGGTAGCCGCCGACGGTGCCCGACCACCAGTCCTGGATCGACTCGACGTCGGCGACCACCGCGCAGTCGACGGAGTCGTTGGCGTCGGCGCCGGTGCGGCAGGACTCGGCGAGCCGGCCGGTGTCCACGGTCTGGCCGCTCTCCAGCTCCCCGAGCACGCTGGTGAGGTCCGCACCGGTCCCGCCGCCACCACCCAGCACCTGCACCAGGACGACGACCAGCACGCCGACCAGCCCGAGGCCGCCGCCGCCGACCGCCACACCCCGCCCGCCGCGCATGCCCCCGCCGCGCCCGCGCCGGTCCTGCACCCCGGAGGTGTCCAGGCTGCCGCTCTCCCGGTACCGCATGCCCGCCCGGTCCTCCTCGTCGTCGCCGGCGGCGCAGGTGCCGTCGGCCTCCGAGAGGGTGGCAGAACCGGGCCCGGCCCACCTCCCGAGCGCGGGACCGGGGACCGACCTAGGGTCGGGGCATGCCCCTGGACGGTGAGTACCAGCCCAGCCCGGAGAAGTGGGTTCGTGACCAGGTCGAGCTCTACGAGCGCACCGGTGGGCGGGAGGGCAACACCCTGCCCGGCCGCACCGAACCGGTCGTCGTCTACAGCACCCGTGGCGCGAAGAGCGGCAAGGTGCGCAAGAACCCGCTGATGCGCATCGAGCACGACGGCGCCTACGCGATGGTCGCCTCCGCGGGCGGGGCGCCGAAGCACCCGACCTGGTACTTCAACCTCACGGCGCACCCCGACCAGGTGACCGTGCAGGACGGCGACCAGGTGTGGGACGGCGTGGCCCGCGAGGTCACCGGCGAGGAGAAGGCCGTGTGGTGGGAGCGGGCGGTCGCCGCGTTCCCCGACTACGCCGAGTACCAGACCCGCACCGACCGGGAGATCCCGGTGTTCGTCGTCGAGCGCGCACGCTGAGCGGCGCACCGGACGAGCGCCCGGTCGCCGTCGTCACCGGCGCCAGCGACGGCATCGGAGCCGCGGCCGCCCGCCGGCTGCACCGCGCCGGGTGGCGGGTGGTCGCCGTCGGCCGGTCGCCGGAGAAGACCGCCGCGATCGGGGCGGAGGTCGGCGTCGAGACGGCGGTCGCCGACTTCGCCCGGCTCGAGGACGTGCGGCGGCTCGCCGCCGACCTGACCGCCCGGCTGCCGCGCATCGACGTGCTGGCCGGCAACGCCGGCGCCACGTTCGGCCGCCCGGGGCGCACCGTCGACGGCATCGAGCAGACCTTCCAGGTCGACCACCTCGCGCCCTACCTCCTCACCCGGCTGCTGGAGGAGCCGCTGCGGGCGGGCGGGGGCCGGGTGGTGACCACCTCGTCCGGGGCGCACTGGCTGGGCGGCGTCCGGCGCGGCCGGCTGGCCGGGCTCGCCGAGGTGCCCCGGCCGTACGCGGGCATGCTCGTGTACTCCCGGGCCAAGTGGGCGAACGTGCTGTTCACCCGGGAGCTGGCCCGCCGCTGGGCGCCGGACGTGACCGCCACCAGCTTCGAGCCCGGGGCGGTCGCCACCTCGTTCGCGCAGGCCTCGCGCGGGGTCGCCGGGCTGGTGTTCCGCAGCCCGCTGCGGGCCTTCATGCGCACCCCCGCCCAGGGCGCGGACACGCTGGTCTGGCTGGCGACCGCCGAGGAGGGCTGGCGCGACGGCGGCCACCACAGCGACCGGTCCCCGGCCCGGACCCTGCCCTCGGCGGCCGACGACGTCCGGGCGCGCGAGCTGTGGGACCTGTCGGCCCGGCTGGTCGGCCTGCCCGCCTGACCTGGGCCGTGGACCGCGTCGATCCGCCCCCGTCGGCTTTGGTTAGGCTGCCCTTCCTTCCGTTGCGTCGGCGCGACGGGTGTCGAGAGGTGGCGCAGGTGCCGGGACGGCGGACGGGTCGAGCAGGAGCCGGGCTGGTGGGGCTGGTCGCCGCGGTGACGGTCAGCGGCTGCGGGGGCTCCGGCAGCGAGACCACCGGGAGCGCGGCCGGGGCTGCCGCCAGCACCGCCGACGAGGTGCGCACGGTCGACCACGCCCTGGGCGAGGCGGAGATCAGCGGCACGCCGGAGCGCGTGGTCGTGCTGGACACCGGCGAGCTGGACACGGTGCTCTCGCTGGGCGTCACACCGGTCGGTGCCGTGCGCACCGACGCGAGCACCGAGCTGCCCGGCTACCTGGCCGACGCCGGCGCCGACCCCGACGAGATCGCCGAGGTCGGCACGATCGCGGAGCCGAACCTGGAGGCGATCGCCGCACTGGACCCGGACCTGATCCTGTCCAACACCGCGCGGCACACCGACCTGTACGACCAGCTGCAGGGGATCGCCCCGACGGTCATGGGCGAGGGCGTCGGGGAGACGTGGAAGCAGAACCTCCCCGTCTACGCGGAGGCGCTCGGCCGGCCGGAGGAGGGCGAGGAGCTGCTCACCGAGTACGAGGACCGGGCCGCCGAGGTGGGCGCGCTCTTCGGCGAGCCGGCGGAGGTCGAGGTGAGCATCGTGCGGTCCGTCGGCACGGGCTCGGCCCGGCTGTACGGCGAGGGCTCGTTCATCGGCACCGTGCTGGCCGACGCCGGCTTCGCCCGTCCGGAGCTCCAGCGCACCGACGAGACGTTCGTCGAGGTGGGCCCGGAGGAGATCGGCCGCGCCGACGGCGACCTGCTCTTCTACTCCGCCTACGGCGAGGGCGGCGAGGCGGAGCTGGCCGACCTCACCAACGGTGGGCTGTGGCAGTCGATGGGCGCCGTGCAGCGGGGCGACGCGGTGCCGGTCGACGACGACCGGTGGTTCCTGGCCATCGGGCCGCTGGGCGCCGGGCTGGTGCTCGACGACCTGACCGAGGTCGCCCAGCAGCGGTCCTGAGCGGGGTGGGCCCGGCCCACCCGGGCCCACCCGCTCGCGTCAGGCGAAGCCGACCACCGCGTGCGGGGTGTACGGCTCCTCCAGCCGGGCCACCTCCTCCTCGGTCAGCTGCAGGTCCACCGCGGCGACGGCGTCCCGGAGGTGGTGGTCCTTGGTGACCCCGACGATCGGCGCGGTGACCACCGGCTTGCTCAGCAGCCAGGCCAGCGCCACCTGCGCGCGGGGGACGCCGCGGGCCTCGGCGACCTCGGCGACCCGCTCGACGATCACCTGGTCGGCGTCGTTGTAGAGCTTGCCGCCGAACTCGTCGGTCTCCGACCGGGTGGTCGAGACGTCCCAGTCGCGGGTGAGCCGGCCACGGGCCAGCGGGCTCCACGGGATGACCCCGACGCCCTCGTCGGCGCAGAGCGGCAGCATCTCCCGCTCCTCCTCGCGGTTGAGCAGGTTGTAGTGGTCCTGCATGGAGACGAAGCGGTGCCAGCCGTGCTCACCGGCGCGGTGCAGCGCCTTGCTGAACTGCCACGCCCACATGCTCGAGGCGCCCAGGTAGCGCACCTTGCCCGACCGCACCACCGAGTCGAGCGCCTCCAGCGTCTCCTCGATCGGCGTGGCCGGGTCCCAGCGGTGGATCTGGTACAGGTCGACGTGGTCGGTGCCCAGCCGGCGCAGCGAGGCGTCGAGCTCACGGATGATCGCGGTGCGCGACAGCCCGCCGCCGTTGGGGCCCGGCCGCATCCGGCCGTGCACCTTGGTGGCCAGCACGACGTCGTCCCGGTCGGCGAAGTCGCGGATCGCCCGGCCGGTGATCTCCTCGCTGGAGCCGGCCGAGTAGACGTTGGCGGTGTCGAAGAAGGTGATCCCGGCCTCGACGGCCTGCTTGATCAGCTCCCGGCTCTGCTCCTCGGGCAGGCTCCACGGGTGCCCGCCGCGGGCGGGGTCGCCGAAGCTCATCATCCCCAGGCAGATCCGGGAGACCTGCAGGCCGGTGGTGCCCAGACGCGTGTACTCCATGACCTGAGCCAACTACCGGACCGCCCGGTCCGCGCGGCGAGCGCTCAGGACAGCGCCGCATACCGGGCCTCGACCGCGGCGCGCACGTCGGCGGGCAGCTCCCCGAACGGCTCCAGCTCCAGCGCCCGCGCCTTCGTCCGGCCGGTGCGCCAGACGGCGACGACGGTGCCGCGGTGCACCACGGTGGGCCGGAACATCCCGTTGTTGCCCGGCACGATGCGCTGGGCGTGCTCGGCCGGCACGGTGCAGCTGCGGTCGGCGTAGCCCAGCACCAGCTCGTCGAAGCCGGGCAGCAGCAGCACCCCGCCGGCCGCCTCCCGGGCCGCGGCCAGCCGGTCGGGGGTCTCGGGGTCCATCAGGTGCTCGACGCCGTCGACGGTCAGCGGCTCCAGCTGTGGGCGGGCCAGTGCCAGGCCGGCCTTGACGTCGCCCACCGTGCAGCCGGCCCAGCGCACCAGGTCCTTGACCGTGGCCGGCCCGTGGCTGCGGAAGTAGCGCAGCGCCAGCTCGCCGAGCGCCTCCTCCCGGTCCAGCCGCCGCGGCGTGGGCACCCACTCGTCGAGCAGCACGAACTGCTGGTCGCCGTCGGCGGTCGGGCCGAGCACGAGCGTGCCGGTCTGGGAGAGGTACCAGAGCACGTGGTAGCCGCGCTGACCCTCGGTGGGCACCCCGCCCGCGGTCAGCTCGGCCAGCAGCTCCGCCCGGCCCAGCCGGCGTCCGCCGGTGAGCGCGGCGAGAGCCACCTCGCGGGCCCGCTCGACGTCGGCGTCGGTGAGCTCCAGGGACGCCCGGCGACCGGCCGCGCCGGCGAGCACCCGGGGGCCGAGCAGCTCCAGCAGCCAGGGCAGGTCGTCGGCCGCGGTCAGGTGCAGGGTGCCGCGCATCGGCCACGAGCGGACGATGCTGCCCTCGTCGAGCGCGGCGGTGACCGCCGCCCGCGTGCCGGGCCCGGACCGCAGCGCCACCGACAGCACGGCCCCGGGCAGGTCCTGCCCCTGGACGGCGGTCAGCCACCGCACCGCCTCGGCCGGGGTGCGCGGAGACGGACCGACCAGCCGCTGGGCGGCCAGCCGCAGCAGCGCGAGCTCGGACGTCATGGCGGCAGCCTGGCAGCCGGCACCGACAGGAGGGCGGTCAGCGCCGCAGCCGGAGGTGGACCAGGTCCTCGGCGTCCGGCTCGGTGGTCAGCGGCCGGAAGCCCGCCGCCGCGGCGGCCCGCAGGCTGGCGGCGTTGTCCGGCTCGATGCCCAGCACGAACTGCTCGACGTCGGCCAGGTCCGCCACCGCGGTGTAGGCCCGCCGCGCCGCGCGGCCGTAGCCGTGACCCCAGCGGGCCGGGTCGACGACGTACGCCGCGCTCGCCGCACGTCCCGGGTGCTCCGCGGCCACCCGTCCGGCCACCGGGTCCCAGACGGTCCACCGGTCGTGGACGTCGCCGCCGATCTGGGCCACCGGTGCGCCGGCGTCGTCCACCGCCACGTAGGTGTGCGCGCGGAGCACGCGGGCACCGCGGAACTCCTCGTCCCGCGCCGCGGCGCGCAGGGCGAACTCGCGCTCCGGCCAGGTGCGGCCACCGAGCCGGCGCCGCACCTCGGGGTGGTCGAACCACGGCAGCACCCGGGGCAGCAGCTCCGGCTCGAACGGCACCAGTCGGAGCGTGGGTGCGGCGGCCACCCACCCACCCTGACGCACTGTCACGCCGACGTCATCCGGAGGCAACGGGGCCGGCCTAGCGTCGCCGTCGACCGACCCGGGAGGACGTGCGATGACGGTCGTGCCGCTGGTCGACCTGGCCCCCTGGTACCGCGGGGACGCCGCCGCTCGCCGGCAGGTGGCCACCGACGTCGACCGGGCGCTGTGCGAGCTGGGCGTCCTGAACGTCACCGGCCACCCGGTCAGCGCTGCCCTCACCTACTGCGTGCGGGAGGAGGCCCGGTCCTTCTTCGCCCAGCCGCCGGCCGTCAAGGCCGCCCTCGCCTGCTTCCCGGGCGGGCGGGGCTGGGTGCCGCCCGCCCCACCCGGCGGCACCGGTGCTCCGCCGGACCTCAGGGAGCAGTTCTGCTTCGGCCCCGAGCCCGAGCCCGGTACCTGGCCGACGGGCACCCCGAGCCTGCGCCCTGCGGCGACCGCCTTCGCCGCCGGGTGCGCCGCGCTCGCCGCCGAGCTGCTGCGGGTGCTGGCCCTGGCGCTGGACCTGCCCGAGGACTTCTTCGTGGCCCGCTGCCCCGCCGACGCCTGGGCCGCCGACCTCAGCTGGTACCCGGCCCGGTCGGCGGTCGGCTCGGTGGCGCCCGGGCAGCTGCGGGTGGGGGCGCACACCGACGACGGCGTCCTGGCCCTGACCGACCATCAGGCCGGCATCGGTGGGCTGCAGGTCCGCACCCCGGACGACGAGTGGGTCGACGCACCGGCCGTGCCGGGGGCGCTCACCGTCAACGCCGGCGACCTGCTGGCCCGCTGGACCGGCGACCGCTGGCGCTCGGCGCCGCACCGGGTGCTGCCGCCCCCGGTCGAGGCCCCGGCCGAGGAGCTGCTCGCCCTCGCGCTGCGCCAGGACGCCGACCCGCTGGCCCTGGTCGAGCGGCTGCCGACCCCGGCGGCCGGGCCCACCCGCTACCCGCCGGTGACCGCAGGGGAGTTCCTCCGGGACCGGCGAGGCTCCGTGGCCGTCGGCTGACGTCGTACCGTGCCTGCATGATGGGCATGGGGAACCTCGGGCCCGACGGCCGCCGTCGTCAGCGGCTGGTCGCCGGGATCATCGTGGCGGCGATGCTGCTGGCTGCCGGGGCGGTGCTGTTCAGCGGCGTCTTCTGATGGGCGGCGTCTTCTGATGGGCGGCGTCTCCTGATGGGCGGCGTCTCCTGATGGGCGGTGGAGCCGACGTGGACGACTGGTTCGCCGCCGCGGGCACCCGGGAGGCCGACCTGCGGGCCACGGATGCGCTGATCCGGGGCGCGGCGCCCGGGATCGACCGGCAGCTCGTGCCGATGGGCCGTGCCCAGGTGCTCGGCTACGGCCTGATGCCGTACCGGCCGCGGTCGGCGAAGGAGACCACGATGTGGCCGCTGCTCGCGCTGGCGGCGCAGAAGCGGCACCTCTCGCTGTACGTGTCGGCCGTCGTGGACGGCGCCTACCTGGCGGAGGCGCGGGCGGCGCAGCTCGGACGCGTGTCCTGCGGGCGGAGCTGCATCCGGTTCACGGCGCTGGACCGGGTGGACGCCGCCGCGCTGGCGCAGCTGGTGCGTGACGCCGTGGCCAGCACGGCCCGCGGGGAGAACGGTTTCTCCGCCTGAGGCTCAGCCGCGCCTCCGGGACGTGGCGCCGACGCGGTCGGCCACCGCGCGGCGCAGCAGGTCGACCACCTCGTCGTCGCCCACCTGCCCGAAGTGCCGGTACGCGTCGCTCACGGCGCGGAACGGCTCCGGGGTCTCCACGACGACCACCTCGTCGGCCGCCGTCCGCAACCGGGCCGGTGCCCCCGGCGCGCAGACCGGGACGGCCAGCACGACCCGCGCCGCGCCGCACGCCCGCACCGCCGCGCACGCCGCCCGGGCGGTCGCTCCGGTGGCGACGCCGTCGTCGACCACCACCGCGGTGCGCCCGGCCAGCGGCAGCCGCGGCCGCAGCCCCCGGAAGCGCTGCACCCGCCGGGTCAGCTCGGCCTGCTCGTGGTCGAGCGCCGAGCGGAACTGCTCGGCGCCCACCCCCGCCCGTTCGGTCACCCGCTCGTCGCGGACCACCGCGCCGCCCTCCGCGACCGCCCCCATCGCGACCTCCGGGGCGGCGGGCAGCGGGATGCGGCGCACGACGACGAGGTCCAGCGGAGCGCGCAGTGCGACGGCCACCTCGGCGGCCACGACCATGCCGCCACGCGGCAGGCCCACGACGACGACGTCCGCGCCGGCCAGGTGGTCCAGCTCGGCGGCCAGCCGCCGCCCGGCCTCGGTGCGGTCCCGGAAGGGCACGGTCCACCTCCGACCACGGGGAGCTCCAGCGGGTTGATCGTCCTCCTCGCCGGCACCGGTGCCCACCCCCTGCCGCGCGGGACGTTGGGCCCTGGCGTGTCGGCCGGCGACCGGGCCACGGTGGACCGGCACACGCGCCGCCCGGCCCCGGCGGCGCCACCGACCACCCGCGGAGGACCGCCGGTGTCCGACAGCGCCAGCCCCCATCCCTCACCCGAGCCGCCCGACGACGGCGTCGGCCAGGCCGTCGACCGGCTGGTCCGCGAGTTCGCCGGCCGCCCGCCCGCGACGGTGACCGCCGTCGTCCGCGGTGCCCGCACCGAGCTCAGCGGCGCGCCGGCCGGGGCGCTGCCCGAACTGGTCGAGCGGCTGGCCCGCCAGCGGCTGCGCGCCGCCGGCTGAACCGGCCGGGCAACCGGTTTGCCCCGCCCGGCACGATGGTCGGTGTGGGCTACCTCGACGTCACCGGTGTCCGGTTCACCCTCCCCGACGGACGGGTGCTGCTCGACGACGTCGCGTTCCGGGTCGGTGAGGGCGCGATCGCCGCGCTGGTCGGGGAGAACGGCGCCGGCAAGACCACGCTGCTGCGCATCATCAGCGGCGACCTGACGCCCGACGCGGGGTCGGTGGCGCTGGTCGGTGGGCTGGGTGTCATGCGCCAGTTCATCGGGTCGGTCCGCGACGACACCACCGTGCAGCAGTTCCTCGTCGACCTCGCCCCGCCCGCCGTCCGGGCCGCCTGGGACGGCGTCGAGGCCGCGGAGCTGGCGATGATGGAGGACGACGACGAGCCGACCCAGATGGCCTACGCGAACGCGCTGGCCACCTGGGGCGACGTCGGTGGTTACGACGTCGAGGTCACCTGGGACACCGTGACCGTCGCTGCCCTCGGCGTCCCCTACGAGAACTGCAAGTACCGCGGGCTGAACAGCCTGTCCGGCGGTGAGCAGAAGCGGCTGGCGCTGGAGTGCCTGCTGCGCGGCCCCGACCAGGTGCTGCTGCTCGACGAGCCGGACAACTACCTCGACGTCCCGGGCAAGCGGTGGCTGGAGGAGCGGCTGCTGGAGACCCGCAAGACCGTCCTGTTCGTCACCCACGACCGCGAGCTGCTGGACCGGGTCGCCGACCGCGTGGTCACCGTCGAGGGCGGGACGGCGTGGGTGCACGCCGGCAGCTGGGCCGCCTACCCCGAGGCGCGCGCCGCCCGGCACGAGCGGATGGCCGACCTGCGCCGCCGCTGGGACGAGGAGCACCAGCGGCTCGTCGACCTCACCCGCACGATGCAGCAGCTGGCGAAGAACTCACCCGACATGGCCGCGCGGTACCACGCGATGCAGACCCGGCTGGCCAAGTACGAGGCCGCCGGGCCGCCCCCGGAGCGGCCGCCGGAGCAGCAGGTGCAGATGCGGCTGCGCGGCGGGCGCACCGGCGTCCGGGTGGTGATGGCCGAGCAGCTCGAGCTCACCGGCCTGATGCAGCCCTTCGACGTGGAGATCGAGTACGGCGACCGGGTCGCGGTGCTGGGCTCCAACGGCGCCGGCAAGTCGCACTTCCTGCGGCTGCTGGCCGGCCAGGACGTCGCGCACACCGGCGGCTGGCGGCTCGGGTCGCGCGTGGTCCCGGGGTTCTTCGCCCAGACCCACGCCCACCCGGAGTGGCTGGACGAGACGCTGGTCGACCTGCTGTGGCGTGGTGAGGGCGACCGGCCCGGCGTGGACCGGGGCCGGGCGATGGCCACGCTGCGCCGCTACGGCCTGGCGCCGTCGGGCGACCAGCTGTTCCGGTCGCTGTCCGGTGGGCAGCAGGCCCGGTTCCAGGTGCTGCTGCTGGAGCTGTCCGGCGCCACGCTGCTGCTGCTCGACGAGCCCACCGACAACCTCGACGTGCTCAGCGCGGAGTCGCTGGAGGCCGCGATCGGCGCCTTCGACGGCACCGTGATCACGGTGACCCACGACCGCTGGTTCGCCCGCACCTTCGACCGGTTCCTGGTGTTCGGCGCCGACGGGCAGGTACGCGAGACGCCCGAGCCGGTCTTCGACGAGGGCCGGGTGCAGCGCGCCCGCTGACGCCTTGCCACCCCTGCCCGGCACGGGCCCGAGCGGCTCAGTGCACGGGGCGTGCGGCCTCCGGGGAGCTGGTGGTGGCCCGCCCGTCGAGGACCTCGGTCGCGATCCGGACGGCGTTGGCCATCACGGTGAGCGTGAAGGTGGTCGAGGCGATGCTCGGGAGCACGGAGCCGTCGACGAGGTGCACCCGGTCCCAGTCCGGCAGCCGGCCCCACCGGTCCGTCCCGCCCGGGACGCCGGGTGCGCGGTGCGGGAAGGTGCCGCCGAAGTGGTAGCTCTTGCCGGCGCCGCTGAGCGAGACGTGGGTCGGCACCGGCCACAGGTCCAGGGCCGGCGCGGCGCGGGCCAGCCGGCGCACCGCGGCGCCCAGCATCGGCGGTCGTCGCCCGGTGCCCTCCGGGGTGACCTCCAGCTCCGGGAGTGCGCCGGCACCCCGGCGGATGGTCAACCGGATGCCCGGTGAGGTCCAGGAGGGCAGGTAGCCGAACCCGACCGTGAGCCGGCGGAGCAGCCCGGTCGCCACCCCGGTGAGCGCCGGGTGCCGCAGCGGGCCGGGCAGGGCGTCGTCGAACGCCGGGTTGTAGGGATAGCAGTGCAGGTGCGCGGTGTCGACGTCCGTGCCGTCGTCGAAGGAGAGCAGCACGTTGAACTGGTTCAGGGTGAAGTCCCGCGCGCCGGGGCGGCGGGGGTCGGCGACCGCCCGCCGGGAGACCAACGGCACGACGAACTGCCGGGACTCGGCCATGGTCACGTGCCGCGGCAGCTGCGGCAGGGAGCCCAGCACCAGGCGGGTGGTGCCCACCGCCCCCGCACCGAGGAAGACCCGGTCGGCCCGGAGCTCGTGGCGCACCCCGGTGGCCACCTCGCGGAACCGCGCCACGCAGCCGCCGGCGTCCTGCCCGATCTCCTCCACCAGCACCCCGCCGACGTACCGGACGCCGGGCAGCTGCCGGACCCGGTCCATCGTCTGGGACGCGCTGTAGACCAGCCCGGTGGGGCAGCCGGTCATGCACAGACCGCACCGCGTGCAGTCGGTGGCGCGGAAGGCCAGCCGGGCCCGCCCGACCGTGACACCGCGGCGCCGCAGCGACGTCCGGTGGGCCTCGTAGCGGGCCAGCACGGCCGCGGCTCGGGGCCCCAGCGGCGGCAACCCGCCGCGCGCGTGGAGCAGCGGGAACGAGTCGGCCAGGTCGTCGACCTCCGCGGCCAGTGGCACGTGCTCCAGCGCGGCGCGGTAGTGCGGTTCCATCTCGGCCCAGGAGACCGGCCAGTCCCGGAAGGTGCTGGGGGAGAACGGCATCGCCTGGGCGCCCCAGACGGTGGTGAACCCGCCGTAGGCCGAGGAGACGAGGTCGACGTTCGTGCCCGGCGGGGTTCCCCGGATGCCGTCGAGCTGGCCCAGGTCCTGGAACGGGTGGTCCGACCCGTACACCCGCTTCCGTGGCACCGTGCGGCCGCGCGCCGCGGGCCGGGCGGTGATCACCTCCAGGTCCGAGGGGTCCCAGGACGTCTCGTCCCGGCCGGTGATCCGGGCCAGCACGCCGAGCCGGTGGTCGTCCAGTCGGCCGCCGAGGTCGAGCACGGTCACCTGCTGGTCGCCGCGGCAGGCCAGCGTCCAGGCCACCATGGCGGCCGACGCGCCCGAACCGACCACGAGGTGGGAGCCGCCGCCGGCGGTCACCGCTCCTCGAGCCCCACGGTCAGTGACGCCGGGAGCCGGCCCGTCCGGAGGTCCAGCCGGCCCCGCAGGTGCCCGACGGCGGCCGCGGCCAGCCCTCCGACGATCGCGGCGGCCTGCCGTCCGGCGTCGCGGTCACCGCGCAGGGCACGCAGCACCTTGCGGGCCACCCTGCCCACCATGTCGCGGGCGAACTCGAGCTCGGCCCGGATGTTGCCGGCCGCCCCCATGTCGGCGAAGGCCCGGACCTTGCCGCGGTTGATCGTGTAGCAGCGGCGCCAGAAGTAGTCCCAGGTCAGCCGCTCGGGGTGGACGACGTGGTAGATGCGGGCCTTCGGTTCGTAGACCACCGCCGCCGGCCCGTGCGCCGCCGCGATCCGGTGCGAGAGGTCCATGTCGTCGTGCTTGTCCGAGTGGAAGCCGCCCACCGCCCGCAGGGCATCGACACGGACCGACATGCTGGCGCCGATCAGGTGCCGCACCGGCCCGCGGGTCTCGGGCAGCCCGGCGTAGTGGCAGCCGAACACCCAGTCGAACTCGTGGGGGAACCAGCCGGGCCGCGGCACCTGGTGATTGGGCAGCGGGGCCCCGCCGACGGCGACCGCACCGTCCTCGGCGTAGACGGTCAGCAGGGTCTCCAGCCAGGTCGGGTCGGCCTCGGCGTCGTCGTCGAGGAACGCCACGACGTCGGCCGTGACCCGCTCCACCGCGGTGTTGCGGGCCGAGCCCAGCCGGCCCGCGAAGCGGTTGGGGAACACCTCGACGGGCGGTCCCGGCTGGTCGGTGCCGGGGCCCCAGGTGGCCCGGGCCCGCGCCAGCAGGTCGTCGTTGTGGTCGATGCAGAGCAGGATCGTCGACGGGGCGACCGTCTGGGTCTGGACCGAGGCGACCGCGCGCACCAGCAGGTCCCACCGGTCGGCGGTGTAGCTGCAGATGACCACGTCGGCCAGGGCTGTGCGGTGTTGGACAGCCATGCCATCCCTCTCGCCGAGGCGCCCCCGGACGGGGCATCGGGGGCCTCGTGCGGCGTCGGACGAGGACGGGGCCGAAAGCTAGCAGCGGGGCCGGGGGCCGGACAGGGCTTCGCGCACGGCGGGTGGATCGTCAGCCGAAGGAGCGGCCCTGGCCGCGGTAGGTGGGCACCACGTCGTTGACCACCACGTCGGCGAGCCCGTCCCCCTGGACCAGGTGCAGCTCGTCGACCCGTTCGCACAGCTCGCCGGCCTTGGCGTGCCGGAACCACACCCGGTCGCCGATCGCCAGCTCCGCCGTCCCCGGGCCGCGCAGCGGGGTCTGCACCTCTCCGGCCCCCTCGGACGCCAGCAGGTGCAGCCCGGCGGGGTGGACCGGCGTCGGCGAGCGGTCGCGTCCGGGCGGGCCGGAGGCGATCCAGCCACCGCCGGCGACGGTGACCACGCCGGCCGCCGGGCGGCGGGTGACCGGCAGCGCGAACAGCGCCGCCGGCCGGCCGCGGAAGGACCGGTAGCCGTCGAACAGGGTGGGGGAGTAGAGCCCCGAACCGGCCGCCAGCTCGGTCACCGACTCCTCGGCCGCGGTGCGTTCCAGGCTCCCGGTGCCGCCGCCGTTGACGAACCGCAGGTCGGCGACCTCCCGGACGGCGGCGACCGCGGCGGCCCGCCGGACGGCGAGCTCGCGCACCGAGGCCCGCTGCATGCCGCGCACGGCCAGCCCGCGCACCGGGCGCCCGGCGGGGGCGTCGCCGACCCCGGCGACCTGCGCCTCGTAGGCCATCACCCCGACCAGTCGCACTCCTGGGCGGGCGACGACGGCGCGGGCCAGCGCGGCGGCCTCGGCGGGGGAGTGCACCGGTGAGCGGCGCACCCCGACGTGCGCCGGCCCGACCCGCCAGGAGGCGTCCAGGTCCAGGCAGACCTGCACGACCGGCCGGGTCGCCGGCGGGGCGACGGCGTCCAGCAGGTCGAGGTGCGCCACCGAGTCGACCATCAGCGTGACCCGGTCGGCGAGCTGCTCGTCGCCGCCGAGCCGGCGCAGCGCCGCGCGGTCGACCGAGGGGTACCCGACCAGCACGTCGGTGCTCACCGGGTCGTTGCCGCCGGCCAGCCAGAGCGCCTCGGCCAGCGTGTAGGCCAGCACACCGGCGAAGCCGGGCCGGTCGAGCACCCGCCGCAGCAGCGCCCGGCACCGCACCGACTTGCTGGCCACCCGGATCGGCCGCCCGCCCGCCCGGCGCACCAGGTCGGCGGCGTTGGCGTCCAGCGCGTCGAGGTCGACGACCGCCAGCGGCGGGTCGAGGTGCGCGGTCGCTGCGTCCAGCCGCTCGCGCGCCCCCGCTGCTGCCACCGGGACGGCCGTCGTCGTCATGGACCGGCAGCTTCCCGACCGCACCGGGCCCGGTCAAGGGAGCCCTGCGCACGACCGGGTTCCCTTGACCGCCCGGTCCGCGGCCGGGCACTCTCGCGCCACCCACCCGGCGGTCAGGAGGCAGCGTGCCCGGAGCGGACACGTGGCGGAACTGGGCGGGCAACCAGTCCGCCACCGGCCTCACCGTCGTCCATCCCGCCGGGGCGGAGTCGATCGCCGCGGTGCTGCGGCGGGCGGCGGCCACCGGCCGGCGGGTCCGCCCGATCGGCAGCGGCCACTCCTTCAGCGCCGTCGGGCGGCCGGAGGACGTCCAGCTGGTGCTCGACCGGCACGCCGCGCTGGTCGACGTCACCGTCGACGGGCTGGTCACCGTGCAGGCCGGCATGCCGCTGCACCGGCTCACCACCGAGCTGGCCCGGCGTGGCTGGGCGCTGGAGAACCTGGGTGACGTCGACCGGCAGACCATCGCCGGCGCCGTCTCCACGGGCACCCACGGCACCGGTGCCCGTTTCGGCGGGCTGGCCACCCAGTTGCGCGCGCTGGAGCTGGTGCTGCCCGACGGGTCGCTGCTGCGCTGCTCGGCCGGTGAGCACGCCGAGGTCTTCGCCGCCGCGCGGGTCGGGCTGGGCGCCCTCGGTGTGCTGAGCACCGTGACCCTGCAGGCGGTGCCCGCCTTCGCGCTGCGCGCCGAGGAGGGCGCCGCCCGGCTGCCGGAGCTCATCGAGGGGTTCGCCGAGCACATGCAGGCCACCGACCACGTCGAGTTCTACTGGTTCCCGCACACCGACCGCTGCCTCACCAAGGCCAACACCCGGGTGCCGCTGGCCGAGTGCGCGCCGCTGTCCCGCGGCCGCGCGCTGTGGGACGACGAGGTGGTGGCCAACGGCGCCTTCGCGGGGGTGGTCGCCGCCGGTCGAGCGGTGCCGCCGCTGGTGCCCCCGCTGGCCCGGGTCGCGGCGCGGGCGCTGGGTGCGCGCAGCTACACCGACCACGCGCACCGGGTGTTCGTCTCCCGCCGCCGGGTCCGCTTCCGGGAGATGGAGTACGCGGTCCCGCGGGCGGCGGCGCCCGACGTGCTGCAGGAGCTGCGCGCCGCCGTCGACCGCAGCGACTGGCGGGTGCCCTTCCCGGTGGAGGTGCGGGTGGCCGCCGCCGACGACGTCCCGTTGTCGACGGCCGCAGGCCGGGACACCGCCTACGTGGCGGTGCACGTCCCGGCGCGCAGCGAGCCGGGCGGGTACTTCGCCACCTTCGAGGCGATCGCCGGTGCGGTCGGTGGCCGGCCGCACTGGGGCAAGCTGCACTCGCTGGACGCCGCGACGCTGGCCGGGCGGTACCCGCGGTTCGCCGAGTTCACCGCCCTCCGCGAGCGGCTGGACCCGGCCGGGGTGCTGTCCAACGCGCACCTGGACCGGGTCCTGGGGTCGACCGTCCGTTGACCGTGGTCCGGCCCTCGTCCAGGGGCCCGCGCCGAGCTCGCGAGGCATGGGGAGGACGGGGGTCCTGCATCAGAGGTCGACGTCGGGCCCGCACGTTCTCCTCCGGGTGCTGCACGGACGTCGTGCCGGGGATGAGCAGCAGGTCGGGGGAGCGGGCCAGCAGCCAGCAGCCAGGCGAGCGCGATCTCCATCGGGGTGGCCTCCAGCCACCGCGCCACGGTCTCCAAGCGGCGGCGCTGAACGTCAGCCGGCCCGGAGCGGCTCGGGCACCTCCCCGGCCGGATGATCGGCCGTGCGGCCCGCAGGGCGGCGCCCCCGGTTCGCGACCACCGCGACGAGGGCCAGGGCGGCGCCGGTCAGCGCCAGCCCCACGCCCACCCACATCGGTGCCGTGTAGCCCAGCCCGGCCGAGAGCGCCGCGGCCCCGAACGCGGCCCCCAGCGCGTTGGCCACGTTGAACGCCGCCTGGTTGGCGGCGGAGACCAGGCTGCCGCCGGGCACCCGGGCCACTTCGATCACCCGGTTCTGCAGGACCGGGCCGAGCGAGAAGGTGGCGGCGCCGAAGAGCACGACCAGCACGATCGCGGCCACCGGGAACCGGGCCAGCAGCGCGAACGCCACCAGCAGGGCGGCGGCCGTGACCAGCACCCCGGTGACGAACGACATCCCCCAGCGGTCGCCCAGCCGGCCACCGATCAGGGTGCCGACGGTGGCGCCGACCCCGAAGACGGCGAGCACCGGGGTCACCCAGCTCTCGGGCAGCCCGGCCAGCTCGGTGAGGATCGGGCTGATGTAGCTGTAGACGGCGAACATGGCCGCGCAGCCGATCGTGGTGACCCCCAGCACCAGCCAGACCGCGGGGCGGCGGAACGCGACCAGCTCGCTGCGCAGGTCCGCGCGCTCCCCGGAGACCGGCGGCATCCAGGCGAGCAGGCCGGCGATGGTGACCAGCCCGAGCCCGGCGACCACCCCGAACACCAGCCGCCAGCTGAGCTGCTGGGCGAGCAGGGTGCCCAGCGGCACACCGACGACGTTGGCGAGGGTGAGGCCGACGATCATCAGCGAGATGGCCTGGGACGCGCGGTGCGCGGGCACCAGCCTCCTCGCCGCCACCGCGCCGACCCCGAAGAACGCGCCGTGCGCCAGGGCGGTGAACACCCGGGCGGCGACCAGCGTCGGGTAGTCGGGGGCGAGCGCGGAGAGGGCGTTGCCCACGGTGAACAGGACCATCAGGCCGAGCAGGGTCTGCCGCGGGCTGAACCGCACCGCCAGCGCGGTGAGCGTGGGGGCACCGATGACCACGCCGACGGCGTAGGCGGAGATCAGCAGCCCGACGGCGGACACCGAGACGTCGAGCCCCTCGGCGATCTGGGGCAGCATCCCCATCACCACGAACTCGGTGGTGCCGATGCCGAAGGCGCCGATGGCGAGCGCGAGCAGGGCGCGGGGCACGGGCGGGCTCCTCAGGGGCGGTGCTGGGGGAGGGGAGGGACGACGGCGTCCTCCCCGCACCCAACGGCATCGGGCGGCCGAACCCACCCCCGGGGCGGCATGAACCGCGTCACGTCGCCCCTCGCGCCGCGGGCCGGCGCGCGGCGACAGCCACGCACCGGCCCGGAGGGTGCTGCGGGATCAGGGGGTGAGGAGCACCTTGACCGCGCCGTCCTGCTTCTGGCGGAACGTCTCGTAGGCCTGCGGCGCCTGCTCCAGCGGCACGTGGTGGGTGGCGAAGGTGTCCACGCCCAGCGGGTCAGCGTCGGTGAGCAGCGGCAGGATGTCGGGCACCCAGCGCCACACGTTGGCCTGGCCCATGCGCAGCTGCAGCTGCTTGTCGAAGATGCGCATGAGCGGCAGCGGGTCGGTGGCGCCGCCGTAGACGCCGGAGATCGAGATCGTGCCGCCCCGGCGGACCGCCTCGATCGCGGTGTTCAGCGCGGCCAGCCGGTCGGCGCCGGCCACCGTCATGACCTTCTCCATGATCGCGTCCGGCACGATCGCGCTGGCCTTCTGGGCGAGCCGGGCGCCCGGCGAGCCGTGCGCCTCCATGCCGACCGCGTCGATGACGGCGTCCGGGCCCCGCCCGTCGGTCTTGTCGCGCACCCAGGCCACGACGTCGTCCTGTTCGGTGGAGTCGAGGACGTCGATCCCGTTGGCCCGGGCCCGGGCCAGCCGCTCCGGCACGGTGTCGACGGCGTAGACCGCGGAGGCGCCCAGGTGCTTGGCGATCCGGGTCGACATGTCGCCGATCGGGCCCAGCCCGAGCACCAGCACCGTCCCGCCCGGCACGACGCCGGCGTACTGCACGGCCTGCCAGGCGGTGGGCAGGACGTCGGAGAGGTAGACGAAGCGGTCGTCGGCCGGGCCCTCGGGCACCTTGATCGGCAGCGTGTTGCCGAACGGGACCCGCAGGTACTCGGCCTGCCCGCCGGGCACCTGGCCGTAGAGCTTGGTGTAGCCGAACAGCGACGCGCCGAAGCCCTGCTCGCGGTTCTGCGTGGTCTCGCACTGGCTCTGCAGGCCCTGGGAGCACATCCAGCAGGTGCCGCAGGAGATGTTGAACGGGACGACGACCCGGTCGCCGGCCTTCAGCTCGGTCACGCCGGGACCCACCTCGCGCACGATCCCCATCGGCTCGTGGCCGAGCACGTCGCCGACGGTCATGAACGGTGCCATCACCTCGATCAGGTGCAGGTCGGAACCGCAGATGCCGCTGGAGGTGATCTCCACGATGACGTCGGTGGGGTCGGTGATGGTCGGGTCGGGGACGGTGTCCACCCGGACGTCGTCCCGGCCGTGCCAGGTCACTGCGCGCATGCGTGAACTCCTCGGTCTCGGGAGGCCACCGGGCCGGCCGCGAGCATGCCGGGGCCAGGTCGGGGGCCGTGATGTCCCTCGCACCTACCCGTCACGGCGCGTTCGACTCATCAGCCGCACGCAGTCCTGACGTCACGCAGGGTGCACTTTTGGCAGCCTTTGTTGTGACGCTTGCCACTTGACCTGGTGTGCGTCGGTAGTTGAGCGCATCACGAACTGGTCACGACGTGTTTACATGGGCGCCGCGTCCCACCCGTCGGTACCCCGCTGGGCGGGACGCAGTCCTGTCCCCGACGGAAGACTGGTGCTTTGGACCCGCTGGACCTCGCCCGACTCGACGACGACGGGTCGATGCGCCGCAGTCGCATCGACACCCTCGGCGGCTCGCCCGCCGGCCCGTCGACCGCGAGCCCCGAGGTGCTCCCGGAGGCGCCCGTCCTCCGGCTCGTCCGCACCGACGCCGCGGCCCCCGTCCCGGCCTCGCTCGAGCTGGTGGCCCTGGGCTCCGCGCTGGAGGTCTCCGCGGCCTCGCTCGCCGCCGGCTGGCCGCTCCCCGTCCAGCCCGCCCGCCGGTCGTCCGGCGCGACCGGGTCCAGCGACTGGCCGCTCCCGGTGGAGGCCGCCGACGACGCAGCCGCCGAGCGGTTCGTCGACGCCGTGGCCGGCGGGCGCCGGTCGGAGTCCACGCCGCACGCGGTCGTCGCCGCCGTCGCGGCCGGCCGGGGCGCCCGTCACCGGCGCCCGGTGGAGTCCTCCCGCCGTCCCTCGCGCTACCTGGCCGCCGCCATGGTCGGCGCGGCCGGTCTCGCCCTCACGTCGGCCGGTGCGCACACCGCCGCGCCCGCGCACGCCGCGGAGCCGGTCAGCATCGCCGAGGAGCTCGGCCTCGAGGAGCCCGGCCGGCCCACGCTCAGCGGCCAGGCCGCCACCTCCCGGTTGCGGGACCTGGTCGCCACCCGCGCCGAGCGGGAGGATGCCCAGGTCGCCGCCGCCCAGGCGCAGGCCGAGGCCGACCAGGTCGCCGCCGAGGCCGCCGCGGCCGCCGCGGCCGAGGCGGCCCGCCCCAAGGCCGTGCTGCCCGTGCAGGGGGCCCGGCTGACCAGCGGGTTCGGCTACCGGTGGGGCACGCTGCACGCCGGCGTCGACTTCGCCGCACCGCTCGGCACCCCCGAGTACGCCGTGATGGACGGCGTCGTGCTCCAGGCCGGGCCGGCGAGCGGGTACGGGCTCGCGGTCTACATCCAGCACCCCGACGGCGACGTCACGGTCTACGGCCACATGCAGGAGATCCTGGTCGCCGAAGGCCAGACCGTCCGGGCCGGCGACACGATCGCGCTGCTCGGCAACACCGGTCAGTCGACCGGGCCGCACCTGCACTTCGAGGTGCACCGCGGTGGCCTGGACGGGGAGAAGGTCGACCCGCTGCCCTGGCTGCGGGACCGCGGCGTCGACGTCTGACGAAGGACCCCCTCGCCCCCCACGCCTCGCGAGCTCGGCGCGGGTCCCTGCGAGGGGGCCGTTCCAGTACGTCACCTGCTCGGGGCGAGCCTCTGGACGGGGCCGTCGCGGCGGGTCCCTGCGAGGGGGCCGTTCCGGCACGTCACCCGACCGGTGCTGGCGCGAACGGCTGACATGCGGAATGGTGCATGTGAGCAGTTCGGTCGGCCAGGAGGACGTTGATGGGGCACGGGCACAGCCACGGGCACGCCCACGGGCACGCAGGGGGCACGGTGTCGGCGGCCCACCGCGGCCGGCTGGCGCTGGTCCTGGTGCTCACCGGCAGCGTCTTCGTCGTCGAGGTCGTCGGCGCGCTGCTCTCCGGGTCGCTCGCCCTGCTGGCCGACGCCGCCCACATGGCCACCGACGCCCTCGGCATCGGCATGGCGCTGACGGCGGTCACCCTGGCCCAGCGGCCGGCGCGCGGTCGCCGCACCTTCGGCCTGCAGCGGATCGAGGTGCTGGCCGCCGTCGCCAACGGCCTGCTCCTGCTGCTCGTCGGTGGCTACGTCGTCGTGGAGGCGGTGCGCCGGATCGGCGACCCGCCGGAGATCCACGCGGGCTGGATGCTCGGCGTCGCCCTGCTGGGCCTGCTGGTCAACCTGGGGTCGCTCGCGCTGCTGCGCCGCGGCCAGTCGGAGTCGCTGAACACCCGCGGCGCCTACCTCGAGGTGCTCGGCGACGCGCTCGGGTCGGTCGCGGTCATCGTCGCCGGCGTCGTCATCTGGACCACCGGCTGGACCGGCGCGGACGTCGTCGCCTCCTTCGCCGTCGGCGCGCTGGTGCTGCCGCGCGCCTGGTCGCTGCTCCGCGAGGCGCTGGACGTGCTGCTGGAGGCCGCCCCGCGGGGCGTCGACCTGGACCAGGTGCGCACCCACGTGCTGGGCGTGCCCGGCGTGCTGGAGGTCCACGACCTGCACGCCTGGACGATCACCTCCGGCCTGCCGGTGCTCTCCGCCCACGTCGTCGTCACCGACGACGCGCTGGCCGACGGGCACGGCGGACGGGTGCTCGATGCCCTGTGTGCCTGCCTGGGTGACCACTTCGACCTCGAGCACTGCACCTTCCAGCTGGAGGCCGCCGGGCACGCCGACCACGAGGCGCCCGTCCACGAATGACGGCGGCGCCCGCCTCCCCGGAGGGAGACGGGCGCCGTCGTGGATCGCGCCGGGGCGTCAGCCGGCGTGGACGATCGTCTCCGGCCCGGTGGGCAGGTCCTCCTTAGTGGCCTTGATCAGCACCGCGGAGACCAGCGCGCCGACGACCAGGAGCACCGAGGCCCAGGTGAAGGCCGTGGTGTAGCCCTCGACCTGCGCGGCCAGGCCGACACCGGGGTCGGCCGGGTCCTGCCCGGCGGCGACCGCGTCGGTGACGGCCGCGGTGATCGCACCCACCGACAGCGTCGCCAGGAGCGCCGTGCCGATCGAGGCGCCCACCTGCTGCGTCGCGTTCAGCAGCGCGCTCGCCGCGCCGGCGTCGTGCTCCCCGGCGCCGACCAGCGCCAGGTTGGACAGCGGCACGAAGGTGAACCCGAGGCCCAGGCCCAGCAGCAGCTGGCCGGGGAAGGCCAGCGCCCAGAACGAGGTGTCCACGCCCAGGAAGGACATGGTGAACAGCCCGGCGGCGGCGAGCAGGCCCCCGAGCACCATCAGCGGCTTCGGCCCGACCCGCGGCACGAGGCCACTGGCTGCGCCGGCCGAGATGAGCACGCCCAGCGTCGTCGGCAGCGAGGCGAAACCCGCCGCGACCGGGGTGTAGAGGAGCACCTGCTGGAAGTACAGGCTCAGGAAGAAGAACGCGCCGATGAGCCCGGCACCGACCAGGGTCGAGGTGAGGAAGGCGCCGCCGCGGTTGCGGTCGAGCACCAGCCGCATGGGCAGCAGCGGGTTGCGCACCCGGAGCTCCAGGACGACGAACGCGGCGACGAGCACCACGCCGACGGCGATGAAGGTCAGCGCCGGACCGTTCGTCCAGCCGCTCTCGGTGCTGCCGGTGTCGGCGTTGGTCTGGGCGGCCTCGGCCACCCGGGTGAAGCCGTACACGAAGGAGGCCAGGCCGAGGGTGATCAGCACGGCGCCGGGGATGTCGTAGCTGGTCTCACCGGGCGCCTTGCTCTCCGGGACGACCGGGATCGCCGCGACGATGGCGATGATCGCCACCGGCACGTTCACCCAGAAGCACCAGCGCCAGTCGGCGTACTCGGTCAGGACGCCGCCGAGCAGCAGGCCGACGGCGGAACCACCACCGGCGATCGCGCCGTAGACGGCGAAGGCCTTGGCGCGCTCCTTGGCGTCGGTGAACAGCACCGTGATCAGCGCCAGCGAGGCCGGGGCGAGCAGGGCGCCGAAGGCACCCTGCAGGGCGCGGGCGGCGAACAGCAGCTCCTCGTTGGGTGCGAAACCGCCCAGGGCGGAGGCGACCGCGAAGCCGGCGGCGCCGACCAGGTAGGTCCGCTTGCGGCCCCAGAAGTCGGCGATCCGGCCACCGAGCAGCAGGAAGCCGCCGAAGGTCAGGGTGTAGGCGGTGACGATCCACTGCTGTGACGCCGGGCTGATGTCCAGGTCGGTGGAGACCGCGGGCAGCGCGATGTTCACGATCGTCGCGTCGAGGATGACCATCAACACGGTCACCGCGACGACCGCGAGGGCGAGCCACCGCTTCGGGTAGGGCTCGGAGTACGGGGTGGTCCCCACGTCCGCGGAAGTGGGGGAGGGGTCGCTCACGTCGTCGTCCTCAATCGTTCGTGCGGTCCGGCCGATGCGTCGGCCGGAGGGAAGGTAGCGAGCTGCGACGATGCAGTCGTGGCGATTTCCGTGGTGTTCATCTCGGACACCCACGTCCCGAAGCGCGCACGTGACCTGCCTCATTCCCTGTGGGCGGAAATCGAGGCGGCCGACGTGGTCGTGCACGCCGGCGACTGGGTGGACGTGGCCCTCCTGGACGAGCTCGAGCGCCGCGCACGGCGGCTGGTGGGCGTGCACGGCAACAACGACCACGGTGTGCTGCGCGAGCGGCTGCCGGAGGTGGCCCGCGTCGAGCTGGCGGGGGTCCGCCTCGCCGTCGTGCACGAGACCGGCGACGCGAAGGGCCGGGAACGCCGCTGCGCCGACCGCTTCCCCGACGTCGACGTGCTGGTCTTCGGGCACAGCCACATCCCCTGGGACACCACGGCCGACACCGGCCTGCGGCTGCTCAACCCCGGCTCGCCCACCGACCGCCGGCGGCAGCCGCACGCCACGTACGTCACCGCGGTCGCCGACGGCGGCCGGCTGACCGACGTCGTGCTGCACCGGCTCCCGCCGCGGACCCCGGCGTGACGCGCCCGCTCCCGCCCGCCGCGGTGGCGGTGCTGGCCTGCCCGGTGTGCGGCGCCGCCCTGCACGAGCAGCCGGCCGGGCTCGGCTGCGCCGACGGTCACGCGTTCGACCGCGCCCGCCAGGGGCACGTCACGCTGCTGCCGGCCGGTGGCTCCCCCCATGCCGGGGACTCGGCCGCGATGGTGGCCGACCGCGCCGAGTTCCTCGCCGCCGGCCACTACGCCGGGATCACCGCGGCGCTGGCTCGGGCCGCCCTGGACGGCCCGCCGGTCCGCACCCTGCTGGACGCCGGCGGTGGCACCGGCGCGCACCTGGCGGGGGTGCTGGAGCGGGCCCCGGGCGCCGTCGGGGTGGTGCTGGACGCCTCGCGGTACGCCGCCCGCCGGGCCGCCCGCGCCCACCCGCAGGCGATGGCGGTCGTGGCCGACAGCTGGTCGCGGTGGCCGGTGCGCGATGCGGCGGTCGACCGGGTGCTGGTGGTCTTCGCCCCGCGCAACGGTGCGGAGACGGCCCGCGTGCTGCGCCCCGGTGGCCGCCTCGTGGTGGTCACGCCGGCCGCCGAGCACCTGGCGTCGCTGGTCGGACCGCTCGGGCTGCTCACCGTCGACCCGGCGAAGGCCGACCGGCTGGCGGCCGCGCTCGAGCCCCACCTGGCGCCGGTCGCGGCGGTGCGGCACCGGGAGGAGCTGCTGCTCGACCACGCCGCGGTCCGCACGCTGGTCGGGATGGGGCCGCACGCGCGGCACCTGGCGCCCGGGGAGCTCGCCGCCCGGGTGGCCGCGCTGCCCGAGCCGGTGCGGGTGCCGGTGGCCGTCGACGTCACCAGCTGGACCGCGGTCGGCCCCCCGGCACACGACGAGGGCCCGGCCAGCGTGGCCGGGCCCTCGTCGTGAGGTGGTGCTGTCCGCTGACGCGGACGGGCGTCAGCGGGTGACGCGGCGGTTCTTGCTGGTGGCGGCGACGTAGATGCCGAGCACCACGATGGCACCGATGATCGAGCCGATCCAGCCGGCGGTGCCGAACGAGAACTCGCCGTCGAAGATCAGGCTGCCGAGCAGGTTGCCGACGAACGACCCGATGACGCCGAGCACCACGGTGGCGACGAGCCCCATCGACTGCTTGCCGGGGATGACCGCGCGGGCGATGAAGCCGGCGACGGCGCCGATGACGATCAGGACGATGATGTTCCAGAGAACGTCCACGTGAGCCTCCTACGCAGGACGGGGGGATCCCGTCTGCGCTGGGCTGTCCAGCGCAAGATCATCGATGCCCGCGGCGCCCGACCGTGAAACCAGTACCGCGGCGTCTCGCACGGGTTCCCCCGATCGGGGGAACGTCCCTGTCCGCCCGGCGTGTCTCGCCGCTGACCAGCGGGGATCCCGAGGCCTCCGGCGGCGGGCGCCGCCGGTGCCGCTCGGCACCGCCCCGCACCGGGGACGCGGGCCGCCGCGGCACGCCGCACCGAGTCCCTCTCCGGTCGCGTCCGCCGTACGGCGACCGTCTAAGCTCCGAGCGTGACGATCGCACCCGCCCCGATCGTGAGCCGGCCCAGTCCGGCCCACGAGGCCGAGAAGGGGTCGCGGCTCCTGGGTCTGCTGCGCACCACCGACCACAAGACCATCGGCCTGATGTACACCGTCACGGCGTTCATCTGGTTCTTCGTCGGTGGTTTCATGGCGCTGCTGATGCGCGGCGAGCTGGCCCGGCCCGAGCTGCAGTTCCTCTCGCCCGAGCAGTACAACCAGCTGGTCACGATGCACGGCACGATCATGCTGCTGTTCTTCGCGACGCCGATGTTCTTCGCCTTCGCGAACCTGATCATGCCGCTCCAGCTGGGCGCCCCGGACGTCGCCTTCCCGCGGTTGAACGCCTTCTCCTTCTGGCTGTTCCTGTTCGGGTCGACGCTCGCCGTCTCCGGCTTCCTGACCCCGGGTGGCGCCGCCGACTTCGGCTGGTACGCCTACACCCCGCTGTCGACCGGTGCGCACAGCCCGGGCGCCGGCGGTGACCTGTGGATCGCCGGCCTCGCGGTCAGCGGGCTGGGCACCATCCTCGGTGCGGTCAACTTCATCGCCAGCATCGTCTGCCTCCGCGCGCCGGGGCTGACGATGTTCCGGATGCCGATCTTCGTGTGGGGTGCGCTGACCACCAGCATCCTGATCCTGCTCGCCTTCCCGATCCTGACCGCCGCGCTGTTCGCGCTGCTGGCCGATCGGCACCTGGGTGCACAGGTCTACGCGCCGGAGAACGGCGGGCCGATGCTGTGGCAGCACCTGTTCTGGTTCTTCGGCCACCCCGAGGTCTACATCATCGCGCTGCCGTTCTTCTCGATCATCAGCGAGGTCATCCCGGTGTTCAGCCGGAAGCCGCTGTTCGGGTACAAGGGCATGATCTTCGCCCTGATCGGCATCACCGCCCTGTCGCTGGCGGTCTGGGCGCACCACATGTTCGCCACCGGCGCGGTGCTGCTGCCGTTCTTCGCCTTCCTGACGTACCTGATCGCCATCCCGACCGGCATCAAGTTCTTCAACTGGATCGGCACCATGTGGCGGGGCCAGATCACCTTCGAGACGCCGATGCTGTTCTCGGTGGGCTTCCTGATCACCTTCCTGCTCGGTGGCCTGACCGGTGTGCTGCTGGCCAGCCCGCCGCTGGACTGGCACGTCAACGACAGCTACTTCGTCGTCGCCCACTTCCACTACGTGGTCTTCGGCACCGTGGTGTTCGCCGCCTACGCGGGCCTGTACTTCTGGTTCCCGAAGATGTGCGGCCGGATGATGGACGAGCGGATCGGCAAGCTGCACTTCTGGCTGACCTTCATCGGCTTCCACGCCACGTTCCTCATCCAGCACTGGCTGGGCAACGCGGGCATGCCGCGCCGGTACGCCGACTACCTCGGCACCGACGCCGGCGGCGACTTCACCTGGATGCACACGGTCTCCACGATCGGTTCGTTCATCCTCGGCGCCTCGGTGATCCCGTTCGTCTACAACGTCGTCAAGTCGTGGAAGCACGGCCGGCTGGCGCTGCGCGACGACCCCTGGGGTCACGGCAACTCGCTGGAGTGGGCGACGTCCTCCCCGCCGCCGCGGCACAACTTCGTCGAGATCCCGCGGATCCGCTCCGAGCGCCCGGCGTTCGAGCTGCACTACCCGCACCTGCTCAAGCAGCTCGAGGACGAGAAGCACGCCGGCAAGCGGCACGAGCCGTACGGCGGGGTCAGCAACATGGGCCTCACCGGCGGCAGCCGGAGCGGCGAGCGCGACTCCGACTTCACCTGATCAAGGACCCCGTCCTCCTCACCCCTCGCACGCTCGGGGCGAGCCTCTGGACGGGGCCGACCTCGACGACGCCCCGTCGGCCACCCGGCCGACGGGGCGTCGTCGTACCCGGGGGAGCGCGCAGCGCGCCCGGCGGCATCCGGCACGATGGCCCGGTGACCGACCGAGCCGCCGCCCCCGCGCCGCCCGAGGCGTCCCCGGACGCCCGACCCGGGGCGCTGCTCACCGTCACCGGCGCCGACCGGCCCGGGGTCACCGCCGCGCTCTTCGCCGCACTCGCCGAGCTGGGCACCCCGGTGGAGGTCGTCGACGTCGAACAGGTCGTCGTGCACGGGCAGCTCGTGCTCGGGGTCTTCGTCGGCCCGACCGGTGAGGTCACCGACCCCGATGAGCTGGCCGAACGGATCCGCCCGCTCGCCGACCGGGTCGCCGCCGAGACCGGCGTGCACATCGCCGTCGAGGCATCCGGGAGCGCCGGACCCGCCCGGACCGCTCGCCACCACGTGACCGTGCTCGGCCGCCCCGTGCCACCGGCCGCCGTCGCCGGCGCCGCCCGGGCCATCGCCGGGGTCGGCGGGAACATCGAGGCCATCCGGCGCCTGTCCGACTACCCGGTCACCAGCTTCGAGCTGACCGTCTCCGGCGGCGAACCGACCGAGCTGCGCACGGCCCTCGCCACCGTCGCCGCCGAGACCGGCACCGACGTCGCCGTCGAGCGGATCGGGCTGGCCCGCCGCAGCAAGCGGCTCATCGTCCTCGACGTCGACTCCACCCTCGTCCGCGGCGAGGTCATCGACGAGCTCGCCGCCCGGGCCGGACGGGCCGCCGAGGTCGCCCGGATCACCGCCGCCGCGATGAACGGGGAACTGGACTTCGAGCAGTCCCTGCGTGCCCGGGTGGCCGTGCTCGAGGGCCTGCCCGCCGGCGTGCTCGACGAGGTGCGCGAACACCTGGTGCTCACCCCCGGCGCGCGCACGCTGATCCGCACCCTGCAGCGGCTCGGCTTCCGCTGCGGCATCGTCAGCGGTGGCTTCAGCCAGATCACCGATCCCCTGGCCGAGTCCCTCGGTCTGGACTTCGCCGCCGCCAACACCCTCGAGGTCACCGACGGCCGGCTCACCGGCGGGCTCGTCGGCGAGGTCGTCGACCGGGCCGGCAAGGCCCGCGCCCTCGCCCGGTTCGCCGCCGAGCACGGCGTCCCGCTGGAACAGACCGTCGCCGTCGGCGACGGCGCCAACGACCTGGACATGCTCAACGCCGCCGGCCTCGGCATCGCCTTCAACGCCAAGCCGTTCGTCCGCGAACAGGCCCACGCCGCGCTCAACCAGCCCTACCTCGACGCCGTCCTGCAGGTGCTGGGGTTCACCCGGGACGAGGTCCTGGACGCGGTGTAGATGGTCGGCCTGCCGGCCTCCAACCGCGGCCAGGGCCGTGGTCCTGGTGCGCTGAGCTGTTACCCGGTTCCGGGTCGGGAGCCTGCGGCCCCGCGACCCGGAACCGGATGCGGCTCTCGCCGCAGCTGCCCGTACCGGTGGTCGCTTGCCCCGCGGTTGCGTTCCCCGGGGTTGCCTTCTCGGTGGTGGCGTTCCTCGTGGTCCTGGTGCGGCCTCAGGTCGGTCGGCGGACGCTGCCTTCGAGCTGGACGCCGGCGGTGCGGAGCTGGTCCAGGGCGGCGGCGGTGCTGGCCTCGGCGACCCCGGCGGTGAGGTGGAGCAGCACCCGGGTCGCGAACCCGGCGGCGACGGCGTCCAGCGCGGTGGCCCGCACGCAGTGGTCGGTCGCGATGCCGACCACGTCCAGCTCGTCGACGTCGTGCGCCCGCAGCCAGTCGGCCAGGCGCACGCCGTCGCAGCTGCCCTCGAACCCCGAGTAGGCCGCGGCGTACTCGCCCTTGTCGAACACCGCCTCGATCGGCCGGCGGTCCAGCCGGGGGTGCAGCTCCACGCCGGGGGTGCCGACGACGCAGTGCGGCGGCCAGGTCTCCAGGAAGTCCGGCTGCTCGGCGAAGTGACCGCCCGGGTCGACGTGGTGGTCGCGGGTCGCCACGACGTGCGCGTACGGGGCCTCCGCCATGTGCGCGCTCACCGCTCGGGCGACCGCCTCACCACCACCGACCGCGAGGCTGCCGCCCTCGCAGAAGTCGTTCTGCACGTCCACGACGACCAGGGCCCGAGTCATGCCGCCATCGTGCCCCGGACGCGGTCCGCCGTCATGCGGTGACCGTGTCGATCACCGGCTCACCGCGCATCAGCGAGAAGGCCTCCGCCGGCAGGGTCTGGCGCAGCACCCGGTGCCGGTCGCGGGCCGCCGCCAGCGCCTCGGCGGGGGAGCAGGGGTCGACCAGCTCGCCATCGCGCACGAGCGGCGCCAGCAGGTCCCGGTCACCGTCGCGCGGCTCCACCGCACCCGCGGTCACCACCTCGGCGATCGCCGTCCCGTCGGCGTCGTGCCGGCGGACCGCCCGCTTGCGACCGCCCACCGACCGCTTGCCCTCGGAGTTCTTCGCCACCGGCACGCCGTCGCGCTCCACGAGCTTGTAGACCATCCCGGCGGTGGGCGACCCCGAGCCGGTCACCAGGGAGGTGCCCACGCCGTACCCGTCGACCGGCGCGGCGGCGAGGGCGGCGATCGCGTACTCGTCCAGGTCGCTGGTCACGATCACCTTCGTCTCCGTGGCACCCAGGGCGTCCAGCAGCTCGCGGGCCCGGGTGGCCTGCACCGTCAGGTCACCGGAGTCCAGCCGTACCGCGCCCAGCCCGGGCCCGGCCACCTCGATCGCGGTGCGGATGCCCTGCTCGACGTCGTAGGTGTCCACCAGCAGCGTGGTGCCGGTGCCCAGGGCGGCCACCTGCGCCCGGAAGGCAGCGGCCTCGTCGTCGTGCAGCAGGGTGAACGCGTGCGCGCTGGTGCCGGTGGTGGGGATGCCGTAGCGGGCGCCGGCGGCGAGGTTCGACGTCGCGGCGAAGCCGACCAGCACAGCGGCCCGGGCCGCGGCGACAGCGGACTCCTCGTGGGTGCGCCGGGAGCCCATCTCGATGCACGGCCGCTCGCAGGACGCGCCGACCATCCGGGCGCCGGCGGACGCGATCGCGCTGTCGTGGTTGAGGATCGACAGCGCCAGCGTCTCCAGCAGCACCGCCTGGCCGAACGGCGCCCGCACGGTGAGCACCGGCGAGCCCGGGAAGTAGAGGTCGCCCTCGGCGTAGCCGTCGACGTCGCCGGTGAACCGGAAGTCCGCCAGCCAGGCCAGCAGCTCCGGGTCGTCGACGCCCTGGGCGCGCACCGCCGCGAGCTCGGCGTCGCCGAAGCGGAAGCCGGCCAGCAGCTCCAGCAGCCGGCCGGTGCCCGCCAGCACCCCGTACCGCCGGCCGTGCGGCAGCCGGCGGGAGAACACCTCGAACACGCAGTCCCGCTCCGACGTCCCGTCGGCGAGGGCCGCGGCCAGCATCGTGAGCTCGTAGCGGTCGGTGAGCAGCGCAGGGCTCAGCTGCGGCATCGGCATGGACAGGCACGATAGGTGGCCGCCGAGTGGGCCGCCCGGGACGGGCGTCCTAGAGTGATCACGTGGCCGGACCCCTCGCGCCCGCACGGACGCCGGAGACGACGTCGCGGGAGGAATCCGAACTCGACCGCCCCTGGGTGACGATCGTCTGGGACGACCCGGTCAACCTCATGACCTACGTGACCTTCGTGCTCCAGGAGCTGTTCGGCTACGACGAGGCGACGGCCACCGAGTTGATGCTGCAGGTGCACCACGAGGGCAAGGCGATCGTCAGCTCCGGGCCGCGGGAGCGCATGGAGCACGACACCAACCGGCTGCACGCCTACGGGCTGTGGGCCACCTACCAGAGGGACGCATGAAGCCGTTCCGCCGCAAGGGCGACGACGTGGTGGCCCGGCTGGTCGACGCCGAGGCCGGCATCGTCGCGCTGCTGCTGGACCAGCTGGAGCAGCTGCTCTCCGCCGACCGCACCGACACCGGGGGCGACCCGGTGGTCGAGCGGCTGCTCCCGCCGGGGAACGTCGACGACCCGGAGATCGCCGCCGACTACCGCGACCTCACCGAGACGGCGCTGCGCGCCGGCAAGGCCGACGACCTGGCCACCGTCCGCGCGACCCTGCCCACCGCGGGCGGGGAGGTGCGGCTGGACGCCGAGCAGGCCCGCGCCTGGCTGCGCACCACCAACGACCTGCGCCTGGCGCTGGGCACCCGGCTGGGCGTCACCGCCGACACCGAGCCCCCGGAGGACGCCGGCGGCGAGGACGAGCAGCAGCTCGCCGTGTACTACTGGCTCACCGCCGTGCAGGGGTCCCTCGTCGACGCGCTGGTGGCCGGACGAGACGGCCGACGGTGAGCAGCACCAGCAGCGCCACCAGCAGGTCGGCGACGAAGAAGACGTAGACCAGGCTGTGCACCTGCACGTCCTGGACGATCGCGCCGATGCAGGCCAGCAGGGTGATCGCGGAGAGGGCGGTCAGCAGGAGCAGGCCGATCAGCCGGCCGAGCACCAGCAGGACCAGCTCGATCCGGTCGCTGCGCTCGTCGGTCGCCCGGCCGCTGCGGTGCAGCAGCCGCATGCTGCCGAGGACCAGCGCCGGCAGGGGCACCAGCACCACGCCGACCACCATCAGGACCTCGATCACCACGGACGTGGACGTTAGCGGTCGTCCACCCGTGCGGCCCAGCCCGTTCCCCTCCGCGTCACCCGGCAGCGGGGGCCGGGAGCCGGACGTGCGGCGTCCGCCTAGGATGGTCGTCGTGCTGCGCATCGACCGCGCGACCTACGACGCCATCGTGGCCCACGCCCGGGCAGACCACCCGGACGAGGCCTGTGGCGTCGTGGCCGGGCCCGAGGGCTCCGACCGTCCCGAGCGGCACATCCCGATGCTCAACGCGGCCCGCTCGCCGACGTTCTACGAGTTCGACAGCGGCGACCTGCTCAAGCTCTACCGGGAGATGGACGATCGCGACGAGGTCCCCGTCGTCATCTACCACTCGCACACCGCCACCGAGGCGCGCCCCTCGCGCACCGACATCAGCTACGCCTCCGAGCCCGAGGCGCACTACGTGCTGGTCTCCACCCGCGAGCACGGCGCGCAGACCGGGCTGGCCGGTGACGACGTCGAGTTCCGCAGCTTCCGGATCGTCGACGGAGAGGTCACCGAGGAGGACGTCGAGGTGGTCGGCTCGTGACCGTCGAGTCCTGCCTGTTCGGCCACTCGCCGACCGTCGTCGTCTACGACTGACGGAGGACCCCGCTGCCCCGCGCCACGTGCCTCGGCGCGGGCCCGGCAGCGGGGCCTCAACGGCCGGCGGAATCGTCGGCCGCACCGCGGCGTTGCCCCGAGCAGCCGCACCTGGCGTCGACGACCGCGTCGCCGCACCACGTCCGAGCACCCCACCTGCACGAGGAGTTCTGAAGCCATGGCCATCGAGGTCCGGATCCCGACCATCCTGCGCACCCACACCGGCGGCAACAAGACCGTCGAGGGGTCCGGGGACACCCTCGGCGCGCTCGTCGACGACCTCGACTCGCAGCACCCCGGCCTCAAGGGCCGGCTGGTGACCGAGGAGGGCAAGCTGCACCGCTTCGTCAACGTCTACGTCAACGACGAGGACGTGCGCTTCACCGGTGCGCTGGACACCGCCGTCAAGGACGGCGACTCGGTGACGATCCTCCCGGCGGTCGCCGGCGGCTGCTGAGCGGCCCCGCCGCCAGCACCCCACCCCGTCTCCCGGAAGAGCCCCCCATGGCCCGCTTCTCCTCTCTCGTCGACAGCCTCGGCAACACCCCGCTGGTCGGGCTGCCGCGGCTGTCGCCCACCCCCGACGTCCGGCTGTGGGCCAAGCTCGAGGACCACAACCCGACCGGGTCGATCAAGGACCGGGCCGCCATCTCGATGATCGAGGCGGCGGAGAAGGAGGGGCGGCTCCAGCCCGGGGCGACCATCCTGGAGCCGACCAGCGGCAACACCGGGATCTCCCTGGCGATGGTCGCCCGCCAGCGCGGCTACAAGCTGATCTGCGTGATGCCGGAGAACACCTCGGTCGAGCGGCGGCAGCTGCTGGAGATGTACGGCGCCCAGATCATCAGCTCCCCGGCCGCCGGCGGCAGCAACCAGGCCGTCGCCGTCGCCAAGGGCCTCGCGGCGGAGCACGAGGACTGGGTGATGCTGTACCAGTACGGCAACCCGGCCAACGCCGAGGCGCACTACACCGGTACCGGCCCGGAGATCCTCGCCGACCTCCCGTCGATCACGCACTTCGTCGCGGGCCTGGGCACCACCGGCACGCTGATGGGGGTCTCGCGCTTCCTGCGGGAGAACAAGCCCGGCGTCCAGGTGATCGCCGCCGAGCCGCGGTACGGCGAGCTCGTCTACGGGCTGCGCAACATCGACGAGGGGTTCATCCCCGAGCTGTACGACCCCGAGCTGCTCGACGGCCGGTTCTCCGTCGGACCCGACGACGCGGTGCACCGCACCCGTCAGCTGGTGGAGAAGGAGGGGATCTTCGCCGGCGTCTCCACCGGCGCGATCCTGCACGCCGCCCTCGGTGTCGCCGACAAGGAGGTCGCGGCGGGCCGCCGGGCCGACATCGTCTTCATCGTCTGCGACGGCGGCTGGAAGTACCTCTCCACCGGTGCCTACGCGGGCACCCTGGAGGAGGCGACCGCCGCGCTCGACGGGCAGCTCTGGGCTTGATGGCGGACCTGATCCTGCCCGCGCGCGGGCTGCTGTTCGACAACGACGGCGTGCTGGTCGACTCCGAGGTCAGCGTGGTCACCTCGTGGCGTCGCTGGGCGAAGGACCTCGGCCTCGACCCGGACGAGGTCATGGCCGCCGTCCCCGGCCGGCGGGCCGCGGACACCGTGGCGCTGTTCGTGCCGGCCGACGACGTCGCCGGCGCGGTCGCGGAGATCACCCGCCTGGAGCTCGAGGGCGCTGCCGACACCGTGGCGGTGCCCGGCGTGCTGGACCTGCTGCCGCAGCTCATCGGCGTCCCCTGGGCCGTCGTCACCTCCGGCGTCCGCGAGCTGGCGGCCGCACGCCTGCGGGGCGCCGGGGTCGAGCCGCCCGCCGTCGTGGTCACCGCGGAGGACGTCGCCGCGGGCAAGCCCGACCCCGAGCCCTACCTGGCGGGGGCGGCCCGGCTGGGCCTGGACCCCGCCGACCTGATCGTGCTGGAGGACAGCCCCAGCGGCGTCGCCGCCGGCCTGGCCGCCGGGTGCACCGTGCTGGGCATCGGTGCGCCGGCGCTGCACACCCCGGCGCCCGCCGTCGTCACCGACCTCACTGGTGCCCGCTGGACCGGCACCGGCCTGCAGCTGCCGGCCGCCGCGCTGCTCCGCCGCCCCTGACGTCGGGCGTCGGCACCGGCAGCTAGCCTGGCCCGGTCATGAGCACCGCTGCCTCCGCCGACGCCCCGATCGGCATCTTCGACTCGGGGGTGGGTGGGCTCACCGTTGCGCGGGCGGTGCTCGACCAGCTGCCGCACGAGGCCATCCGCTACGTCGGCGACACCGCGCACGGCCCGTACGGGCCGCTCCCGATCGCGGAGGTGCGCCGGCACTCCCTCGCGGTGATGGACGACCTGGTCGAGGCCGGCGTGAAGATGCTCGTCGTCGCCTGCAACTCGGCCAGCGCCGCCTGCCTGCGCGACGCCCGGGAGCGCTACGACGTGCCCGTGGTGGAGGTCGTGCTGCCGGCGGTCCGCCGCGCCACCGCCGCCACCCGCAACGGCCGGATCGGCGTCATCGGCACCCAGGCCACCGTCACCAGCGGCGCGTACGAGGACGCCTTCGCCGCCGCGCCGCAGCTGACCGTCACCAGCGCCGCCTGCCCCAGCTTCGTCGACTTCGTCGAGCGCGGGGTCACCAGCGGCCGGCAGCTGGTGGGGTTGGCGCAGTCCTACCTCGACCCGCTGCTGGCCGCCGACGTCGACACCGTGGTGCTGGGCTGCACCCACTACCCGTTGCTCACCGGCGTGCTGTCGCTGGTGCTCGGCGAGGAGGTCACGCTCGTGTCCAGCGCCGAGGAGACGGCCAAGGACGTCTACCGCGTGCTCACCCGCACCGACCTGCTGCGCGACCCCGCCGGGCCGCCACCGGTGCACCGGTTCCTCGCCACCGGCGACCCGGAGCCCTTCGCCCGGCTGGGCCGGCGCTTCCTCGGCCCCGAGGTGGACACCGTGCTCCGGGCGGGGGAGGCCGCGTGAGGCTCACCGTCGTCGGCTGCTCCGGCAGCGCGCCCGGCCCCGGCTCGCCCGCCTCCTGCTACCTCGTCGAGCACGACGAGTTCGTGCTGCTGCTCGACCTCGGCAACGGCTCGTTCGGCTCGCTGCTCGGGCTGCGCCACCCCAGCGACGTGGACGCGGTCTACCTCTCGCACCTGCACGCCGACCACTGCCTGGACGCCGCGCCGTTCATCGTGTGGCACCGCTACTCCGGGCAGTCCGACGGCCGGGCTGTGCCGCTCTACGCACCGGTCGGTGCCGACCGGCGCCTGGCCGCGGCCTACGACGCCGACGGCGGCCCCATCGACGACGTCTTCGACGTCACGCCGGTCGGGCCCGGCAGCTGGACCATCGGCCCCTTCGAGGTGACCACGGCGCGCACCGCGCATCCGGTCGAGTGCTACGCGGTGCGGCTGACCGCGGGCGGCCGGTCGCTGGTCTACACCGGCGACACCGGTCCGTCCGACGCGGTCGTGGAGCTGGCCCGGGGCGCCGACGTGCTGCTCGCCGAGGCCGCCTACGCGGAGGGGCCCGACCTGCCCCCGGGTCTGCACCTGACCGGCCGGCAGGCCGGCGAGCACGCGGCCGCCGCCGGGGTGGGGCGGCTGCTGGTCACCCACGTGCCCGCCTGGATCGACGCCGAGGTGCAGCTGGCCGCCGCCCGGTCGGTGTTCTCGAACAGCGAGCTCGCCCGGCACGGCGCCGTCCACGACATCTGACGAAGGACCCGGTTGCCGACGCCGGGCCGGGCGGGCACGGTGACGGGGTGGCCGAGGAGGAGCGGGACGGCGTCCGGCTGAGCAGCCTGGACTCCCCGCTGGGCGACGGGCTCGAGGTGACCAAGCGCGACCTGGTCGACCACTACGACGCCTTCGCCGACCGGCTGGTGCCGCTGCTCACCGGGCGGCCGCTGACGATCAAGCGGGTGCGCCCCGGCGCGGCGCCGTTCATCCAGCGCGACGTCCCGAAGGGCGCACCGGACTGGGTGCGCACCGTGCCCACCTGGTCCGACCGCGCGCACCGCGAGGTGCACCAGGTGCTCTGCGAGGACCGCCGCACGCTGCTGTGGCTGGCCAACCAGCGGGCGGTGGAGCTGCACGTGCCCTTCGGCCGGGTGGGGGAGGAGGAGCCCACCGGGCTGGTGCTCGACCTCGACCCGCCGGACGGCGCCGATCTCGCCGCCGTGGTCGCGGTGGCCCGGCTGGCCCGGCGCGCGCTCGCCGACGCGGGGCTGGTCGGCGCGGTGAAGACCAGTGGGTCCACCGGGCTGCACGTCGTCGTCCCGGTGCACGGTTCGCCCGGGGAGGACGTCGCGGCGGCGACCCGGGCGCTGGCGGCGCGCACCGAGCGGCTGGATCCCGCGGTGGCGACCACCGCCTACGTCGTCGCCGAGCGAGGCGGTCGGGTGTTCGTCGACTCGACACGGTCGGGGCGCGGCACGATCGCGGTCGCCTACAGCCCGCGGGCTCGACCGGGCCTGCCGGTGTCCACGCCGGTCGCGTGGGACGAGCTGGACGGCGTCCGGCCCGGCGACGTCACCGTGCGCACCGCCCGCGAGCGGATCGGGGACGGCGACCCCTGGGCGGATGCGCTGCCCGAGCCGCAGCGGCTGCCGGCCGACCTGGTGGCCGAGGGGCACACCATCCCGGTGGCCCGGGTGGCGGCGATGCACGAGGGCAAGCGCCGGGCCCGCGCGCGGGCGCAGGAGCAGCCGGGCTGATCAGCCCGGCCCGGAGCGGTCGTCGGGGCATCCCGCCCGCGGGACACCCCGACGACCACGCACTCAGGAGGTGCTCACCTCGCGGCCGTCCTCGCCCCACATGGTGTGGAAGGAGCCCTCGACGTCGACCCGGCGGTAGGTGTGCGCGCCGAAGAGGTCCCGCAGGCCCTGGATCAGCGCGGCCGGCAGCCGCTCGGCCCGCAGCCCGTCGTAGTAGGCCAGCGCGCTGGCGAACCCGGGCACCGGCACGCCGTGCCGCGCGGCGCCGGCGACGACCTGCCGCCACGCCTCCTGCCCCTCGCTCACCGCGCCGCGGAAGTACTCGTTGGTCAGCAGCGTCGTGACGTCGGGCTCGTCGGTGTAGACCTGCGCGATCCGGTCGAGGAACTTCGCCCGGATGATGCAGCCGCCCCGCCAGATCCGGGCCAACGCGGCCCGGTCGATGTCCCAGCCGTGCTGGTCGGCGCCGGCGGTGATCTGGTCGAATCCCTGCGCGTAGGCGACGACCTTGGAGGCGTAGAGCGCCTGCCGCACCGACTCGATGAATGCGTCCCGGTCGGCGACCTGCTCGTCCCACTCCCGGTCCGGACCGGGCAGCACCCGCTGGGCGGCCTGCCGCTGCTCCCGGTGGCCGGACAGCGCGCGGGCGAAGACGGCCTCCGCGATGCCGCTGACCGGCACTCCGAGGTCGAGCGCCGACTGCACGGTCCAGCGCCCGGTGCCCTTCTGCTCCGCCTCGTCCAGCACGACGTCGACGAACGGCTTCCCGGTCCGCGCGTCGGTGTGCCGCAGCACCTCGGCGGTGATCTCGATCAGGTAGCTGTCCAGGTCGCCCTCGTTCCACGAGGCGAAGACGTCCCCGATCTCGGCGGGGGACAGCTGCAGCCCCTGCCGCAGCAGGTCGTAGGCCTCGGCGATCAGCTGCATGTCGGCGTACTCGATGCCGTTGTGCACCATCTTCACGAAGTGCCCGGCCCCGCTCTCGCCGACGTGGGTGCAGCACGGCTCCCCGTCGACGACGGCGGCGATCGACTCCAGCAGCGGCCCGACCAGCTCGTAGGCCTCCGCCGAGCCACCGGGCATGATGCTCGGCCCGTTGAGCGCGCCCTCCTCGCCGCCGCTGATCCCGGTGCCCACGAAGTGCAGCCCCCGGGCGGTGAGCGCCTCGGTGCGGCGGATCGTGTCGGTGAAGCGGGCGTTGCCGCCGTCCATCAGCACGTCGCCGGCGTCCAGCAGCGGGGCGATCTCGTCGATCACGGCGTCGGTGGCCGCGCCGGCCTGCACCATGATGATCACCTTGCGGGGGCGCTGCAGCGCCCCGACGAACTCCTCCATCGAGCCGGTCGGCACGAAGTCGCCCTCGCTGCCGTGCTGTTCGACCAGGGCGTCGGTGCGCCCCCGGCTGCGGTTGTGCAGCACCACCTGGTGGCCGTGCCGGGCCAGGTTGCGGGCCAGGTTCGCGCCCATGACAGCCAGCCCGGTGACGCCGATCTGATCACTCATGCCGCTGACCCTGCCGCATCGGACCGGTCGCTGCCAGGCACTGCTGGCCCCCCGTCAGGCCGGCGGAGCCCTACTCGATCCCGAGGTCGCGCCGGAGCTTGGCCACGTGGCCGGTCGCCTTCACGTTGTAGGCGGCCTTCTCGACCCGCCCCTCGGCGTCGAGGACGAACGTCGAGCGGATCACCCCGACGACCTCCTTGCCGTACAGCTTCTTCGGGCCGTAGGCGCCGTAGGCGGTGAGCACCTGCTTGTCCTGGTCCGACAGCAGGGTGATCGACAGCGACTCCTGCTCGCGGAAGCGGGTCAGCTTCTCCGGGGCGTCGGGGGAGATGCCGATGATGTCCAGCCCGGCCTCGGCCAGGTCGCCGGCCGCGGCCGTGAAGTCGACCGCCTGGGTGGTGCAGCCCGGGGTCAGCGCCGCGGGGTAGCAGTAGACGATGACCCGCCGGCCCCGGTAGGAGGCCAGGGAGACGGGGGTGCCGTCGGCGTCGGGGAGGCTGAACTCCGGCGCCGGGTCGCCGGGCGCGAGGCGGACGGGTGCCGTGTCGGTGGCGGGGCCGGTCTCGGTCATGGTGCGCATCGTGCCGCACCCGGGTGACGGTTCCCAACGCCGGTCACCGCCGGGCGGGAGTCCGACGTCCCGGAGCGGGGTGCTCAGCCGGCCAGGAAGCTGAAGCGCACGTGCCGGGACGGGTTGTCGACGTTGGTGTCGACGAAGCAGATCCGCTGCCAGGTGCCCAGCGCCAGCCGGCCCTCGAGCACCGGCACGGTGGCGTGCGGTGGCACGAAGGCCGGCAGCACGTGGTCGCGGCCGTGCCCGGCGGCCCCGTGCCGGTGCCGCCACCGGTCGTCGCGGGGGAGCAGCTCGTCGAGCTGGGCGAGCAGGTCGTCGTCGCTGCCGGCGCCGGTCTCGATGATCGCGATGCCCGCGGTCGCGTGCGGCACGAACACCTGCAGCAGCCCGTCGCCCTCGCTGCGGACGAACTCCGCGCACTCGTCGGTGAGGTCGACGACGGAGGCCACGCCCCCGGTCCGGACGGCGCGCAGCTCGGATCGCATGGGCACACCATGACACCGGCCGGCTCCGGCCCGCACGACGGCCCAGGTCAGGGCGCGTCGACCTCGCGGAAGAACTCCAGCAGCGCGGTGGCCACCGCCGCCGGCGCCTCCAGGGCCGCGTGGTGCCCGACGCCGTCGAGGATGACGGAGCGGACGTCGCCGGTGACGACCTGGGTGAGGGTGGCGGCGGTGAACTGCCCCCCACCGGCGCCGATCGCGAGCGCGGGCACCCCGACCGGGTGCTCGGCGGCGAGCGCGGCGATCTCTGCGCCCTCGCGCAGCATGGAGCGGTAGAGGCCGCTGGCGCCGCGGAAGCCGTCGGGCTGCGCGTAGGTGCGGACGAACTCGTCGAGGTCGGCGTCGGTGACCGCGCCCGGCGTCGCGGTCAGAGCGGAGAAGAAGCCGCCGATCACCTCCCGTTCCCGGCCGGTCAGCAGCAGCTCGGGCACCCCCGGTGCGGCCAGGACGCCGATGTGCCAGCTGCCCCCGCGCGTCACGTCGGCGAACGCCTCCAGGCCGAAGCCGGGCAACCCCATCTCGATCGCGGTGAGGCTGAGCACGTCCGCCGGGTGGGTGGCCGCCAGCCGGAGGACCGTCGCCCCGCTGATGTCCTGCCCCACCAGGTGCACCGGTCCGAGCCCGAGCTGGGCGATGAGCTGGTGCAGGTCCTCGGCAGCGGTGGCGCTGTCGTACTCGCCCGACGCGTGGGAGGACTCGCCGAACCCGCGCAGGTCGACGGCGACGACCCGGTGCCCGGCGGCCAGCAGCGGGATGACCCGGGAGAAGGCCCACCAGCTCTCCGGGAAGCCGTGCACCAGGAGCACCGGGGACCCGTCGGCGCCGGCCTGGACGTGGTGCAGCCGAGTTCCGTTGACCGCGGAGTGGTGGTGGGTGACGTCGGGCAGGGTGGCCGGTGCTGCGGTCATGGTGCACTCCTCAACTGGTCAATCAGGTTGTCTGTCACAGTAGACAACAAGGTTGTCGTTGTCCACCGGCTGGCTACCATCAGCAGATGTCGCGATCCGGCGCCGACCTGGCGCTCCTTCTGCTCGGAGGCTTCCGTGCGCTGGTCGACGACGCGCAGGCCGAGCTCGCCCGGCGCGGCTTCGAGGACGTGCGCCCGGTGCACGACTTCGCCATCCGCGCGATCGCCGCCGGTGCCGACAGCGCCTCCGAGCTGGGCCGGCGCATGTCGGTGTCCAAGCAGGCAGCGGCGAAGACGATCGCCGTCCTGCAGGAGCGCGGCTACGTCGGCCGGGACATCGACCCCGACGACGCCCGCCGCAAGCGCCTGCAGGTGACCGAGCGCGGGTTCACCGTGCTGCGCGAGGGCGAGCAGATCTTCGACGAGCTGCGCGACCGCTGGGCCCGGGAGATCGGCGCCGAGCAGCTCGCCGAGCTCGAGGCCCGGTTGGCAGACCTGGTCGGACCCACCCCGGTGCGCCTGGACGCCCCGGGCTGGATCGCCACCCAGGAGCTGGCGGAACCGGACCGCGACTAGGTCGCGGCACGGGCCTCACTACCCTCACGACACGTGACCCGCCCCGACGGCCGCAGCGCCGACCAGCTCCGCCCGGTGACCATCACCCGCAACTGGCTCGACCACGCCGAGGGCTCGGTGCTCGTGGAGTTCGGCCGCACCCGCGTGCTGTGCGCCGCCAGCGTCACCGAGGGCGTCCCGCGCTGGCGCCGGGGCTCGGGCCTGGGCTGGGTGACCGCCGAGTACTCGATGCTGCCGCGCGCCACCCACACCCGCAGCGACCGCGAGTCGGTCAAGGGCAAGGTCGGCGGCCGCACGCACGAGATCAGCCGGCTCATCGGCCGGTCGCTGCGCGCCAGCATCGACCTGGCCGCGCTGGGGGAGAACAGCATCGCGCTGGACTGCGACGTCCTGCAGGCCGACGGCGGCACCCGCACCGCGGCCATCACCGGCGCCTACGTGGCCCTCGCCGACGCGGTGAGCTGGCTCGGTGCGCGCGGCACGCTGGCCAGCGCGACCCCGCTGCCGAACTCGGTGGCCGCGGTCAGCGTCGGCGTCATCGACGGTGAGCCCCGGCTCGACCTCGCCTACGAGGAGGACGTGCGCGCCGGCACCGACATGAACGTCGTCTGCACCGGCGACGGCGGCTTCGTCGAGGTGCAGGGCACCGCGGAGGGCGCCGTCTTCGACCGCCCGACCCTCGACGCGCTGCTCGACCTCGCCGTCGCCGGCTGTGCCGAGCTCACGCTCGCCCAGCAGGTGGCGTTGTCGGCATGACGCAGCTGCTGCTCGCCACCCGCAACGCCGGCAAGCTCGCCGAGCTGCAGCGGCTGCTGGCCACCGCCGTCCCCGGGGTCGAGGTCGTCGGCCTGCGCGACGTCCCGGAGTACCCCGAGGCGCCGGAGACCGGGGCGACCTTCGAGGAGAACGCGCTGCTCAAGGCGCGCGAGGCGGTCCGGTACACCGGCCTGCCCGCGGTGGCCGACGACTCCGGCCTGACCGTCGACGCGCTCAACGGGATGCCGGGGATCCTGTCCGCACGCTGGTCGGGCCGGCACGGCGACGACGCCGCCAACACCGCGCTGCTGCTCGGCCAGCTCGCCGACGTCCCCGCCGAGCGGCGCGGCGCGGCGTTCGTCTGCGCGGCCGCGCTGGTCACGCCCGAGGGCACCGAGCACGTGCTGCGGGCCGAGTGGCGGGGCACCGTGATCGGCGAGCAGCGCGGCACGAACGGGTTCGGCTACGACCCGGTCTTCGTGCCGGAGGGGCTGGACGTCACGTCGGCGGAGCTGGCGCCGGCGGAGAAGGACGCCCGCAGCCACCGCGGGCAGGCGTTCGCCGCGCTGGTCCCCGTCCTCGCCGACGTGCTGGGCTGACTGCTCAGCGGCGGCTGCTCCAGTCGATGAACCACAGCGAGAACGCGGCCATCGCCGGGTGGAAGGCGAGCACGAGGAACGCGGCGAGCACCCGGTCGGACCGCCAGTAGGTGCGCAGCCGGACGCCGCGGGTCCACAGCCGGCTGCGGTCGCCGGACAGCGCGCGCTGGGCGAGGGCGGCCTCCTCCTCGGCGGTCAGCGACCGCGAGCGGGTGGCCTGCCAGGCCTCGACCCGGGCCCAGCCGGGCGCGAACCCGCAGGCCAGCGCCAGCAGCGCGGCGCCGCCGAGCAGCGGCAGCAGGCTCGCCTGGTCCAGCACCACCAGGCCGGCCGCGGCCGCCCCGGCGGCGAAGCCGGCCACGGTCACCGCGGCCAGCACGAACACCAGGCCGAAGGTGGCCATCAGGATCACGTAGCCGGGCAGCAGCACCTCGTCCCAGCTGCGGTCGGTGACCAGCAGCGCCGCCGTCTGCACGGCGAGCACGGCGGCGCAGGTGGCCATGACCCGCCCCATGCGGACCCGGGGGAGGTGCGCGGTGGTGGCCAGCCGGGCGCGGGCCTCGGCGAAGCTGGCCGCCTCGGTGGGGGAGGCGTCCGGCCGGGTCCCGGCGTACGGGTGGGGCGCGCTCATGCGTGGACCGCCGGTCGGGGGCCGTCGGGCGCGGGCCCGTCGCTGGACTGCACGTGGCTGGACAGCCCGTGGTTCGTCTTCTCCCAGTAGAAGGGGTTGACCAGCAGCTGCCAGAGCGCCTTGTAGGAGGCGATCGAGTGCAGCAGCCAGTAGACGGGGGAGAACAGCGCGAAGGGCACCAGGCCGTAGCTGCGCCGCTTGAACCCGGCCAGCAGCGACAGGTAGATGATCACGCTGTTGCCCAGGAGCAGGTTCGCGAAGCTGACCTGCACCAGCCAGTCGGGGAGCGTGGGCACCAGGGCGCCCGGCCAGATCAGCTCCACGATCATGATCGCGTAGAGCCAGGGCGTGGCCAGGAACATCAGCGGGGTGCCGCCGATGAGCAGTGCGAAGCCGGCGGTCTGCCGCGGGCCGACGCTGCGCAGCAGCCGCCACGGGTGGCGGGTGTGCACCAGCACGGTCTGCATGTAGCCCTTGATCCAGCGGCTGCGCTGCCGGATCCAGTTGCCGACGGCCATGTTGGCCTCCTCGTACGTCGTCGAGTTGACGACGGCGACGCGGTGGCCGCGGGCGGAGGCGCGGATGCCGAGGTCGGCGTCCTCGGTGACGTTGTACGGGTCCCAGCCACCGAGGTCGCGCAGCATGTCGGTGCGGAAGTGGTTGCTCGTGCCGCCCAGCGGGATCGGCAGCCGGAGCTTGTCCAGGCCGGCCAGGGTGTAGTCGAACCAGGAGGAGTACTCCAGGGTGAACATCCGGGTGAGCAGGTTCTCCCGGGCGTTGAAGTAGTTCAGCGCCGCCTGCACGCACACCAGGTCGTCGCCGCCCTTGCGGAAGGCGACGATCGACTTCTTCAGCTGGTCGGGGTCGGGGCGGTCCTCGGCGTCGTAGATCACCACGTACTCGCCGCGGGCGAAGGCCAGCCCGACGTTGCAGGCGCGCGGCTTGGTCTTGGGCAGCGAGTGCGGCACGACCACGATCCGGACGATGTCCGGCGGGGCGGCGGCCAGCGCGGCGGTCAGCGTCTCCGGGTCGTCCTCCTCCAGCAGGAGCAGGATCTCCAGCTTCTCCCGCGGCCAGTCCAGGTCGGCGAGGTTGCGCATCAGCAGCCCCACGATCCCGGCCTCCTTGTAGACGGGCACGAGGATCGTGTAGATCGGCAGCTCGGCGTCGTCGAGGGCGGCGACCTCCTCGTCGGTGACCTGCTCGACGGTCTCCCAGGCGGTGCCGACGGTGCTGATCACCGCCTTGGTCCCCACGGCGAGGGCGACGGCGACGTTCACCGTCGCGACGAGCACGACCAGGGTGGTGGGCAGGTCCCAGACCGCGCCGGTCACCAGGGCGGCGAGGGCCAGGACGGCGCCGACCACCTGCTTGCGGACGAACACCGTGGACGCCGACTCGTCGGGACGCCGCTCGGCCAGTGAGGTGACCGCGTCGTGCACCAGCTCCTCGCGCCAGACCGTGCGCAGGGCCCGCTGCACGTCCCAGTCGGTGGTGACCACCTGGCGCACGCGGGAGATCCCGGTGCGCTGCACGACCTCCTCGGCGATGTGCGCCGACGGGCGGCCGGCGGTGGCCACGACCACCTGCAGCTCGCCCTCGTCGTCGCGCTCGACCCGCAGCGGCAGCCACACCTCGCGGGCCAGCATCGCCGCGGGGAACAGCCGGGCCAGCTCCTCGTCGACGTCGACCGGGTCGACGAAGGCCAGGTCGGCGTCCCACACCTCGGCCAGCGCGACGTACAGCTGACGGCGGGTGACCCAGCCGCGGGCCAGCACGATCGCGCCCAGCGGCGCGCCGACGCGCTCCTGGTGGTCGAGCGCCTCCGCCAGTTGCTCCTCGGTCAGGGCACCCTGCTCCAGCAGGACGTCGCCCAGCCGTTCGGGCGCAGCGTGCCGGCCGCGCCGGCGCCGGGGCCCGGGCGCGGCGCCGCCCGATGCGGTGACTGTCACCTGGGGGAGGTCGGCGGGCAGCCACCCGGACTGTGCTGCTGCCGGCGTGGTCTCACCCGGTCGGGGGACGTCGCGGCCGGAGGCGGTCTTGCGGAGTTCTTGCGGAACCCTGCGGCCGGGCCTGCGGTTGCCCGCCCAGAGTCGGCGCTGTCGGCGGGAGAGCCCCCGACTCGCACCGACCCGAGGAGCACCGTGAACGCCACCCGCACCACCGCCAGCAACGCCCGCCGGGCGACCGCCGCCAGGGTCCTGGGCTCCGTCGGGGTCGTCGGCGCGGCCGCGCTCGTCGCCGGCATGGGCACCTTCGGCGCCTTCACCGACAGCACCGACCCGGCGGAGGTCTCCGTCGCCTCCGGCGTCGTCTCGATCGACCTGACCGCCCGCGACGGCTCGGCGACCGTGCCGGTCAGCTTCGAGGGCGTCGTGCCCGGCTCGTCGGTCACCCGCGCGCTCGACCTGGTCAACGACGGGGACTCGGCGCTGGCCTCGGTCGAGCTGTCGACCGTTGCGACCGCCTCCAGCCTGCTGGACAGCGACACCACCAACGGGCTGCAGATGTCGGTGCGCTCGTGCTCGGTGGCCTGGGCCGAGGACCTCAGCTGCGCGGGCACCGTGCGCACGCTGCTGGCCGCGGGCCCCGTCGTCCGCACCGGCGACCTGACCGCCCCGGCCAGCCTGACCGCCGGCGCCACCGACCACCTGGCCGTCACCCTCGCGCTGCCGGCGAAGGCCGGAGACGCCTTCAAGGGCCAGACCAGCGAGCTCGCGCTGACCTTCACCGCCACCCAGGCCGGTGGCACCGCCCGCTGACCCGACGTCGACCGCCCGGCCCCTGACCCGGCCGGGCGGTCGCGCGCAGAAACCGGTTGATCGGCCGGGCAGGCTGGCAGCGTGCGGATGACCTTCCGGCGGATGGCCGACCGGCGTCCCGTGGAGACCACGGTCGCGCGGGACGACGGCGTGGTCTTCGAGCTGCGTGGCGCCGGCGGCGGGGCCGATCTCCCGCACGACCTGGTGCACGCCCTGGTCGAGCGGGAGCTCCGGGTGGCCGACGGCATCTGGGGCTGCATCGCCGACGGCGTCGTGTGGCAGAGCATGCGGCACGTGTCCGGTCGTCAGCCCCCGCACGCCGCGGAGCGGTCCGCCGCGCTGAAGCGGGCGCGCTCGGCGCGCGTCCAGCAGGCCGAGCTGCTGGCCGACGTCGTCGCCCGCCTGGCCCGGGACGCCGAGGTGCTGCCCACTGAGGTCGCCGGCTCCGGGCACCCGCGGGCGCAGCTCACCGAGGCGGCCGCAGCGCTCCGGGCCGCCGGCCGCGAGTGGGCGGCGCTGCGGCCCGGGGAGACGCTGGTGGTCGACTGGGCACGGCCCGGCGGACGCCGGCGCCGCTGACTGCCCCGCCTCAGCTGGCCGGGTCGCCCGCCGGGTCGCGCCGCTGCAGGAAGTAGGCGCCCAGCGCACCGGCGAGGGTGGCGAAGACGGCGACGGAGTACACCGCCAGCGCCACCTCCAGGAACCGGGCGAACCCGTGCTCGGTGTCCAGCACGGAGCCGGTGACGGTGGCCAGCGCCGCGTCGTGCAGCGCGGGGCCGTAGGTGTCGTAGGCGCCCAGCACGTACAGCAGCTGGCTGCTGGCCAGGACGACGACGCCGGTGACCGCGGTGAGCCAGCCGATCCGGCCGGTGAGCAGCCGCCCGGCCGAACGCGAGCCGCGGACGGCGGCGGACAGGACCCCGCCGATGCGGGCGGTCCGCAGCAGGGTGAGCGCGCGGGCGAAGCGGAGGAACGGCAGGGCCAGGAAGACCAGCTGCCACCAGTTGCGCAGCCAGAAGCGGCGCTGGCTGGGCGCCCGGACCGCACGGAAGACGAACTCGCCGACGAAGACCGCCCAGCAGACCCAGCCCAGGACGCCGAGCGTCGTCACCAGCCAGGGCTCCCGGGCCAGGGCCTGGCCCAGGACGATCAGCACGAACACCAGACCGAGTGCGCCCATCGGCCGGTCCAGCCGTCTCGCCAGGCCCTCGGTCTCGAGGGCCTCGTCGGTGGTGCTCTCGGTGCGCATGCCCGGGTCCTACCCGACTGACTCCCGATGGTCCCGCGCAGCGCAGATCAGGCAGCGGTCACCTGCTGGAGGCGTGCCCACAGGTCATCGTCGACCAGGTCGCGGTGCAGCACAGCCCAGTCCTGTGCGAGGTCGAAGGGCCCCTGGCCCTCGATCGAGGTGACCACGTTGTGCAGGTAGGTGTCCTCCGCTGCGACCTCGCGGATCCGAGCCCACTTCGGGTCGCCCCGCCACAGGGGGAGGTGCAGTGAGGGGTCGAAGGTGTTGGCCGTGCGGTCGACCCCACCCTGCAGGCCCATCTCCCGGCAGCCGGTGAAGTCGTTCCCGCGGATCACCGCCAGCCTGGCTGGGTCCCGAGCGTCACGACGCGCATCGAAGGTGCCCTCCCACCGTCCCGAGAAGACGCAATTCTCGAAGTGCGCGGACGTCGTGCCGAGGGTGAGCCGTACGTCCACGTCCTCGAACCGGCACTGCACGAAGCGGGCGATCCCCGGGTCGAGGGCGGGACAGGCCAGGCCGCTGAAGTCGCAGTCGATGAACTGCGGGATCTCGTGGCCGGGGCGCCCGCGCTTCAGCTGCCGGGGCAGCACGCGGTCCAGAGCGCTCGTGCTGTCGGCGAACCGCAGCCACGACACCGTCCACCCGGACAGGTCCGCACCGCGCACGACCCCGCCGCCCTCGATCGTGACGTCGTCGTCTGGTCGCACGCCAGCCTGGAGTTCGGCGTAGGTGAGGCGGGTCGTCCCGTCCCGGTCCATCGCTGCCCGCCTTCCGCCGGCCGGTGCGGGAGGCGGGAGTCGAACCCGCACGCCCGAGGGCACCAGGACCTAAACCTGGCGTGGCTGCCGTTACACCACTCCCGCGTGCGGGTGAGTCTAGGAGGTGCCTGAGCAGGCCCCCGGCGCGCGCGTCTGGCAGGCTGTCGGCGTGCCGCGCAGCCCCGAGCAGATCCAGCAGGAGATCGACGCCGCCCGCGAGTCGCTGGGCGCCACCCTCGACGAACTGGCCTTCCGCACCAACCCGAAGCGCCTGAGCAACGAGGCCAAGGCCAAGGTGCAGGAGTTCCTGGCCAGCCCGCCCGGCAAGGCGCTGATCGCCGCCGTCGGCCTGCTCGCGGCGTTCGTGATCACCCGGCGGATCGTCCGCGCCGTCCGCGACTGACCGGGGCGCAGACTGGGGGCGTGTACCCACCGCCCCGTGATCCCGTCGGCCCCGGTCAGGAGTCCGTCTGGGACTACCCCCGCCCGCCCTCGGCCGACGTGACCGGCCGGCGCGTCGAGGTGGTCCTCGGCGGGCAGGTCATGGCCCGCACCGACCGCGCCGTCCGGGTCTGCGAGACCAGCCACCCGCCGGTCTACTACGTGCCCCGCGACGACGTCGTCCCCGGCGTGCTCGAGCGTGCGAGCGGCGCCTCGTGGTGCGAGTTCAAGGGCACGGCGACCTACTGGGACGTCGTGGTCGACGGCGTCCGCCACCCCGGCATCGCCTGGTCCTACGAGTCGCCCACGGCCGGCTACGAGCAGCTGCGCGGGGCGATCGCCTTCTACCCGAGCCGGCTGGACCGGGCCACCGTCGACGGCGAGCCGGTGCGCGCCCAGGCCGGTGACTTCTACGGCGGCTGGATCACCGATGAGGTGGTCGGCCCGTTCAAGGGGGAGCCCGGCACCCGCGGCTGGTGACTTGATACGGGTACCCCCTAGGGGTACCTTCGTCGTCATGACGGGCTACGACGGCAGCAAGGACCAGGTGCTCGCGCGCCTCAAGCGCGTGGAGGGCCAGGTCCGCGGCATCGCGCGCATGGTCGAGGACGACACGTACTGCATCGACGTCCTCACCCAGGTCTCCGCCGCCACCAAGGCGCTGCAGGCGGTCGCCATCGGCCTGCTCGACGACCACCTGGCGCACTGCGTCCGGGAGGCCGTCGCGAACAGCGCCGACGACGACGGAGCCGCCGCCGACGCCAAGATCGCCGAGGCCTCCGCGGCCATCGCCCGGCTCGTCCGTTCCTGACCCACCCCTCCAGGAGGAGATCCCCGTGCAGACCCTCGACTTCACCGTCACTGGCATGACCTGCCAGCACTGCGTCGCCTCGGTCACCGAGGAGGTCTCCGAGCTCGCCGGCGTCCGCGAGGTCGACGTCGACCTGGCCGGCGGCCGGCTGCACGTCGTCGGCGACGACGTGACCCCCGAGCAGGTCCAGGCGGCCGTGGCCGAGGCGGGGAGCTACTCCGCCACCCCGGCATGACCGCCGGGCCGCAGGCGGCCCCGTCCGGGGAGGCCGTGCAGGGCCCGGCGCCCCAGGAGGCGCAGCTGGACGAGGTCCGCCTCGACATCACCGGCATGACCTGCGCCAGCTGCGCCAACCGGATCGAGCGCAAGCTCAACAAGCTCGACGGCGTCCAGGCCAGCGTCAACTACGCGACCGAGGCCGCCACCGTCCGGTACGACGCAGCCCGGGTCGACACCGACCGGCTGCTGGAGACGGTCTCGGCCGCGGGCTATTCGGCCGCGCTGCCGGCGCCGCCGGTGGTCGAGGACGACGAGCCGGCGGCCGAGGCCCCGGCCGGCCGCGAGGACGCGCTGCGCCAGCGGCTGCTCATCAGCGCTGCGCTGGCCCTGCCGGTGCTGCTGCTGTCGATGGTGCCGGCGCTGCAGTTCGACAACTGGCAGTGGCTGGCCCTCACCCTGGCCAGCCCGGTCGCCGTGTGGGGCGCCTGGCCGTTCCACCGCGCCGCGGTGGTCAACGCCCGGCACGGCGCGAGCACCATGGACACCCTGGTGTCCTTGGGCATCACCGCCGCCTACCTGTGGTCGGTCTGGGCGCTGTTCCTCGGCGACGCGGGGATGCCCGGGATGCGGATGGAGTTCACCCTGCTGCCCGAGCAGGGGAGCGGTACCCACGAGCTGTACCTCGAGGTCGCCGCGGCGGTCACCGTCTTCCTGCTGGCCGGCCGCTGGGCCGAGGCCCGCGCGAAGCGGCGCTCCGGCGCCGCGCTCCACGCCCTGCTGGAGCTGGGCGCCAAGGACGCCGCGGTGCTGCGCGACGGGCGCGAGGTCCGGGTGCCCGCCGCCGCCCTGGCCGTGGGCGACCGGTTCGTCGTCCGGCCGGGGGAGAAGATCGCCACCGACGGCGTCGTCGTCGGCGGCAGCTCCGCGGTCGACCTGTCGATGCTGACCGGCGAGAGCGTGCCGGTGGAGGTCGCCGAGGGCGACCGGGTCACCGGCGCGACGGTCAACGTCGGCGGCCGGCTCGTCGTCGAGGCCACCCGGGTGGGGTCGGAGACGACGCTGGCCCAGCTCGGCCGGTTGGTCACCCAGGCGCAGAGCGGCAAGGCGCAGGTGCAGCGGCTGGCCGACCGGGTGTCGGCGGTGTTCGTCCCGGTCGTGCTGGCGATCGCGCTGGCCACCCTGGTCACCTGGCTGCTGGTCACCGGCGACGCCACCGCCGCCTTCACCGCCGCCGTCGCCGTGCTGGTCATCGCCTGCCCGTGCGCCCTCGGCCTGGCCACCCCCACCGCGCTGCTGGTGGGCACCGGCCGCGGCGCCCAGCTGGGGGTGCTGATCAAGGGCCCGGAGGTGCTGGAGAGCACCCGGGTGGTCGACACCGTCGTGCTGGACAAGACCGGCACGGTGACCACGGCCGCGATGAGCGTCGTGCAGGTGGCCGGGCACCCGGACACCCTGCGGCTCGCCGCCGCCGTCGAGGCCGGCTCCGAGCACCCGATCGCCCGCGCCGTCGTTGCGGCCGCTGACGCGCCCCTGCCGCCGGTCACCGGCTTCGCCAACCGGCCCGGGCAGGGGGTCGTCGGCACCGTCGAGGGCCACGAGGTGCTCGTCGGCGTCGCCGGGACGGCGTTGCCGGCGGACCTGGCCGCCGTCGTCGACGCCGCGGAGTCCGCCGGTCGCACCGCCGTCCAGGTCGGCTGGGACGGCGGGGTCCGGGGGGTGGTCGTGGTCGCCGACACCGTGAAGCCGAGCAGTGCGGCGGCGATCGCCCAGCTGCGCGCGCTGGGGCTCGCCCCGGTGATGGTCACCGGCGACAACCCGGGTGCGGCCGCCGCGGTGGCCCGTGCCGTCGGGCTCGACCCCGACCGCGGGGAGGTCGTCGCCGGGGTGCTGCCGGCCGGCAAGGTCGACGTGGTCCGGGAGCTGCAGGCCCGCGGCCGGGTGGTCGCGATGGTCGGCGACGGGGTGAACGACGCCCCGGCGCTGGCCCAGGCCGACCTCGGCCTGGCGATGGGGTCGGGCACCGACGTGGCCATCGAGGCCAGCGACCTGACCCTGGTGCGCGCCGACCTCACCGCCGCCGTCGACGCGATCCGGCTCTCCCGCCGCACCCTCGCGGTGATCAAGGGGAACCTGTTCTGGGCCTTCGCCTACAACGTGGCCCTGGTGCCGCTGGCTGCGCTCGGCTTCCTCAACCCGGTGCTGGCCGGTCTGGCGATGGCGGCGTCGTCGGTGCTGGTGGTCACCAACAGCCTGCGGCTGCGCCGGTTCCGCTCGACCGCACCCGCGAGCTGAGCCGCACGCGACGAGGGCCCGGCCGGTGCACCCGGCCGGGCCCTCCTGCATGTCCTCGTGCGTGCCCTCATGCGGGCGCTCGTGCGGGCGCTCGTGTCCGCGCGGTGCGCGGGCCCGTGCTGCTCAGGCGGCGCGGGCGCGGCAGTTCACCAACGGCAGGACGACCTCGGCCAGCACCTCGTCGACGAAGTCGATGGGCACCGGCTGCCCGCTGAACAACCAGCGCTGCAGGATGGGTGCGCTCGCGGTGGACGACAGCGCCGAGCCCACCACGTCGGTCGGCACCTCCCCGCGCTCCCCGGCGCGAGCCCACACGGCGGTGAAGGCCTGGCGCCACAACTCCATCGGGCCGGTCTGGAACGCCTCGCGCAGCGCGGGCTCGTGCGGCAGGGCCGACAGCAGGGACAGCGTGGCCGCACCGACCGGGCCGTTCACCGCGCCGACCAGCCAGTGCAGCAGCACCCTCAGGTCGCCCTCGAGGTTGCCGGTGTCCGGCGAGTCGACCGGCACCTGGCTGAGCTCGGCGACCGCGTCGGCGACCAGGTCGGACTTCGTCCGCCAGCGCCGGTAGATCGTCGCCTTGCCGACGCCGGCGGCCGACGCCACCGCGTCCATGGTCAGGCCGGTGTAGCCGGACTCGGCCAGGACCTGCAGGATCGCCGCGCGGATCGCGCCGTCGCGGGAGGGGTCGCGGGGGCGGCCGCCACGGCCGGGCCGGTCGCCGTCGGCCGGTGTCAGGTCAGGCACACCTGCAGACCCTAGCCCTGATGATCTTCCGTTTCGATCTCCGGTTGCGTGTGACCTGGCCCGCATCGCACCGGTGCGCACGATCCGTCTGCGCGCGCCTACTCGGTGTCACACGCGGCGTCGGTCATCCTGCTGGCGTGAACGGGGGAGGGGACGCGGTGCGACCGTCGTGGGCGACGCCGCAGCGGGCCCGCCGGCTGCTGCTGGCCAGCACGCTGGACCACGTGCTGCCCAGCATCGCGCGGGTGGCCAACGCCATGGGGCTGACCGTGGGCACCGCCCCCGGCCTGCTCGACGTCGTCGACCACCAGGGCGGACGGCGGATCGACCGGCTGCTGGAGCGGCTGGCCCGGGAGCTGACCGGCGCGGAGACCGAGTCGGTCCGGGTCACCACCGACCCGCCGGCCGACGGGGTGTCCCTGGCCACCCGGCTGCTCACCGCTCCGACGCTCGCCGTCGAGCTGGCCCGCCGTGGCGTCACCGTCGAGATGTCCCTGCTCACCGAGGCCGAGCTGTGGCCGGTCTACCAGCCGATCATGTCGCTGACCTCCGGCGGCATGGTCGGGCACGAGGCACTGCTGCGCGGCCGGGTCGACGGCCGTGAGGTCGGCGGCGGGGACCTGTTCTTCCTCGCCCAGCGGGCCGGCTGGCTCTCCCGCCTGGACCGCCTGGCCCGGGAGGCCGCGATCGCCGGTGCCGCGCACTGGCTGGGTGGCGCCGACCTCTACGTGAACTCCGACCCGGCGGCGGTCCACCGCCCCTCGGTCTGCCTCGCCGGCACCGAGCGGGCCGTGCACGAGGCCGGCATCGACCCCCGGCAGGTCGTCTTCGAGGTGGTCGCCTCGCACGCGGTCACCGACCGCGAGCACCTGCTCTCCGTGCTGGAGCACCACCGCTCGCTGGGCTGGCGGGTCGCCCTCGACGACGTCGGGGTGGGCTGGTCGAGCCTGGAGCTGGTCTCCGTGGTCCGCCCGGACGTGGTCAAGCTGAGCAAGGCGCTGGTCTGCCGGCTGGGCGAACCCGGGCCGAACGCCATCGCCCGCGCGCTGTGCGAGCTCGCCCACCTGCAGGGCGGCGTCGTCGTCGCCGAGGGGGTGGAGCACGAGCGGATGGCCGACCAGGCCCGCGCCGTCGGCGCCGACCTCGGTCAGGGCTGGCTGTTCGGGCGCCCGGTGCGCCCCGAGCCGGAGAGCGAACCCGAGCTCGTCCTCGCCTAGTGGCCCCCTCGCAGGGACCCGCCGCGAGCGCGCGAGCGGTGGGGGGCGAGGGGGTCCTCCATCAGGGGCAGCCGGTGTTCCAGCCGGTCAGCGCGGGCCACTCGTGGTCGTGGCCGAGGATGCCGTAGCGGCCGGTGGCCAGCGGGAACAGCGCGCCCTTGTCCGGCTCGAACCCCAGCCAGCGTGCGGTCAGCACCCGCAGCACGTGCCCGTGCGCGACCAGGGCGACGTCACCGCCGTCCAGCAGCGGCCGCGCCTGCGCCAGCACCCGGTCGACCCGCTCGCCCACCTGCACCAGGGTCTCCCCGGGGGTGTCGCCGGGCTCGGTGCCGTCGTGCCACAGCGACCAGTCGTGCCCGGTCTGCTCGCTGATCTCCGGGGTGGTCAGCCCCTCCCACCGGCCGTAGTCGACCTCGACGAGGTCCGGCTCGAGCACCGTCTCGATGCCGTCGTCGAACAACCCGGCCAGCTCTGCCGTGCGCCGGGCCCGGACCAGCGGGCTGACGAAGGCGTGCGTGATGTCCCGGCCGCCCAGCACGGACCGCAGGCGCCGGCCGTCGTCCTCCCCGTCGGGCAGCAGGGGCAGGTCGGTCAGCCCGGTGTGCTGGCCGCTGCGGCTCCACTCGGTCGCTCCGTGCCGGACGACGACGATCTCACCCACGCTGGACCTCCTCCGCCGGGACCTGGCCCGGCTCACGTCGAACGGGCGGCGTCCGGCCGCCCACGGATGCGGTGCCGGCGACGGCCATCACGGTCATCGCGGCCAGGATGACCAGCAGGGGCGCTGTCCAACCACCGGTGGCATCGTGCACTGCCCCCACGACCAGGGGGCCGGTCGCCCCCACCGAGTAGCCGCACCCCTGCACCATCGCCGACAGCTGCCGGCTCTCCGTCTGCCCCTGGGACCGCCGGACGATCGCGATGAAGATCACCGTGATCCCGCCGCCCTGCGCCACGCCGGCCAGCGAGCACCACAGCACCCACAGCGACGGTGCGGCGAGCAGGCCCACCGGCAGCGTGAACCACAGCGCCATCACCGCCAGCAGCACCGCGTACGGGCGCTGCCACCAGGAGACCAGCGCGGGGATCGCGAAGGCGCCCGCGACGGCGAGCACCTGGAACAGCGAGGAGCCCACCCCGGCGGCCTCCAGGGACAGGCCCTGCTCGTCGGCCAGCAGCACGGCCAGCCAGGCCGTCGTCCCGTAGAACGCGAAGGACTGCCCGGCGAAGGCGGCGGTGAGCCCCCAGGCGACCGGCCGGCGCCACACCGACCGGCCGGGCACCGGTGCCGGGGGAGGGGGTGGGGTGGTGCCGGCCGCGGCGGCGCGGGCCACGTGCCGGCGCAGCGCTGCGGTCCACACGGTGGCGGCGACCACCGTCATCAGCCCCCACGAGGCCAGCGCCAGCTGCCAGCCGACCACGGCGGCCAGTGGGGCGGTCAGCGCGGAGGTGAAGGTGGAGCCCAGGTTCATCGTCGCGGTGTAGGCCGCGGTGACCACGTTCGTCGCGCCCGGGAAGTCCCGGCCGATCACCACGGGGACGACGATGTTGCCCACCGTGATGCCCAGGCCGATGACCACGGTGCCGGCGATCGCGGCCTCCTCGGTGCCCAGCGAGCGCAGCAGCGTCCCGGCCAGCACCCCGGCCATCGACGCGACGACCGCTCGGTGCACCCCGGTCCGGGCGATCAGCAGCGAGGCGAACGGGGCCGCGAGCCCGAAGCAGAGCACCGGGATGCTGGTCAGCAGGCCGATCGTGCCGGCCCCGACGCCGAGGTCGTCCCGCACCAGCTCCACCACGGGGGCCACCGCCACCAGCGGCCCGCGCATGTTCAGCGCGACCAGCAGCACCCCGACCAGCAGCAGGGCCGGCAGTGCCGGCGTCCGTGCGCCCCGTGTTCGTTGCACCGGTCCACTCAACTCCACCCGGCGATGCGGTCGCGCGCCGGGTCTGTGCGGCCGGACACATGACGTGCGGTCGGGAAGGCGGCGGGGCAGAACCTGCTTGTGCGCAACGAGACCCCGGTGGCAGAGCCCGGGGCCGGCACCCCATCTCCAGGAGGACTCCGATGACCACCGCCACCACCCCCACGCCCACCTTCGACCTCGGCGGGGACCTCACCGTCCACCGCCTCGGCTACGGCGCCATGCAGCTCACCGGCGACGGCGTCTGGGGCGAGCCGGCCGACCGGGCCAACGCCGTCCGCGTCGTGCAGGCCGCCGTCGAGCAGGGCGTCGACTTCATCGACACCGCCGACTCCTACGGCCCGGTGGTCAGCGAGCAGATCATCGCCGACGCGCTGCACCCCTACGCCGACGGCCTGGTCGTGGCCACCAAGGCCGGCCTGACCCGCACGGGCCCCGGCGAGTGGATCCCGGTCGGCCGCCCGGCCTACCTCAAGCAGCAGGTCGAGCTCTCCCTGCGCAACCTCAAGGTCGACCGGATCGACCTCATCCAGCTGCACCGCATCGACTCCGAGGTGCCGCTGGCCGACCAGCTCGGCGCCTTCGCCGAGCTCAAGGAGCAGGGCAAGGTCCGGCACGTCGGCGTCTCCGAGGTCTCCGTCGACGAGCTCAAGGCCGCCCGCGAGATCACCGAGATCGTCAGCGTGCAGAACCTGTACAACCTGACCAACCGGCAGAGCCAGGACGTGCTCGACTACGCCACCGCCGAGGGCATCGCCTTCATCCCGTGGTTCCCCATCGCCACCGGTGACCTGGCCAAGCCCGACAGCCCGGTGGCCGCGGTGGCGAAGGAGCTGGACGCCAGCCCGTCCCAGGTCGCGCTGGCCTGGCTGCTGGCGAAGTCGCCGGTCATCCTGCCGATCCCGGGCACCAAGTCGCTGGACCACCTGGCCGAGAACCTCGGTGCGGCCCAGCTGACGCTGACCGACGACGAGATCGCCCGCCTCGACGCGATCGCATAGGCGAAGGACCCCCTTGCCCCCCGCCACTCGCAGGCTCGCGGCGGGTCCCTGCAAGGGGGCCGAACGTGGACGGGCGGCGGGAGCTCTCCGAGCCCCGCGCCGCCCGTCCACACCGGCCCAGGGGCCGGGTGGTCCGTGGTCCCTAGGCGGGGGTGTGCTCGGGGCCGGTGCCCGGGTGCAGCAGCGGGCCGGTGTGGCCGCCGCCCGCGCCCAGCGCCGCCACGAACTCGCGCAGCAGGTCCCCGCCGTTGTGCTTCGCCCGCCACCCCAGCTGGGTGCGCGCCTTCGTGGTGTCCATCGGCGGCACCCCGATGCCGAGGTCGAGCCAGCCCGGCTCGATCTGCAGCACCCGGGCGGTGAACGCGGCCTGCATGCCGGCCCGCAGCACCGCGGCCGGCACCGGCACCCGCCGGCTGCCCACGGCCCGGGCCAGCCCGTCGGCGTCGAAGTGCGGCGGGGCGGTCACGTTGAACGCCCCCGCTGCCCGCCGGTCCAGCACCCGGGTGATCAGGTCGGCGACGTCGCCGGCGTGCACGAACCCCAGGTGCAGCGACCCGGGCAGCGGCAGCGGCAGCACCTTCGCGACCGGCCCCGGGACCGCCCGGGCGACGGGGAAGAGCAGCGGCCCGAGGAAGTAGCGCCCGATCTCACTGGCGGCGTCGGGCTGCAGCACCAGCGTCGGCCGGATCGGCGAGACCGTCACCTCGGGGTGCGCGGCGTCGTGGTCGCGCAGCAGCTGCTCGACGGCGGACTTCTGCCGGCTGTACTGCGAGCTGGGGATGCCGGTGGTCGGCCAGTCCTCGCCGACCGGGTCCACCTGCGGGCCGGCGGCATAGGTGCCGATCGAGGACAGCGCCACCACGTGCGCCACCCCGGCCCGGCCGGCGGCGGCCAGCACCCGGCGGGTGCCCTCGACGTTCACCCGGTGCAGCAGATCCGGCTCCCGGTCAGGGATCAGCGCCCAGGCCGAGTGGACGACGGCGTCGGCGCCGGCGAGGAACTCGTCGAGCACCGGCTCGCTGGCCGCCTCGCCCAGATCGGCGGTGTACCAGCGCACCCCCGCGTAGGGCTCGGTCTCCGGTGGCCGGCGGCGGGCCAGCCCGCGCACCTCGGCGACCCCGGCGTCGGCCAGGGCGCGCAGCAGCGCCGTCCCGACGTTGCCGGAGGCGCCGGTGACCGCCACGGTCATGCCCGACAGGTGTCCGCTGGGGAGCTCAGCCATGTCGGCGGCCTACCCGCGCAGCCGCCGGTCCACCCCTCAGCCGGCGACGGGCGGCCGGGCGGAGGTCGGCTCGGCGCTCACCCCGAACGCCTGCCCGGCGTGGCGGCGGGGTTCACCCGCCGGCCCCGGTCAGCGGTCCGGGCAGCCGCGTGGCGCCGGCCTCCGCGGGCCGCGGTCGGTCCTCGGGGTGGGCGCGCACGGCGAGCAGCGCGACGTCGTCGGCCGCGGAGCCGGGCACCAGCCGGGTCAGCAGGGTGTCGCACAGCTCCTCGAGCGGAGTGCGCCCTAGGTCGCGCAGCGCCTCCTGGAGGGCGGCGAGCCCGGCATCGAGGTCGGAGCCCGGCCGCTCGACCAGGCCGTCGGTGAACATCAGCAGCGTGCTGCCGTCGGGCAGGTCGACGTCGTGCTCGTGCCGCGCCGTGTCGGCGGTGACCCCGAGCATCAGGTCCGCGGTGGTGGCCAGCGCCTGGGAGGTGCCGTCGGCGGCCAGCAGCACCGGCGGCAGGTGACCGGCGTTGCTCCACCGCAGGACACGGCCGCCGGTGCCGGCCCGGCGCTCGACCCGGGCCAGCACCGCGGTGGCCAGGGTGCTCACCGCCAGCCCGGCGGCCGCGTGCTCGGTGCGGGACAGCGTCGCCGGCAGCGGTTCGTCGTTGTCGTAGGCGAGGGCGCGCAGCAGCCCGCGCAGCTGCCCCATCGCGGCCGCGGCGTCGCTGTCGTGCCCGACGACGTCGCCGATCACGAGCACGGTCGCGCCGTCGGGCTGCAGGAACGCGTCGTACCAGTCGCCGCCGACCTGCGCGCCGGAGGCGGCCGGCAGGTAGCGCACCACCAGGTGCAGGTGGTCCGGCTGCGGCGGCGGGGTGAGCAGCGCCTGCTGCAGCCGGTCGGAGAGCGCGCGGTCCTCGGCGGCCCGGCGGGCGATCTCGCGCAGCCGGGCGGCCTCGGCCTCGGCGGCCTGCCGTTCGGTGAGGTCGCGGAAGGAGACGACGACGCCGGTCACCCGCCCGTCCTCGACCGTGGGCACGGCGACCAGGTCGACGGGGACGGCGTGCCCGTCGCGGTGCCAGAACACCTCGTCGGCGGCGTGCACCGTCTCCCCGGTGCGCAGCGCACGCCACACCCCGCACTCCTCGACCGGCAGCCGGGTGCCGTCGGGGCGCCGGGCGTGGATGAGCTCGTGCTGGTTGCTGCCGAGCTGGACGGCCTCCGGGTACCCGGTGGCCCGCTCCGCGGCGGGGTTGACGAACTCCACGCGGCCGTCGGCGTCCAGGCCGTAGATGCCGTCGGCGGTGTTGTCCAGGATCTTGCGGGACAGCTCCAGTGCTCGGGAGAGCTCCGCCTCGACGGCCTGCAACCGGACGACGTCCGCGGAGTGCTGGGCGGGGGTCCGGCGGTCCGGCATGGGGTGGGGCTCCTCCTCGAGGTGCACGGGTGCCCCCAGCCTGCCGCACGCCCGGTCGGCGGCTCCGGCGGGTCAGTCGGAGGTGCGCACGTGCGCGGTGACCAGCTCACCGACCCGCTCGGCGGCGAGCTCGGGCAGCCAGTGGTCGACGTCCTCGAGCACCTCGAGCGCGTAGGGCGCGGCCACGAACTGCCGGGTGGCCTCGGTCGCGGCGCGCCCCAGGAAGGTGTCCTGCGCGCCCCACACGTGCAGCGTCGGGACCCGCACGCGGCCGACCGGATCACGGCCGGCCAGCGGCAGGGCCCGGTACCAGTTGAGCGCGGCGGTCAGCGCCCCCGGTTCCCGCATCCGCTCGACGTAGCGGTCGACGAGGGCCTCGGGCAGCCCGCTGCGCCGCAGCATCCGCCGCAGCCCCGTGCCGCCGCCGGCGAGCAGCACGGCTTCCGGGGCGGCGGGCAGCTGGAAGAAGCCGACGTACGCCGAGCGCAGCGCCTGGTCGCTGTGCCCCAGCGCCTGTGCCATCGCGGCCGGGTGCGGCACCGACAGCGCGGTGAGGGTGCGCACCCGCCACGGGTGCCACGCGGCCAGCGCCCAGCCGACGATGCCACCCCAGTCGTGGCCCACGACGTGCGCGCTCTCCAGCCCGGCGGCCTGCAGCAGCGCCAGCACGTCGTCGGCCGCCTCGCGCAGCCGGTAGGCGGCGCGGCCGGCGGGCCGGGCGCCGGGGAGTAGCCGCGCTGGTCCGGCGCCAGGGTGCGCAGCCCCGCGGAGTGCAGGACCGGGCTCAGCCGGTCGAACGCACCGGAGTCCTGCGGGAAGCCGTGCAGCAGCACGACCGGCTCGCCGTCGGCCGGGCCGGCGTCCCGGACGTCGAACACGAGGTCACCGCGGCGGAAGGAGTCCATGCCCCGGTCACTGCCCGGCCCGCCCCCGGATCACTCCGGCAGGACGTGGGAGAACACCGACCGCGGTGCGCCGTCCCGGTCGCGCACCACCGAGACCCGCACCAGCGCCGGCACCGTCGAGCCGTCGGTGTGCACGAAGGCGGTGGACAGCTCGGTCACCCCGGTGAACTCGGTGAAGAGACCGGCGACGGCGGGCCGCTCCGGCGCCGGGGTGAGCTCCTGCACGTGGCAGTCGCGCAGCTCCTCGGTCGTGGTGCCCAGCAGCGCGGCGAACGCCTTGTTCACCCGCAGCAGCCGGCCGTCCATCCGGGTCAGCGTCATCCCGATCGGGGCGTCGTCGAAGGCGTGCCGGAACATCGCCTCGCTGGCGGCCAGCTCCCGCCGCGCCTCGACGGTGGCGGTGACGTCCCGGGAGACCGACAGCACCTCCCGCACCCGGCCGTCGTCGTCGCGCAGCTGCCGGGTCTCGCTCTCCAGCCAGCGGAGGTCGCCGTCGCGGTGCACGTACCGGTGCACGGCGGTGCCGTCGAGCACGTGGGCGGCCAGCTCCGGGTCGGCGATCAGCCGGCCCAGGTCCTCGCGGTGCAGCAGGTCGCCGATCGACCGGCCGATCAGCTCCTGCGGGAGCCAGCCGAGGATCGGGCCGCTGCTGGCGGAGGCGTAGCTGATCCGCAGGTCCGGGGCGGTGACCAGCACCAGCTCGTCGTTGCCCCCGAGCGGCAGCACCGCGCTGCTCCCGGCCCCGGCCGGGGGCCGCTCACCGCGCGCCTCGACAGCCGCTCGGTGAGCGCGGGGGAGGCCGGCTCGGGCTTGCCGAACAGCCAGCCCTGGGCCGCGTCGCAGCCCATCGCGATCAGCTGCCGGGCCTGCTCGTCGGACTCGACGCCCTCGGCCAGCACCCGGCGGCCCAGGCTGTGCGCGGCCTCGACCACCAGCCGGACCAGCACCGCGTCGGCGGTGTCGCTGGCCACCCGCTCGACGAAGGACCGGTCGATCTTCACCAGGTCCAGCGGCAGCGCGCGCAGCAGGCTCAGCGCCGAGTGCCCGGCGCCGAAGTCGTCCAGCGCGAGCCGCACGCCCAGGTCGCGGACCTGGGTGAGCCGGGCCGCGGTGGCGCCCAGGTCGGTGATCGCGGCCGTCTCGGTGATCTCCAGGCACAGCCGCTCGGGGGCCAGGCCGCTGTCGGCCAGCGCCCGCACGACGTCGTCGAGGAAGTCGCGCTGGGCCAGCTGGACGGCGGAGACGTTGACCGCGACCGTGGCGGCGACGCCGGTCGGCCCGGCCGGCCAGCCCGCGGCCTCCCGGCAGGCGGTCTGCAGCACCCAGCGGCCCAGGTCGACGATCAGCCCGGTCTGCTCGGCCAGCGGGATGAACCGGTCGGGCGGGACGACGCCGAGCTCGGCGTCGTCCCAGCGGGCCAGCGCCTCGACCCCGGTGACCTGCCCGCCCGGCAGCGCCACGACCGGCTGGTAGTGCAGCGCCAGTCCACCGGTCTCGATGGCGTGCCGCAGCCGGCGCTCCATCTCGTGCCGGGCGCGGACGACGTCGGAGGTCTCGGCCTCGGCCAGCAGCTCGCTGTCGAAGTGCGCGACCCGGCCGCGGCCCAGCGACTTGGCGCGGTACATCGCCAGGTCGGCCTGGTGCAGCAGGTCGTCCAGCGACACCGGCAGCCGGCCGTCGGACCCGGCCACCCCGACGCTCGCGCCCAGGCTCACCAGGTGCTCGGCCGGCCCGTCGGCGCCGAGCGCGCTGACCACGAACGGCGCGGCCGCGGCCAGCACGATCCGGTCGGCCAGCGCGCTGCGCTGCTCAGCGCTCATCGCCGTACCGGTCACCACGGCGAACTCGTCGCCGGAGAGCCGGACCACCAGGTCCTCGGCGCGGGCGACCCCGCGCAGCCGGCGGGCGAACTCCACCAGCACCTGGTCACCGGCGCTGTGCCCGAGGTGGTCGTTGACGTCCTTGAACCGGTCCAGGTCGATGTAGCAGAGCACGCCCTGGCTGTCGGTCTGCCGGAGCCGCTCGAGCAGAGAGATCCGGTTGGGCAGCCCGGTCAGCGGGTCGTGCAGCGCCTGCCAGGCGTACTGCCGGGCCAGGTGCTCGAACAGTGCGGTGACCGGTACCACCAGCAGCCGGTTCCCCGGCGCGGTCACCACGACGGCGTCCAGCAGGTGGTCGCCCGCCGCGCGCCGCTCCACCACGGCGGCGGCCGCCTGCGGCACCGGAGCACCGGCGGGGAAGCGCAGGGTCGCCGGTACGCCCAGGTCGGAGAGGTCGCGGCGGGCGTGCACCAGCCGGCCGTAGCCGAGCCGGCCGGTCATCGATACCTCGAACCAGGACCGGCTGACCAGCACCGGCGCCTCGGGTCGGTCGGTGACCACCCAGCGCAGCCCCGCGTCCCGGCGGAACAGGGCGTCGAGGGCGGCCAGCGGCATCTGCGGGGGCACCAGCCGGGCCGGCACCGCCAGGTCGCCCAGCGTGGTGCCCGTCGTGCCTGGCTCGTCGGGGTCCGGCACCGCGAGTGCCGAGGTGGCGGACGCCACCGTCCCGGTGCTGGTCATCGACCCTCGTCCTCCCCGGACCGCCGGGTGACGGTCGTCGGGACGAATGATGATCATGAACCGTGGGGCGCGGCGATGCCCTCTCACCCGTCCGGGTCGGCGCCGCCGGGGAGCCCCTGCGGGCGCCCGAGGCCGCGGTCGGGGACGATGGTCGCGTGGTGGCACCCGTGGCGCGTGAGCTGATCGTCCTGGTCGACGACGACGGGACGGAGATCGGCACGCTGCCCAAGTCGCTGGTGCACCACGGCGAGACCCCGCTGCACCGTGCCTTCTCCGCCTACCTCTTCGACGAGGCCGGACGCCTGCTGGTCACCCGCCGCGCCGAGGACAAGGCGACCTTCCCGGGCATGTGGACCAACACCGTCTGCGGGCACCCGGGTCCGGGGGAGGACGACCCGACGGCGATCGCGCGCCGGGCGCGCTACGAGCTGGGCCTCGGGGTCGCCGACCTGCGCCCGGCGGTGCCGTCCTACCGCTACCGGGCGGTGTTCCGCGGCGTGGTGGAGAACGAGATCTGCCCGGTGTGGATCGGTCGCTTCACCGGCACCCCGGCACCCGAACCGACCGAGGTCGGTGAGTGGGAGGTGCTGGACTGGGCGGAGTTCCGGGCCCGCCAGGAGGCGCAGCTCGACGACGCCTGGTCACCCTGGTGCCGCGAGCAGGCCCGGCTCATCGAGGCCGCCGGCCTCGTGCCGACCGGGGCCTGACGGGTCTCCTCGTCAGGCGCGCACGACGAGCCGGACGGTGCAGCCCTGACCGCTGTCGTCGGCCGCGGTGGTGGTGAGGGTGTCGACCGACCGGCGGGCCAGCCACAGCCCCATCCCGCCGACGGCCATGTCGCCGTGCGCGGGGCCGTAGCCCACCAGCGGGTCGTCGAAGGACGTGCCCCGGTCGGTCACCGCGCACAGCAGCCGCTCCGGGGTGCACCACAGCTTCACGTCGACCGGGGGCACGCCGTGCTCGGCGGCGTTCGCGGTCACCTCGTCGATGGCCAGCACGAAGTCCTGCGCGGCCTCCTCGGTCAGGGCGCTGTCGGCCAGCGCCTGGCGCAGCGCCCTGCGCAGGGCCCGCATGTCGTCGAGGTCGATGACCGACAGCGTGGGCTCGGTGGCCTCCAGCGGATCGGGCACCAGCGCCCGCTCCACCTCGCGCAGCAGCTCGTCGGGCGCCCGGTAGTCGGGGTTGCGCAGGACGCCCTCCTCGGTCAGCAGCCACGGGTGGGTCGCCCGGGCCACCGCCTGCGCGTCCACGCCGTCCAGCTCGCCGAGAGCGGGGGTGAGCAGGCACAGGTGGTCGACCGGGCGCTCGGCCAGCACGTGGTTGAGCAGCGCCTCGGTCTGCGCCCACGACCTCCAGTCGTCCGGGTCACCGGGGCCGGTCACCAGGTGCAGCCGGCGCCCGTCGTCCGGGAGCTCGCGGTCGACCAGGGAGCCGATCGCGGCGATGGCGTTCGGCGGGCGGTCGTCCAGCGCCTCCGCGGGGTGCACGTGCACGTCCTCCGGGTGGCCCACGGCGACCAGCAGCTGGGTGGCCACCGGCTCGGTGCAGGCGACCACCACCGGTTCACCGGCGTCGAGGGCGGCCCGCAGCACCGGCCCCACGAGCGCCGCGACGTCCTCGCCAGGGCGCACCACGTGGCCGATGTGCCGGTAGCCACGCACCGCCGGGCTCGGTGACGGATCGACCTGCTGCTGGGCGTGCTCCACGGGGCGGGCCCGCCTCCTCCGTCGGTTGCTGTGACGCGGGGTCTGTGCCCGAGGAACGTGATCGGGAACCATCGGACGCGGCAGGTCACACCGGCCGGCATGCGCGGGCGGCTCCCGGTGTTCCCACCGCCGTGCACAGCGACGTCGTGGTGATCGGGGCCGGTCAGGCCGGGTTGTCGGCCGCGTACGCCCTGCGCCGGGCCGGCGCCGACTTCGCCGTCCTGGACGGCGACGCCGGGCCCGGCGGTGCCTGGCAGCACCGCTGGCCGTCCCTGCGGCTGGACCGCGCGCACCGGATCGCGCCGTTGCCGGGGATGCCGCTGCCGGCGGCCGACCCGGCGACCCCGGCGAGCGAGGTGGTCACCGACTACTTCACCGCCTACGAGCGCCGGTTCGAGCTCCCCGTGCTCCGCCCGGTCGCCGTCCGGGCGGTGCACCGCACCGACGACGGCTTCCTGCTGCGCACCGACGCGGGGGAGTGGACGGCGCGGGGGCTGGTCAGCGCCACCGGGACCTGGACCCGCCCGTTCTGGCCGGCCTACCCGGGTCGCGAGCTGTTCGCCGGCCGGCAGCTGCACACCGCCGACTACCGCAGCGCCGAGGAGTTCCGCGGGCAGTCGGTGGTCGTCGTCGGCGGGGGGACCTCGGCGGTGCAGCAGTTGATCGAGATCAGCGAGGTCGCCGAGACCACCTGGGTCACCCGCCGGGAACCGGTCTGGCGCCGGGACGGTTTCGACGAGGACGCGGGCCGGGCAGCGGTCGCGCTGGTCGAGCAGCGCGTGCGGGCGGGGCTGCCGCCGGGCAGCGTCGTGAGCGTGACCGGGCTGATGGAGACCGGGGCCGTGCTCGCCGCCCGGGCCCGCGGGGTGCTGGACCGGTCGCCGGTGTTCGACCGGCTCACCCCCGACGGCATCGCATGGGACTCCCCGGCCCGGTTCGTCCGGGCCGACGCCGTGCTGTGGGCCACCGGCTTCCGCGCCGCGCTGGACCACCTGGCGTCGCTGCACCTGCGCGCTCCCGGCGGGGGGATCGCGATGGACGGCACCCGGGTGGTCGCGGAGCCGCGGCTGCACCTGGTCGGCTACGGGCCGTCGGCGAGCACGATCGGCGCCAACCGCGCGGGGCAGGCCGCCGTGCGGGAGCTGCTGCGCACGCTGGACGCCGACCCGGCGGTTGACCGCTGGTCGGCGGAGGTAGTCACCAGCGCATGAGCGAGGCCCCGGACCCCGACCTGCCCGACACCGCGATGGCCACCGGCAACGACGAGGGGTCGCCCGGCGAGGCCCCACTGGCCGCAGAGGGGCAGGAGGTCGCAGCGGCGAACGGTGGCGGCAACGACGACGGGCTGGACCCGCAGTTCACCGACCGCTGAGCGGCCTGGCGCTCAGTCCACGGTCGCGACGTTGCGCGACAACCGCTCCAGCTGCCCCTTCATCCGGTCGAACTCCTGCTGGTCCAGCTGGAGCGCGCCGATCATGACGGCGGAGACGTCCTCGGCCGGCCGGCGCAGCGCACTGCCCACGTCGGTGAGCCGGACGATCACCTGGCGCTCGTCCGCGGTGCTGCGCTCGCGGACCACCAGCCCGGCCGCGGACAGTCGCTTGAGCAGCGGGGACATGGTGCCGGTGTCGAGCTGGAGCCGTTCGGCGATGCTGTGCACGGGGAGCCCGTCGGCCTCCCAGAGCACCATCAGCACGAGCAGCTGCGGGTAGGTCAGGCCGAGCTGGTCGAGCATCGGCCGGTAGCGCGCGGTCACCGCCCGCGAGGCGGCGTACAGGGCGAAGCACAGCTGGTCGTCGAGGGCCACGCTGGGCTGGGGTGCGCTCACGCGGTCACATTAAGTGAGTTTTCGGTTGTGAGCCATTGAGTTGTGCGATCATTCCCGTTCCGGTACCCCTTCACCCCGAAGGGTGCGAGTCCACGAGCAGGTGTCCAGCTGAAGAGTGGCGCGCCCGGTCACCGACGGCGCCCGCCGGTCCGCCTCGTCGCCGGTGCCCCGCCGGTCGCCGGAGTCGGTGCGCCCGCTCAGCCCCGCTGCTCGTTGAGCCGGACGGCGATCAGGGCGACGTCGTCCTCGGCGCCGTCCGGCAGCAGCCGGGTGATCAGCGCGTCGGCGATCTCGCCGACCGGCCGGTCGGCGAGGGTGCCCAGCTCGGCGCACAGCCGCGCGACCCCCTCGTCGAAGACCTGGTCCCGGCGCTCGACCAGGCCGTCGGTGTAGAGCAGCACGGTCGAGCCGCGCGCCATCGTGGTGACGTGCTCGCGGCGGGGCGCATCCGGGGAGACGCCCAGCAGCAGCTCCGGGTGCGGCCCGTCGAGCACCTGCACCGAGCCGTCGGGGGCCTGCACGACCGGCGGCAGGTGGCCGGCGTTGGACCAGCGCATCCGGGTCAGCCCCCGCTCGCGCTCCTCCGGCGTCTGCTCCAGCCGGCCCACCAGCACCGAGGCCATCGTCCTCAGCTGCAGCCCCTCGATGGCCCGGTCCAGCCGGGACAGCACCTCGGCCGGGGTCTCGGAGCTGGCAAAGGCGATCCCGCGCAGCAGCCCGCGCAGCTGCCCCATGCTGGCCGCGGCCTCGGTGTCGTGACCGACGACGTCCCCGATCACCAGCATCGTGCTGCCGTCGGGCTGGGTGAACACGTCGTACCAGTCGCCGCCCACCTGGGACTCCCGGGCCGCGGGCTCGTACCGGACGGCGAAGTCGAGGTGGTCGGGGTCCGGCGGTTCCGACAGCAGGCTCCGCTGCAGGGTCAGCGCGGTGCGCGCCACCCGCCGGCTGCGCGCGTACAGCGCCTCGAGCAGGTTGGTGCGCAGGTCCTCGACCTCCGCGCACTGGGTCGGCTGCCAGGGCTCGGACCGGTTGCGGACCACCTCGCGCCAGCGGTCGAAGGACTTCCGCGGGGAGAGCCGGACGGTGTAGCCCTCGCGCTCGGCGATCGCCTTGTTGTGCGGGTCACCACCCCAGTCGACCGAGTGCACCTGCTCCGCACGGGTCCAGATCACGTACTGGCCCTCCGGCAGCGGGATGGCCATCACCCCGCAGGCCAGCTCCGCGGGCACCGCCAGCTGGGGGGCGACGAGCGGCAGCCGGTCGGTGGTGACCACGTCGCCGCCCTGCTCGGTCGCCCAGCGGGCCAGCGCGGTGACCACCTCGGCGGGCAGCGGCACACCGGCCGCCCCGCTCGTGCCCTGCAGGTTGACCACCACCGAGTCGGCCGGGACGACGTCGAGCAGCCCGGGCCGGCCCAGCAGGGTGTCGGCGAGCGGGCGCTCCTCGTCCAGCGCGGCGGCGGTGAGCCAGGCCATCGTCGAGCGGACCTGGAGGGCACGCCGGTGCTCCTCGTCCTCCGCCCGGTCGACGAGGCGCAGCGACAGCGTCGAGCCGAGGAACTCCGCGGCCGCCCGGGTGGCGTAAGGCGGGGCGTGCGTGCCGGTGTAGTGGTGGCAGGCGATGAGCCCCCACAGCCTGTCGCCCTGCAGCAGCGAGATCGACATCGAGGCGCGAACGCCCATGTTGCGCAGGTACTCGCAGTGGATGGGCGAGACGCTGCGCAGCGTGGAGTAGGTCAGGTCCAGCGGCCGGCCCGTGGCGGGCAGGTCGACCGGCTCCAGCGGCGAGGGCGTGTAGTCCACGTCGTCGATCAGCCGGATCCAGTTCTTCTCGTACAGCGCCCGGGCCTGCGCCGGTATGTCCGAGGCCGGGTAGTGCAGGCCGAGGAAGGAGTTCAGCTCCGGCGCCCTCGCCTCGGCCACCACCTCGCCGTTGTACTCGGCGTCGAACCGGTACAGCATCACCCGGTCGAAGCCGGTGAGCGCGCGCACCGCCTGGGTCGTGATGTCGTAGAGCTGTGGCAGCGAGGTGGCCCGGTTCAGCTCGACGATGGTGCCGCGCACCGCCTGGTAGGTGTTCGGGAAGGAGAACGGCCGCGGGCCGGAGGCCGGCTCCAGCTCCACCACGAGCGTCGTCGCCGCGATGGGGGTCAGTCGCCCGCCGACCGACGGATCGTCGGGGTGCGCGGCGGGCCCGCGGTCGTCGGCGCGGTGGGACACCCGGTGCAGGATCGCGTCGACCGGGCACGGGGTGCCGTCGCAGTCGAGGATCAGCTCGACCGGGTTGCGCTCGCGCAGGTCGCCGAATGCGCTGGCGGACCGGGCCACGGCCCCGGCCGCGGGCACCCCCAGCACCTCGGCCAGCGGGCGGCCGAGGGCGTCGTCCCAGGCCATGCCGACGACGTCGACGAGGTTGCGCGACACCTGCCGCACCACCATGTCCGGCTCGCTGACCGCCAGCAGCACGCCGCGGGGCTGGACACTGCCCGGGACGTGGATCGGCTCCCGCTCGCAGTTGGTCAGGTCGACCGGTTCACCGGGCGCCAGCCACGGGCTGGTCGACGTCTCGTCCGTCTGCACCCGGCCGGTCTGCACCTGGTCGGTCATGCGGTGACCTCGCTCCCTCGGACGTGCGCCCGCGGCAGCGCTGATCCAGAGTCTCCCTGCTCCGCGGCGACCGCGCCGCACCAGACGGCGAGTGCGCCGAAGGTCTCCCGCGCGGAGGCCACCACCCGCTCGGCGTCGCCCCCGCCGGCGACCCGCTCCCGGGTCGCCGACCGGAAGGCGTGCCACATCGCGCCGGTCTCCGCGCCGTAGGGCGAGAACGCGCGCAGCGCGCCGGGCGCCGCGACGTGCGGCAGCGTGGCCAGGTGCCGGTCGATGAACACCCCACCGAGCGAGGAGCCCTCCAGCACGTACAGCCGTCCCAGCGCGGTGTCCGTGCCGGCCACCGGCGGCAGGTGCGGCTGGTCGACCGGCGTCGCCGGCGCGTCGAGCTCGGCGAGGTCGGCGGCGAAGAGGTGCGATCGGCGCCGGCGCGACCAGCCGACGCGGGTGGCGTCGGCCGGCTCGGCCGCGGCCCAGGCGTCCAGACCGGCCTCGGCGGCGCACCAGAAGCCGTGCATCCGGGTGAGGGCGGTGACCAGGCGGGCGCGGGTCAGCTCCGGGTCGAGCAGGTCCAGCGCGTCCTCGACGGCCCGGTGCTCGGTCGCGGTCTCGGTCCGCAGCCGGCGCAGCACGTCACCGTCGTCGGCCATCCGGTTCCCGTCGTCCAGCACGCCGGCCCGGGTCGCGGGGAGCGCGTCTCCTGCTCTGCTCAACGCACCCAGGGTAGGTCACCCCTGCGACGGTTCCGTCGCCGTGTGCAACTGGTCGGCGCGCACGCCGAGGTGCAGCAGCAGGCGGTCCGCGCCGTCGGCGAGGTCGAGCCCGGTGAGCTGCTCGATGCGTCCCAGCCGGTAGTACAGCGTCTGCCGGTGCACGCGCAGCCGCGCGGCGGCGCGCTGCGGGCTGCCGGCGCAGTCCAGCCAGGTGGCCGCGGTGGTGGTGAGCACCGGGTCGGCCAGCAGCGGGGCCAGCGCCGGGTCCGGCCCGGGCAGCGCCGCCACCTGCCGCCAGGCGCCCAGCTCGGACCAGGAGGCCGCCGGGGAGAACCGGGGGTCGACCGCAGCGACCCGGGCCGCGGTGCGGGCCTCCGCCCACTGGGCGGGCAGCTCGGCGCAGCTGGCCCGGGGGGCGGCCACCCCCGCGGTGCTCCCCGGTGGCAGGCCGGTCAGGGCGGCCGCACTCAGCGCACCCGCCGCCCGGGCGTCGCCGTCCCCGGGCAGGGCGAGCAGCACGGCGACCAGTGTGCCGCCGTCCAGCACCGAGGTCACCGCCCCGGCGCCCGGCGCGACCCAGCCCGCGGGCAGGCCGGCGGTTCCCGGGCGCAGCGCCACCAGCGTCACCGGGGTGCCGGCGCCCACCGCGTCGGTCAGCCGGCGCACCGCCCGGCCGGGGGAGTCCGCGGTCAGCGCCGTGCGCAGGGCGGCGGTGAGGTCCGGCGTCCCCGCGCCGTCCCCGGCCAGCAGCCGGCCGGCCTCCGCGGCCAGCTCCCGCGCCGCCGCCAGCCCGGGCGCGTGCGGGTCGGTCACGTCGGTCCGGCCGCCGTCCAGCAGCCACAGCCACCCGTGCAGCCGGTCGCCCGAGCGCACCGGCAGGCAGAGCCGGGTGAGGATGCCGGCGGCCGGGTCGGCGGGGATGCGCAGCGGGTCGGTCGCGGTGGTGATCCCGTGCTCCTCGAACCGGGCGCGCACCTGCGGGGTGGAGCCGCGGCCCAGGATCGAGCGGGTGCGGACGGAGTCCATGGTGCTGTCGCTGCCGTCGTCCCCGTGGGCGCAGAAGGCGAGCAGCGTGAAGTCCCGGTCCTCCAGCGTCGCCGGGGCGGCCAGCACCCGGGACACCTCGTCCACCAGGTCCTGCAGGTCGTCGCGCACCGGGCTCCTCCCGCCGTTCAGACGATCGTACGAAGACCGGTGCCGGATTCCCTACGTCTGTCGCTGGTGCGGGTGAGCCGCCGTCCCTAGCGTCGGAGGTCACACCCCGGTGTCCCTGCCCCGTCGCCCCAGGAGGCGCTCGTGCTCACCTCGAAGGCCCTGCTGGCCGCTGCGCGACGCCCCGGGCTGCGCCGGGTGGTCACCGGGACACCGGTCACCCGGCGGGTCGTCGACCGGTTCGTGGCGGGGGAGACCCTGCCCGAGGTGCTCGACGTCGTCACGACGCTCACCGGCCAGGGCCTCGCGGTGACCCTGGACCACCTCGGCGAGGACGTCACCGACCGCCGTGAGGCGCAGCGCACCCGGGACGCCTACCTCGCGGCCCTCGACGGGCTCGCGCCGCTGCAGCTGGGCCGGCGGGCGGAGGTGTCGGTGAAGCTGTCGGCGTTCGGGCAGGCGCTGCCGGTCGGTGGGGACGACGTGGCGCTCCAGCTGGTGCGCCCGGTGGTCGAGGCCGCCTCCGCGCTGGGCACCACGGTCACCCTCGACATGGAGGAGTCGCGCACCGTCGACTCGACGCTGGGCGTGCTGGCCGAGCTGCGCCGCGACCACCCGGGCACCGGGGCGGTGCTGCAGGCGATGCTGCACCGCACCGAGGACGACGCCCGGACGCTGGCCACCCCCGGCTCCCGGGTGCGGCTGGTCAAGGGCGCCTACCGCGAGCCGGCGGGCGTGGCGCACCAGGAGAAGGCCGCCGTCGACGCCGCCTACGCGCGCTGCCTGCAGACCCTGGTCCGCGGCGACGGGTACCCGATGGCCGGCACCCACGACCCGGCGCTGATCGCCCGGTTCCTGGAGCTGGTCACCGAGACCGGGCGCACGCCGGACAGCTACGAGTTCCAGCTGCTCTACGGCATCCGCCCCGACGAGCAGACCCGGCTGGCGGCCGCCGGCCACACCGTGCGGGCCTACGTGCCCTACGGCGCCGACTGGTACGGCTACTTCATGCGCCGGCTGGCCGAGCGCCCGGCCAACCTGCAGTTCTTCCTCCGCTCCCTCGCCACCCGTTCCTGATGAAGGACCACCTGATCCAAGGAGCTGATCCCACGTGGACGCCGTCACCCAGGTCCCCGCGCCGCGCAACGAGCCGGTCGGCGACTACGCCCCCGGCTCGCCCGAGCGGGCCGCGCTCCAGCAGCGGCTGACCGAGCTGGCCGCCGCGCCGGTCGAGCTGACCGCCACGATCGGCGGGGAGCAGCGGATGGCCGGCGGCGCGGCGTTCGACGTCGTCGCCCCGCACCGGCACGCCCAGGTGCTCGGCACCTCCGCGGCCGCCACCCACGCCGATGCGCAGGAGGCGGTGCGCTGCGCGAAGGACGCCGCACCGGGGTGGGCGGAGCTGTCCTTCGACGACCGGGCCGCGGTGTTCCTCAAGGCCGCGGACCTGCTCGCCGGGCCGTGGCGGCAGACGCTCAACGCCGCCACGGTGCTCGGCCAGAGCAAGACCGCGTACCAGGCCGAGATCGACGCCGCCTGCGAGCTGATCGACTTCTGGCGCTGGAACGTGCACTTCGCCCGCCAGGTGATCGCCGAGCAGCCCGTGTCGTCGGCCGGGGTGTGGAACCGCACCGACCACCGCCCGCTCGAGGGCTTCGTCTACGCGGTCACGCCGTTCAACTTCACCGCCATCGCCGGCAACCTGCCCACCGCCCCGGCGCTGATGGGCAACACCGTCGTCTGGAAGCCCGCGCCCACCCAGCAGTTCGCCGCGCACTTCCTGATGCGGCTGCTCGAGGCCGCCGGGCTGCCCGCGGGCGTGATCAACATGCTGCCCGGTGACGGCGTCGCCGTGTCCGACGTCGTGCTCGCCGACCGCGACCTGGCCGGCATCCACTTCACCGGGTCCACCCCGGTGTTCCAGCACCTGTGGCGCACGGTGGGGGAGAACATCGCCTCCTACCGCGGCTACCCGCGCATCGTCGGGGAGACCGGCGGCAAGGACTTCATCGTCGCCCACCCGTCGGCCGACCCCGACGTGCTGCGGACGGCGATGATCCGCGGCGCCTTCGAGTACCAGGGGCAGAAGTGCTCGGCGGCCTCGCGGGCCTACGTGCCGCGCAGCCTCTGGCGCCGGATCCGCGACGACCTGATCGGCACCGTCGAGGAGATCCCGATGGGCGACGTCACCGACTTCACCAACTTCATGGGCGCGGTCATCGACCGGAAGTCCTTCACCAAGCTCTCGGGGGTCCTCTCGGCGGCCCGGGACGACGACGCGCTGACCGTCGTCGCCGGTGGCACCGCCGACGACAGCGAGGGCTTCTTCGTCCGGCCCACCGTCATCGAGGGCACCGACCCCGGCCACGACGTCTTCACCACCGAGTACTTCGGCCCCGTGCTGGCCGTGCACGTCTACGACGACGCCGACTACGACACGGTGCTGACCCAGATGGAGTCGGTGGCGCCCTACGCGCTCACCGGCTCGGTGATCGCCCAGGACCGGACGGCGATCGCGCACGCGCAGCGCTTCCTCCGGCACGCCGCCGGCAACTTCTACGTCAACGACAAGCCGACCGGCGCCGTCGTCGGCCAGCAGCCCTTCGGCGGTGGCCGCGGCTCGGGCACCAACGACAAGGCCGGCGCCGCGCAGAACCTGCTCCGGTGGACCAGCACCCGGTCGATCAAGGAGACGTTCGTCCCCGCCACCGACCACCGCTACCCGCACATGTCCTGACGGCCGGCAGGCCGACCGATGTCAGGGCAGCGGGATCTGCCGCTCGGCGCAGAGCTCGGAGAGCATCTGGCCGACCGTCTCCTCCACCGAGCCCTCACCGGCGACGACGGCGCCCGGCTCGTCGTCGCCCAGCGGCTCGAGGGTGTCCAGCTGGCTGCGCAGCAGGCTCGGCGGCATGTAGTGCCCCTGGCGCTTGGCCAGCCGCTCGGTGAGCACCTCCTCGGAGGTGTCGGCGTGGGCGAACCACACCGAGGGGTGCCCGTCGCAGAGCAGGTCGCGGTAGCTGCGCTTCAGCGCTGAGCAGGTGAGGATGAACGACGTCCCGGCGGCCTCGTGCTCGCCGATCAGCTCGGCCATGCGGCGCAGCCACGGCCAGCGGTCCTCGTCCTCCAGCGGGGTGCCGCTGCGCATCTTCTCGACGTTCTCCGGCGGGTGCAGGTCGTCGCCCTCGATGAACTCCCACTGCAGGCGGCGGGCCAGCTCGTTCGCGACGGTCGACTTGCCGGAGCCGGAGACCCCCATGACGACGATCGAGGTGGTCGCGGGGATGCTGGGCGTGGAGTCCATGCACCGACCGTAGGGAACCGCCCGCGGTGTGACCAGCGGGGGAGAGCGACCATGACGGCGGTCCAGGGGCGGGCGTCGCTGTGGCGCCTGCCGGCCGTCCGCTCCCTGGTCGCGCTCAACGCCCTCGGGTTCCTCAGCTACTCGCTGCTGCTGTCGGCGCTGCCCGCGCACGCCGCCGCGCTGGGCGCCGGGCTCACCGCGGCGGGGTCGGTCACCACGGTGTTCCTGGTGGCCACCGTGCTCGCCCAGACGGCGGTGCCCGCGCTGGTCGCCCGGCTGGGCATCGCCCCGGTCCTCGCCGGCGGGCTGGTCGCGCTGGGGGCGCCGTCCCCGCTCTACCTGCTGGCCGACGACGTGCGCTGGTTCGCCGCCGTCTCCGTGGTGCGGGGGGTCGGCTTCGCGGTGCTCACCGTGCTCGGCTCGACGATCGCCGCCCAGGTGGTGCCGCCGGAGCGGCGCGGTGAGTCGATCGGCATCTACGGGCTGGCGATCTCGGTGCCGACGCTCGCGGCGGTGCCCGGTGGGACGGCGCTCACCCTGGCCGGCCACTTCCCGTGGGTCGCCGCGATGGCGGCCGCCCCGGTGCTCGCCCTGGTGTTCGTGCCGGGGCTGGTGCGGGCGCTCGGCCCTCCGGAGGTGTCCGCCCCGGGTGGCTCTCGCGCGGCCGTGTGGGCCGCGGCCGCGCCGTCGCTGGTGCTGCTGGTGATCACCCTGGCCGGCGGCGGGCTGGTCACCTTCCTGCCGATCGAGCTGCCCGACGGCGCGCTGGCGGTGGTGGCCCTGCTGGTCTTCGGGGTCAGCACCGCACTGTGCCGGTGGGGCGCCGGGGTGCTGGTCGACCGGCTGGGCGCGCGGGTGCTGCTGCCGGCGACGCTGGCCGGCGGGGTCGCCGGGATGCTGCTGGTGGCGCTGGGCCTGCAGGCCGAGGACGCCGGTGGCGCCGCGGCCGTGCTGGCCGGGGCCTTCGCGCTGGGCGTCGCGTACGGCGCGGTGCAGAACCTGACCCTGGTGATCGCCCTGGCCCGGGCCGGTGCGGGGCAGACCACGACGGTCAGCGCCGTGTGGAACGCCTGCTACGACACCGGCACCGCGATCGGTGCGCTGGCGGTGGGGGCGGTCGCCGCGCAGGTGGGGCTGCCGCTGGGCTACGTGCTCGTGGCGGCGCTGCTGGCCCTGGCGCTGCCGCTGGCGGTCACGCTGCCGCGTGCGCTGCGCGCCACGAGCTGAGCTCAGCCGGCGGAGGCCTGCTCGCCCAGTCGCCGGCGGGCCGCCTCGGCCAGCCGCTGCACGGTCTGCACCTCCGCGGCCGCCTCCCGCAGCCAGGTGCGCAGCCCATCGGCGTCCCCGCGGTTGCGGTCGCGCAGCTGACCGAGCAGCACCTGCCGGCTGCTGGCCTGGGCGCGCATCGCGGTGGGCAGCGTGCGACCGGTCCGGCGGGCGAGGGCGGTGAACTCGGCGCCCACGTAGACCAGCTCGCGGGTGTCGGTGAGGCCGGTGAGCAACTGCTCGGCGTCGTCGGTGCGGCCGGCCTCGACCAGCTGCAGGTACTCGCGGGCGCGGGCGGCGCCCCGGTCGGCGGAGGAGTCGGAGGGTGCGGTCACGCCCTCCACTGTGCCCCGCCCGGCCGGAGCGCTCACCCCGGGCCCGGCTGGCCGGCGTCGGTGAACCGCTCGGCGACGTCGTGCACCTCGCTGGTGGCCGGGACGACGGGCATCGAGCCGCCCCATCGCGGGGCCGCTGCCTGGGTAGCCTCCCCGCATGACGGCGCGTGAGGTGCACACCGGGCTGGGGGAGGTGCTGGGCCGGGTCGCGCGGCAGCTCCAGGAGGAGCACGGCGACGTCGAGGGGACGCTGCGGGCGATCACCGCGGCGGCCGTCGGCGCGGTGCCGCACGCCGACGAGTGCGGGATCACCTACGTGATCGGCCGCACCCAGGTCGAGCCGCGGGCCTGGACCAGCGAGCTGCCCCGCTCGGTCGACCACCTGCAGCAGGAGGTCGGCGAGGGGCCCTGCATGGACGCGGTGTGGCAGGAGCACGAGGTGCTGCTCGACGACATCCGTTCGGAGCAGCGGTGGCCGCAGTTCGCCGCCCGGGCGTCGGAGCTGGGCGTGGGCAGCATGCAGTGCTTCCAGCTGTTCGTCGAGGGCGGGCAGATGGGCGTGCTGAACCTCTACTCCCGGACGCCCGAGGCCTTCGACGACGAGTCGCGCGAGGTCGGCCGGCTCTTCGCCAGTCACGCGGCGATCGCGCTCGCCGGGGCCGAGCACGAGCGAAACCTGCGCGCGGGGATCACCCACCGCGACCTCATCGGCCAGGCCAAGGGCATCCTGATGGAGCGGCACAAGCTCACCGCCGACCAGGCGTTCGCCGTGCTGGTGCGCACGTCGTCGCTGACCAACCGCAAGGTGCGGGACCTGGCCGAGGAGCTGACCGCCACCGGCGAGCTGGCGCACCCGGAACGCTGAGCCCGGGGGGCACGAGAAAGCGGCCCCGTCCCGGAGGACGAGGCCGCTTAGTGAGGGTGCGCCATCAGGGACTCGAACCCCGAACCCGCTGATTAAGAGTCAGCTGCTCTGCCAATTGAGCTAATGGCGCGTGTCGCGCGGCGTGGCCGGGCAACGATGGAGAACTCTACACGCGGTCCGCCGCCGATGAGCAGCCGGGGCGGCATGCCGCTGCTCACACCCGACTGTCAGCCCCGGCGTGGACACTGGATCGAGGTGCACGACGCAACCGGGAGGGTCCCGGGTCGCGGGCGCCGGGAGAGGTCAGGTCGTCGTGGGTTCGCGCCAGGTGAGAGCCGCCGCCGCAGTGCTCGTCGCAGCCGTGCTCGTGCTGCTGGTCGGCTGTCAGGGGTCCGCCGACGGATCGGGGGAGTCGGCGGCGCCGTCGTCGGCCGCCCCGGCCGAGGTCTCCCTGAGCGTCGCCGACGGCGCCACCGACCTGTCACCCACCACCCCGGTCCAGCTGACCGTTGCGGCCGGTGAGCTCGACCGCGTCGCGGTGACCACCGCCGACGGCACGGCCGTGCCCGGCACGGTGGAGCCGGCCGCCGACGACCCGGCCGCCCAGGTCTGGACGCCGGCGGAGCCGCTGGCCTACGGCACGAGCTACACGGTGACCGCCACGGCCACCAACGCCGACGACGCGGAGACCACGGCCACCAGCACCTTCACCACGGTCACCCCCGCGACGCTGTCCACCCCGGGCATCGGCCCGCTGGACGGCACCACCGTCGGCGTCGGCATGCCGATCCGGGTGTTCTTCGACGACCCGGTGGCCGACAAGGCCGCGGTGGAGAGCCACCTGCTGGTCGACAGCTCCACCCCGACCGACGGGGTGTGGAACTGGGTGCGCGACGACGAGGTGCACTTCCGCCCGTCGACGTACTGGCCGGCGAACACCGACGTGACGCTGCACGCCGACCTCTACGGCGTCGACTTCGGCGAGGGCGTCTGGGGCGAGAAGGACCGCACCATCTCCTTCTCCATCGGGGAGCGGCACGTCTCCGTCGCCGACGCCGGCGCCCACACACTGACCGTCTACGACGGTGACCAGCTGGTGCAGACCTTCCCGATGAGCGCGGGCAGCAGCGAGAACCCGACCCGCAACGGGGCGCACGTGGTGCTGGAGAAGTTCGCCGACATCACCATGGACTCCTCGACCTTCGGCCTCGCCGTCGACGCCCCCGGTGGCTACCGCACCGACGTCGAGTACGCGACGCGGATCTCCAACAACGGCGAGTTCGTGCACGCGGCGCCGTGGTCGGTGGCCGACCAGGGCTCGGCCAACGTCTCGCACGGCTGCATCAACCTCTCCACCGACCGGGCGAAGTGGTTCTACGACTTCTCCCAGCCCGGGGACGTCGTCGAGGTGGTCAACTCCATCGGCCCGATCCTGTCCCGCACCGACGGCGACATCTACGACTGGGCCGTCACGTGGGAGAACTGGAAGGCCGGCTCCGCGCTCTCCTGACGACCGCGGGGTGCGGCTACAGCCGCATCCCGCGGTCGGAGCGGCGGCCGCTGCTCGGCAGCACCGTGGTGACCACGGTCTCCACGGCGGTGTAGACCCCGAGCGCCAGGGCGATCAGGGCGCCCGGAGGCACCACCAGGGGCGCGGCGAGCACCGACAGCGCCAGCACCCGCGGCGCGTCCCGCCACCAGCCCGCCCGGCGGGCCGGGTTCAGCAGGGCGCTCCAGCGCACGCCGGTCCACATCAGCCAGCGGCGCACCGGAGGCACGCCCACCTCGCGGAGCACCCGGCGGAAGATGCCGTCGGCGTCCCGGGGACCCACGACCCCGGCGCCCAGCCCCTCGGCCACCAGCCAGTCGTGCAGCACCGCGGCCAGGGTGTAGCGGCCGAAGCGCGGGAAGAGCCACACGGCCACCCGCGGCACGGAGGCGAAGTCGGTCTCGAAGCCGGCCGGGACGACGAACAGGTCGCGGCGTCCGCGGTAGACCAGCGGCTCGACCACCTCCCAGCACTGGTCCTCGGTGCGGCGGACGGTCAGCGGCGGTGGGTCGAACGGCACCCGCGGAGCTTCCCGTACCCGGGGAGGGGTGCCGGGGGCAGGTCGGCGGGCGGGGTGACGCGACGGCGCGAACACGCGTCGATCGCGGGTCTCAGGTGCACCAGTGCGATCTGCGGGTAGGAGTCACCTCCACGCCAACGAGGAGGTACGGGTGCTCGGGTTCATCGCACTGCTGCTGGTCATCTGGCTGGCACTCACCGTCGTCGGCGCCGTGGTGGAGGGCCTGTTCTGGCTCGTCATCGTCGGCGCTGTCCTGTTCCTCGCCACCGCGGCCTTCGGCTGGGTCAAGCGGAACACGAAGGTCTGAGTCGGGGCCTGAGGGGCGGCGGGTCGGCCCTCCGGTCCGGAGGGTCGCCCGCCGCAGACGACGAGAGGCCCCGGTCAGCTGACCGGGGCCTCTCGTCGTGGGGTGAGTGACGGGACTTGAACCCGCGACATCCAGGATCACAACCTGGCGCTCTACCAGCTGAGCTACACCCACCATCGTCCGCCCCGAGCGGGGCGGGCCGGGGCAACGATACCGGAGTCGTTCAGCCCGCCGCCGGGGGCTGGTCGGCGGGGGTGTCGCCGCCGGCCGCGCCGGCCGCCAGGACGCCCGCGAACGCCTCGACGACCTGCGCCGACGCGGCCTGCGCCTGGTCGCTGCTGGGGCCCGGGTCGGCCACGAACAGGGTCTGCCGGTAGAAGGCGAGCTCACGGATCGACTCGATGATGTCGGCCAGCGCCCGGTGGGCCAGCCCCTTCTGCGGCTGGGCGAAGTACACCCGGGGGAACCAGCGCCGGGCCAGTTCCTTGATCGAGGAGACGTCGATCATCCGGTAGTGCAGGTGGTCGTCCAGGGTCGGCATGTCCCGGGACAGGAAGCCGCGGTCGGTGCCGATCGAGTTGCCGCACAACGGTGCGGTGCGCCGCTCGGGCACGAACCGCTTCACGTAGGCCAGCACCTGCTCCTCGGCCTCGGCCAGGGTCACCGTGGAGGCGCGCACGGCCTCGGTCAGCCCGGACTTCGCGTGCATCTCGGTGACGACCTCGAGCATGCCGTCCAGCGCGGCGTCGTCCGCGTGGATGATCACGTCCAGCCCGGGGTCGAGGACGTTCAGCTGCGAGTCCGTGACCACGACGGCCACCTCGATCAGCTTGTCCCGGGTCAGGTCCAGCCCGGTCATCTCGCAGTCGATCCAGACCAGGTTCTGCGGTGCGCTCTCGGCCACGACCCGGCACCCTACGCAGGCGGCTCCCGAACAGCGCACCGACACCAGCCGCCACACCTGCCCCACCTCCGTCTGCGGCGCGCTGACCTGCGGCTTCGGCGCCGCTACTGTGCGGGCTCCTGCACCTGGACCAGCGGAGCTGATCGTGACCTCGACCGTGCCCGTCGCATCCCGACCCGCGGCGGTCCCCCTGGCTCCCGGCTCGCTGCGCGTCGGCCTGCGCCACCCGGTCGCGCTGCTGCGCTGGCTGTGGGCGGCCTACATGACCCCCGGCCGGCCCGGCCGGCCGACCAGCCAGGTCGAGCTCCGCTGGATCTACACCGCCTGGCTGGCCGCCTTCGCGCTGAAGATGCTCGGCTCGTCGTGGGACGTCTCCTGGCACTTCAGGTGGCTCCGCGACGACCTGGCCCCACCGCACCTGCTCAACACCCTGGGCACCGTGGTGGTGGTCGCGCTGGTCGTCTTCCACAGCTACAGCGGCCACGGCGTCGACCGCCGCGCCCTCCGGCTGATGCAGACCGGCACCGCGACGTTCCTGGTGGCCATCCCGGTCGACCTGCTCAACCACCGGATCAACGGGCTGGACATCACCAGCTGGAGCCCGAGCCACGCGCTGCTCTACCTGGGCACGGCGATCATGCTCGCCGGGGCCATCCGGGGCTGGTGGCTCTACGCGGCACCCGGGCGGCTGCGGGACCTGGTCGCGCTCGGCCTGTGGCTGTTCTTCGTGGAGAACGTCCTGTTCCCCAACCAGCACCAGGAGTACGGCGTGCTGTCGCTGGCCGCCTACCGCGCCGGGCGGACCACCGCGGAGCCCCAGCTGCTGGACTTCGCCGCCTCGCAGGGGCAGGACGCCGCCCAGTTCATGCTGCCGGTGCCCTCCTGGGTGCACCCCGCGTGGCTGGTCTGCGCCGGGCTCCTCGCGCTGGTGGTGGCCCGCCGGGCGGTCGGGCTGCGCTGGACGGCGACGACGATCGCCGGCGGCTACCTGGCCTACCGCGCCGTCACCTGGCTGCTGCTGACCGGCACCGGCTTCCCGCCCTCGGTGGTGCCGGTGATGCTGCTGGCCGGGGCCGTGCTCGTCGACCTGGCGGTGCTCGCCCGGGTGCCGGGCTGGCTGGCCGCCTTCCCGGTGACCGCGGGCGTCACGCTGGCCGCGTTCGTGCAGTCGGTGGTCGCGGAGATCCCGCCGTGGAACTGGGCCGCGCTGCCGGTGGTCGCCCTGGTGTTCGCCGGGCTGTGGGGCGCCGTCGACGGTGTCGCCCGGACGTCGGCCTTCCTCCGCTGGCGGGCCCCGGTCGAGCCCGCCGCCGCCGGTGCGCCGGACGCCGCGATCCCGGCGGGAACCGGCGGCGCGCCCGTCCGGTGAACCCGGTCGGGACGGGGCGATGACGTAACGTCGGGTCGGTCCGTGCCGCCGGTGCACCCGTCGCGGCGGCCCGTCGCATGACCGTGGAGACCCCGTGCTGATCGTCACGCCGAGCCGCCTCGAGTCGGCCGCGGAGCGTGCGTTCTTCGCCGAGCTCGCGGGCTGGGACACCGGCAGCGCCGTGCGCGGCGCGGTCATGGTCTCCCTGCCGATCGTCGAACCGCCGCTGCAGCGACGGCAGTCCGACGCGGTGCTGTTCGTGCCCGAGGGCCTCGCGGTCGTCCGGGTCGTCGAGGTCGAGCGGCAGTCCGGGGTGGTGACCGCCGGCCCGGAGGGCCCCTGGACGATCGGGGACGGCGACGGGCCGGGCAGCGTCCTGCAGCTCGGTGGCGGCGGGTCGACCCCGCTGGACGGGTTGATGCGGGCCGGCATGCACGCGGCGGTGACCCTGCGGCAGGCGGGGCTGGAGCCCGGTCGGATCGCCCGGCTCACCGTGCTCACCGGCGCCGTCACCGGGCTGGTCCCCGCCGACGGTGACCTCGGCGAGGGCGACCAGGTCGCCGTGCTGGACCCCCGGTCGCTGCTGCTCGGCGTGGCCCGGGCCAGCCGGCACGCCGGCACCGACAACCCGCGGTTGTGGACCACCGCCGACGTGCGGGCGGCCATCGAGGCGCTCGGCGTGCCCGGCCGCACCCCCTCGGTCGAGGAGCTCAACGGCGAGGGCTTCCCGTACTCGCCCTACGTGCTGCGCCGTCCCGACCTGCTCACCCCCGCGGCGCTGAACGCCTCGCCCAGCCGGGTCGCCGCCGGGCCGGCGACCGGCAACGGCGTCGCCCGGGTCGCGCCGCCCGGCCCGCTGGTCGACCCCGCCGCGGCCGCGCGGGTGGCCGCGGCCGCCGTGGCCGCCCAGCAGGCGGAGGAGCCTCCGCCGCCGGCCCGCGACGAGCCCGCCGCCGAGGCAGTGGCCGTCGAGCCGGCTGCCGAGCCGGCTCGCGAGGCGGTCGTCGAGGAGCCCGCCGTGGCCCCGCACCCGGCGCCGGAGGCACCGCGGGTGGACCAGACCCAGGAGGCGGTCGTGCACGCGGACCTCCGGCCGGCCACCTCCGGGGACACCGTCTCCCTGCGCAGCGACCCCGAGCCCCGCGAGACCCCGGCGGAGGACGAGCGGGACGACACCGGTGGGCTGGACGGGCTCTTCGGCGGCGGGGCCCCGCCGCCCGCGGGCTCCGGCCCCGCGACCGCGGTCCAGCCGCCGGTCTCCGGACCCTCGACCGGGTCCCGGTCGACGACCGCCTACCCGTTCGGGCCGGGGAGCGTCGGCAGCCCGCCGTCCGGACAGCGGCCGGATGCGGCCGCCCGTGAGCTGCCCCCGGGGCTGCGGCCGCGGCGGAGCCCGCAGGGGGGCGGGGCCCCGCCACCGGCGACGCGCCCCGCAGCCGGCGGGCCGTGCTCGTGGTGGTGGCGCTGGCCCTGGTGCTGCTCGCGGGGGTGCTGGGCGTCGTCGTGCTCACCTCGGGCGGGGAGGACGCGCGGACGGCCGACCCGGCCGGCGCCACCACGGACGCGTCGCCGCCGGTCGACGACGGCCCGCAGCCGGGGGACACCGAGCTCATCGACGGGGTCACGTACACGCTGCAGGTGCGCCAGCGCGACACCAGCTGCGCCGACCACGCCTACGGGTCGGTCGCCTCGTTCTTCGCCCAGAACGAGTGCACCGGGCTGGCGCGGTCGCTGTGGTCGGCGGAGGCCGAGGGTGGCACGGCGGTGGTGTCCGTCGCCGAGGTCACCATGCCAGCGGAGTCGCTGGCGGAGGCGCTGCGCGCGCTGGCCGACACCGACGGCAGCGGCAACGTCAGCGACCTGCTCCGGGAGGGCGTCGGCTACCCGGGTGCCCCGGCGCGGCTGCAGGGTGCCCAGTACGCCAGCAGCCAGCGTGGCGAGGAGGTCACCATCGTCGAGTCGGCGTGGGCCGGCCAGGCCGGGTCCGGCGCGGTGCTGGACGTGCTGGCCAGTTCCGCGCTGGCGTTGCCGGCCAGCGGCGGGTGACCCTCAGGCTGGCGCGGTGGCGGCGGCCAGGGCCATCGCGCCGAGCAGCTCGGCCATCACCGGGCGGGGCAGCTGTCCGGCGCTGTGCGGCGTGGAGTTGACCAGCCCGAACAGCGCGTGGGCCCGCCCCCGGCAGGCCGCGGTACCCGCCTGCGGGTGCACCCGGCCGAGCACGGCCACCCACACCTCGACGTAGCGCCGTTGCAGCTGGCGCACGCGCCGGGCGTCCGGGTCGCTGAGCACGCCGAGGTCCCGGTCGTGCACCGTGATCAGCGCGGGGTTGTCCAGGGCGAACTCCACCTGGAAGGCGATCAGGGCGCGGAGCTGCGCCAGCGGGTCGTCTCCCGCGGCCGCCACCCGGTCACCGCCCCCGGCGAGCAGCCGCTCGCTGATCCGCAGGAGCATCTCGGCGAGCATGGCGTCCTTGCCGGCGAAGTGCCGGTAGATGGCCGGGCCGGTCACGCCGACCGCGGCGCCCACGTCGTCGACGCCGACGGCCCGGGCCCCGCGCTCGGCGAACAGCTGCGCGGCGGCCCGCAGGATCTGCTCCCGGCGGGAGGGGTGCGCGGCGTCAACGGTGAGCGCGGTGTCGGGGTCGGCGGCCACGCCGTGAGGTTAACGGCTGTTCACATCGGCCGGGGTGACGTGGTTCACTCGGCCCGTGGACGCACCGGTGCTCCCCACCGCCCCGCCGGCGGACCCGACGGCGGCCGCGCGCAACGCCGCGGCCCACCGCGCGCTCGTCGCCGAGCTGTCCGGGCACCTGGCCCGGGCTGCCTTCGGCGGTGGTGAGCAGGCCCGCCGCCGGCACCTCGACCGCGGCAAGCTGCTGCCGCGCGAGCGGGTCGACGCGCTGCTCGACCCGGGCAGCCCGTTCCTCGAGCTCTCGCCCCTGGCCGCGCACGGCCTGTACGGCGGTGACGTCCCGGCCGCCGGCATCGTCACCGGGATCGGCCGGGTGGCCGGCCGGGAGGTCGTCGTCGTCGCCAACGACGCGACCGTCAAGGGCGGCACCTACCACCCGATGACGGTGAAGAAGCACCTGCGCGCCCAGGAGGTGGCGCTGCACAACCGGCTGCCCTGCGTCTACCTGGTCGACTCCGGTGGCGCCTTCCTGCCGCTGCAGGACGAGGTGTTCCCCGACCGCGACCACTTCGGCCGGATCTTCTACAACCAGGCCAACCTGTCCAAGGCCGGGATCGCGCAGATCGCCGCCGTCCTGGGCTCCTGCACCGCTGGTGGCGCGTACGTGCCGGCGATGAGCGACGAGGCGGTCATCGTCCGCGGCCAGGGCACGATCTTCCTGGGCGGCCCGCCGCTGGTGAAGGCCGCGACGGGGGAGGAGGTCAGCGCCGAGGACCTGGGCGGCGGCGAGCTGCACTCCCGGGTCAGCGGGGTCACCGACCACCTGGCCGAGGACGACGCGCACGCGCTGCAGATCGTCCGGCAGATCGTCGGCACCCTCGGTCCGCGCAGCCCCCGGCCGTGGGACGTCGACCCGGTCGAGGAGCCGCGGTACCCGGCGGAGTCCCTCTACGACGTCGTCCCGGTGGACGTCCGCACGCCGTACGACGTCCGCGAGGTGATCGCCCGGCTGGTCGACGGCAGCCGGTTCGCCGAGTTCAAGCCGCTGTACGGCCCCACCCTGGTCACCGGGTTCGCCCGGCTGCACGGCCACCCGGTCGGGATCATCGCCAACAACGGGGTGCTGTTCGCCGAGTCGGCGCTCAAGGGCGCGCACTTCATCGAGCTGTGCGACCGCCGTTCCATCCCGCTGCTGTTCCTGCAGAACATCAGCGGCTTCATGGTCGGCCGGGACTACGAGGCCGGCGGCATCGCCAAGCACGGCGCGAAGATGGTCACCGCCGTCGCCTGTGCCCGGGTGCCCAAGCTGACCGTGGTCATCGGCGGCTCGTTCGGCGCCGGCAACTACTCGATGTGCGGCCGGGCGTACTCACCCCGGTTCCTGTTCAGCTGGCCGAACGCCCGCATCTCGGTGATGGGCGGGGAGCAGGCCGCCAGCGTGCTCGCCCAGGTGCGCCGCGACCGGCTGGGGGACGCCTGGACCGCCGCGGACGAGGAGTCGTTCAAGGAGCCGATCCGGGCGCAGTACGAGGAGGAGGGCAACCCGTACCACGCCACGGCCCGCCTCTGGGACGACGGCGTGATCGACCCCGCGCAGACCCGCACCGTGCTCGGGCTCGCGCTCTCCGCGTGCGCGAACGCGCCCCTCGAGGAGGTCGGCTATGGCGTCTTCCGGATGTGACCGCTCACCCGAGGGCGAAAATGGCCATTTTCGCCCTCGGGGTGGGTCAGTCGGCGACGCCGGCGATCGCGGGCGCGGTCGGGTCGGCCGACTCCGGCTTCACCTCGCGCAGCACGTAGTCCTCGATCGACTCCAGGTCGTGCGTGGAGCGCTTCACGATGGCGAGCAGGTCGCCCATCTTGCTGACCTCCTCGACCTGCTCCTTGATGAACCACTGCATGAACTGGTCGCTGGCGAAGTCGTTGTGCTGCCGGGCGACGGCGGTGAGCTGGTTGATCTGCTCGGTGACCCGCTTCTCCTGCTCGAGGGCGAGCGCGACCGGGGCGACGACGTCGGCGAAGTCGGTGATCGGGGCCGGGATGCCGGGGATCTTCACCGGTGCGTCGGCGTCGAGGAGGTAGCGCACCATCATCATCGCGTGGTTGCGCTCCTCGGCCGCCTGGTCGAAGAACAGCTGCGCGGTCTGCGGCATGGTCAGGTCGTCGAAGTAGATGGCGCAGGCCACGTACTGCTGGTGGGCGGCGAACTCGTGGCCGATCTGGGCGTTGAGCAGGTCGATGAAGGGCTCGGCGGCCATCGGGGCTCCCGTTTCTCGCGAGGTGACGTCCTCCGCACGGTAGTCGGCGACACGCCGCACCCGTGGACGGCCCACGAAGGCTTGGCTAACCTCATCGCGTGGGGAAGTCGGCCAAGATGCCCAAGAAGAAGTGCTGCGTCGACAAGCCCCGGTGCGGCCGGTGCCCGTTGCGTGCGCTCGCGGAGGGCACCCTCCCGCCCGGGTACACGGTCAAGAAGCGCCGCCTGGTCAAGGTCGCCTGAGTCCAGCCCCCGCGGCACGGGTCGCGATCTCCGCCCCCGCGGAGGGTGCTGACCGTGTTCGGGACCGTCCTGGTCGCCAACCGCGGCGAGATCGCCGTCCGGGTGATCCGCACGCTGCGGGCGATGGGCATCCGCTCGGTCGCGGTGCACAGCGACGCCGACGCCGGGGCGCTGCACACCCGGCTGGCCGACGTCGCCGTCCCCATCGGCCCGGCCCCCGCGGCGCAGAGCTACCTCTCGGTCGACCGCGTGCTGGACGCCGCCCGGCGCACCGGGGCGGAGGCCGTGCACCCCGGCTACGGGTTCCTCTCCGAGAACGTCGACCTCGCCAGCGCGTGCGCGGACGCCGGGATCGTCTTCATCGGCCCGCCGATCGCCGCGATCGAGGCGATGGGCGACAAGATCCGGGCCAAGCAGACCGTCGCCGCCGCGGGCGTGCCGGTCGTGCCGGGCCGCACCGAGCCCGGCATGGACGACGACGCGGTCGCCCGGGCCGCGGTCGCGGTCGGCTTCCCGGTGCTGCTCAAGCCCAGCGCCGGGGGTGGCGGGAAGGGCATGCGGGTGGTGCGCGGTCCGGAGGAGCTGACCGAGCAGATCGCCGGCGCCCGGCGGGAGGCGCGCGGCTCCTTCGGCGACGACACGCTGCTGGTCGAGCGGTACCTGGCGCGGTCCCGGCACATCGAGGTGCAGGTGTTCGGCGACATCCACGGCACCGTCGTCCACCTGGGCGAGCGCGAGTGCAGCCTGCAGCGGCGGCACCAGAAGGTGGTCGAGGAGGCGCCGTCCCCGCTGCTGTCCCCGGCCCAGCGAGAGGCGATGGGCGCGGCGGCGGTCGAGGCGGCCCGGGCCGTCGGCTACACCGGGGCCGGCACCGTGGAGTTCATCGTCGACGCCGAGCGGCCGGAGGAGTTCTTCTTCCTGGAGATGAACACCCGGCTGCAGGTCGAGCACCCGGTCACCGAGTGCGTCACCGGGCTGGACCTGGTGGAGCTGCAGCTGCGGGTGGCCGCCGGGGAGCCGCTGCCCTTCGGCCAGGACGACGTCGTTCTCGACGGGCACGCCATCGAGGCGCGGCTCTACGCGGAGGACCCGGCGCGCGGGTTCCTGCCGCAGACCGGCACGCTGGTCGGGCTGGTCGAGCCGGCCGGCCCCGGCATCCGGGTGGACAGCGCGCTGGCCGTGGGCACCGTCGTGGGCACCGACTACGACCCGATGCTGGCCAAGGTCATCGCCTGGGCGCCCGACCGGGAGACCGCCCGCGCGCGGCTCGCCGCGGCGCTCGGCCGCACCGCCGTGCTCGGGGTGGCCACGAACGCCGCCTTCCTGCGGGACCTGCTGGCCGACCCCGACGTCGTCGCCGGCCGGCTGGACACCGGGCTGATCGAGCGGCGCGGTGAGCGGCTGACCTCGGCCGGCCCGCCGCCGGACCTGCACGCCGCCGCCGCGCTCGCGCTGCTGCTGGAGGCCGAGCCGGACGGCCCGGTCGCCGACCCGTGGGACGACCCGGGCGGGTGGCGGCTGGGGGAGCCCGCCTGGACCGTCCGCCGGCTGCAGGCACCCGGCGGGGACCCGGTGACGGTGCGGGTGCGCGGCCGGTCCGGTGCCGCGGAGGTCGCCGTCGGCGACGGCGACCCGCGCCCGGCCACCGCCGTCCGGGACGGCGACCAGCTGCACGTCACCCTCGGCGGGGTCACCACCCGGTGGACCGTGGCGCACGCCGACGGCACGGTCTGGCTCGCCGGCGGCGGGCACGTGACCGCGCTGCGGGAGCACGAGCGGTCGACCGGCGCCGCGGCGGCGACCGCCGTCGACGGCGCGGTGACCGCCCCCATGCCCGGCACCGTGACGGTGCTGCGCGCGTCGCTCGGTGACGAGGTGGCCGCGGGGACCCCGCTGCTGGTCGTCGAGGCGATGAAGATGGAGCACGTGCTGACCGCCCCGCTCGCGGGGGTGGTCACCGAGCTCCCGGTGACGGCCGGCCAGTCGGTCCGGCTCGACGAACGGGTGGCCGTGGTGACCCCACCGGCGCCCGCAGAGGGGGAGTGACCGTGCTGGACTACCGGCTGGACGAGGAGACCGAGGCGCTGCGGACGGTGGTCCGCGAGTTCGCCGTCGAGGTGATCGCCCCGCAGATCGGCGGCTTCTACGAGCGCGACGAGTTCCCCACCGACATCGTGCGGCAGATGGGCGAGCTGGGGCTGTTCGGGCTGCCGTTCCCCGAGGAGTACGGCGGCTCGGGTGGGGACTACTTCACCCTGTGCGTCGCTCTGGAGGAGCTGGCCCGGGTCGACTCCTCGGTGGCGATCACCCTGGAGGCCGGGGTGTCGCTGGGGGCGATGCCGATCTTCCGGTTCGGCACCGAGGAGCAGAAGCAGCGGTGGCTGCCCCGGCTGTGCGCCGGCGAGGCGCTGGGCGCCTTCGGCCTCACCGAGGCCGGTGGCGGTTCCGACGCCGGGGCCACCAGGACGACCGCCCGGCTGGACGGCGACCAGTGGGTGGTCAACGGCTCGAAGGCGTTCATCACCAACTCCGGCACCGACCTGACCGACCTGGTCATCGTCACCGCGGTCACCGGCACCAAGCCCGACGGCGGCAAGGAGATCTCCGCGATCATCGTGCCGTCGGGCACGCCGGGGTTCACCGTCGGCAAGCGGTACGCGAAGGTCGGCTGGAACGCCTCGGACACCCGGGAGCTCGCCTTCGACGACGTCCGGGTGCCCGCGGCGAACCTGGTGGGGGAGCGGGGGCGGGGGTACGCGCAGTTCCTGTCCATCCTGGACGAGGGGCGGATCGCGATCTCCGCGCTGGCCGTGGGGCTGGCGCAGGGGTGCGTCGACGAGAGCGTCAAGTACGCCGGGGAGCGGGAGGCGTTCGGGCAGCCGATCGGCCGCAACCAGGCGGTGCAGTTCATGATCGCCGACATGGAGGTGCGGGCCTCGACCGCGCGCCTGGCCTACTACCGGGCGGCGGAGAAGATGCTGCGCGGGGAGCCGTTCAAGCGGGAGGCGTCGATCGCCAAGCTGTACAGCTCGGAGATGGCGATGGAGAACGCCCGGTACGCCGCCCAGGTGCACGGCGGCTACGGCTTCATGACCGAGTTCCCGGTCGGCCGGTTCTACCGGGACGCGAAGATCCTGGAGATCGGCGAGGGGACGTCCGAGGTGCAGCGGATGCTCATCGCCCGCTCCCTCGGCGTCGGCTGAGAGACCCCGAGCGCCCCTGTTGTCGATCATGGGCGTGTTGATCGCTGGCACGCCGTCGGTGCGCGTGTCCGCCGACCACGTGCCCATGATCAACTCGTGGTCTCGGTGGTGAGCGCGTCATCGCCCGGCTCGTGCAGAACTGACGACGGCGACAGGTGTGATTGGTGACCGTCTGGGCTGCAGATGCCCAGGACAGTGGGGCGCCTGGGGCTCTCGGGGCGCGGGGGAACCGGCCCGCGAACGTCCGGCGCGTCGTACCCGTACATGATCATCCGCGGGTCGACCAGCCGGGACGCTCCCGTGCGGCTCACGGCGACGGTCGCCGGGAGAACCGCTGGAGACCGCGATGCAGGCCACCCGACGTCCCGCCCCGACGCCCCTCCGCCGTCGGGTCACCCAGGGGTCCGTGCTGGGGATGGGCCTGCTCGTCGCCACCGGCGCCGCCGCGCCCGTGGCGCTGGCGGAGGACGCGACCACGCCGCAGCCGGCGGGTGCCGCCGGCCGGCTGACCGCGGACGGCACGGTGGGCGCGCCCCTGCAGGCGGCGCCCGCCGCTCCGGTGATCGGGGAGATCGGCGCCGACTTCGGCACCGGCAAGAACGAGGAGGTCTCGACCTTCCGGCTCGCGGTGCGCGCCGACGACGTGCCGCCGAACTACAGCTACGCCGGGGCCACCTTCCGGCTCCGGGACGGCGACGGGCACACCGGCACCTGCACCACCGACGCCCACGGCCTGTGCACCATCACCCACGGCGCGCGGGTGGTGGAGTCGGGCTCGTCGCTCACCCTCCCGGCCGGCACCTACCGGGTGGAGCAGCTCACCTCCTCGGCGGGGCTGGCCAGGACGGGTGGGGACGGTGAGCTCACCATCGCGAAGAAGGCGACCAAGGGCGCCCCGACCGGCGACACCATCGGCAACGCCTCGCTGTTCCGCCGTCAGGTGCTCGCCGCGGTGCACGACCGGCGGTCCGCCCTGCTGCCGGTGCCGGGAGCCGTCTACACGCTGACCGCCCCGGCCTACCCGCAGCAGGGCACCACGCCGGCGCCCCAGCCGGCCCGGGACCGCAGCGATCTCCTGGGGGTGCTCAGCTGGCAGGGCTGGTTCCTGCCCGGCGAGGGGTACACCCTCACGCCGGTCAGCGTGCCGCGCGGCTACCAGGTGCCCGAGGCGACGTCCTTCTCGGTGCGGACGACCACGGTCGGGCAGCGGCTGCTGCCGTGGACCGAGGACCTGCCGCTGGTGCACGGCTCGGGGGCGGAGCCGGTGCCGACGCCGCCGGTCACCTCGGCCCCACCGGTGCCGACCACCGTGCCGTCGTCACCCGAGCCGTCGTCGCCCGAGCCGACCGCCCCCGCGCCGACGACCACGGCTCCCGCGCCCACGACGCAGCCGGAACCGACGCAGCCGGAACCGTCGCCGCCGGTCACCACGGAGCCGTCCGCGCCGGTCACCACGGCGCCGGAGCCGACCGCGACCGCGCCGACGAGCCCCGAGCCGACGAGCCCCGAGCCGACCGCGCCCGAGACGACGGTGCCGGTGACCACCGAGCCGGAGCCGACCGTGCCCGTGACCACCGGCCCGGAGACGGGTGCGCCGGTTCCCCCGGTGGTCACCACCAGCGCGCCGCGGCCCACCGCGGTGTCTCCCACGAGCGTCCCGGGCACGCCACCCCGGCCGGCGGGTCAGGCCGGTGCGCCGGTCGCCCCGACGCCGGTGGGCGCCTCCCGGGCGCAGGGGCGCACCAACGCCGGGGCCGCGACCGCCGCCGGCGGGGCCGTGGTGGTCCCGCCGGCCGCGGATGCGCCGTCCGGACCGGCGCAGGAGACCGCCGCGCCGGTGCCGGCCGGGACCGCAGCGCCCGCACCGGCGCTCGCCGTCGGCGGTGACCAGCCGGAGCTGCAGACGGCGAGCGCCGGGATCTCCGACCTGAGCGTCGCGGGCATCGGACTGGGCTTCCTGGCGGTGGTCGTCGCCGGCCTGGGCTACCTCGCGCGCCGCCGGGCCCGTGCTCGCGGCTGACCCCGCGGGCAGCCCGTGGTGGGCCCGGTCGGTCTCGCTGCCCGGACCCGGACGGCCGGCGGTGCAGACGCTGACCGCGGTGCTCACCGGGGAGTTCCCGGCCGAGAGCGTCGTCGACCTGCCCGACGACCGCCGGCCGGGCGGCTGGCAGGTGGCCGTCCGCTCCGACCCGGGCACCGGACGGCTGCACCGGATCGAGGTGGCGCTGCCGGGCGCACCGCTGCTCTGGTACGTCGAGCTCGCCGAGCCGCAGGCGGACCCCGCGGCGACCACGCTGGTCGCCTTCTCCGACGACCGGTTCGCCGACGGCGAGGTGCTCGATGCCGACCAGGCGCGGCAGGCCGGCGTCAGCGGGGAGCAGCAGGTGGCTGCCGTGCGCTGGTGGACCGGCAGCGGGCTGGTCCACCAGGTCTACGTCGGGCCGGCGTTCCGCCGTCGTGGGGTCGCCGGGAAGCTCGTGCAGGCCGCGGCCGGTGCCCAGGCCGCCCGCGGGCTGCCCCTGGTGCACGGCGACGGCCGGCGCACCGACCTGGGGGAGCAGTGGCGAGCCGGGCTCCCCGGGTACGTGGCCGTCCGGATGGCGCAGCTGACCCACCGGATGGCCGCCATGACGCCGGTGAGCTGACGGTAGGTAACGGAACCGTCCGGTGTAGTGACTACAGCTTCACGATCGCCTGGCGTGCCGTACACGGACCCGACACCCGCTGGCCACAGCTGGTCGACAGCGTTCCTGCGCGGTGGGACCCCCACCGCATCCAGGACAGCCGGAGGTCAGCAACCCCATGCACCTGCTCAGATCACGACCCGCGCAGCGCGCGGACCGACCCGCCGGGAGATCCCGCCTGCGCGCCGTGGCCGGCGCCGGCGTCGTCACCACCGTTGCCGCCCTCGCCACGGCCGGTGGCCTGGCGACCGCCGCCCCGGCCCAGGCGGCGCCCACCGAGCCGGCTTCCCGGTTCACCCTCGCCGTGCTGCCGGACACGCAGTTCTACTCCCGGTACGCGAAGTCCGAGTTCGAGCGGCCCGACCGCTACGGCCCCGGGAACAACCCCTACGCCGCGCAGACGACGTGGCTGGCCGAGCACGCCGACGAGCTGCGGATCCCCTTCGTCGCCCACCTCGGTGACGTCGTCGACCAGGTGAACACCGAGGGAGAGTGGCGGGTCGCCGACGCCGCCATGCAGACCCTGGACGACGCCGACCTGCCCTACTCGATCCTCGCCGGCAACCACGACGTCCGGAACAGCTCCGACAACTGGTTCGACGACCAGTACGACCTGGCCGCGGAGCCCTTCCTCCGCTGGTTCGGCCCCGACCGCGCGGCCGAGCAGTCCACCTTCGGCGGCAGCGATCCGACGGGGATGAACCAGTACCACCTGTTCGAGGCCGAAGGTCAGCAGTTCATGGTGCTGGCGCTGTCGTGGCGGGCGTCGGACGCCACGCTGCGCTGGGCCGACGAGGTCATGGCCCAGCACCCGACCGTGCCGGTCATCCTCACCTCGCACGACATCATCGGCATCCAGAACGACGGCGTCTCCCCGCAGGAGACCGGCTACGGCCTGCGGCTCTGGGAGAAGCTCATCAAGGGCAACGACCAGATCTTCATGACGCTGAACGGCCACTTCCACGGCGCGACCCGGCTGGTCAAGCAGAACGACTTCGGCCACTCGGTGACCCAGGTGCTGATGGACTACCAGATGGCCTACGAGGGCGGGAACGGCTACCTCGGCCTGTTCGAGTTCGACCTCACCAACGACACCATCTCGGCGCAGACCGCGTCCCCGTGGGTGGTCGCCAAGCCGCAGGAGAAGCTCACCTCCTACGACCAGGCGTTCCTCGAGGGGCCGGGTCAGCAGTTCACCGTCGACATCGACTTCGCCCAGCGCTTCGCCGGGTTCAACCCGACGTTCACCGCGGGCTCGGCGGACGAGCCCTCGCTCACCCAGGCGGCCCGGGACATCCTGCTCGACGGCTTCGTCGCCCCGGACCCGGTGACCACCGAGCTGCCCGGCTCGCCGGCGGACTACCCGCACGTCGAGGGCACCCTGGCGCACTGGCGGATGAACGGGCTGCGCGGCGTGGTCGCCCAGGGCGGGGTCATCCGGGACGTCGAGGGCAACAACCGCAACAACCTGATGCGCGTGCCGATCAGCCAGTCCGGCTCGCCGACCGCCCAGCTGCGGGACGTCAACTTCTCGCAGGACGCGCACCCGTACTCCTCCGACGGCGCGGCGGTCTGCTTCACCAACGCCAGCAAGGCGACCGACCGGTACAGCTACCTGACCACCCGGGCGGACGCCCCGGTGAACACCGCGGCCCTGGCCGACGGCTACACCATCGAGACGTTCCTCAAGATCGACCCCAGCTGGAGCCAGTCGGACAACGCCTGGATGAAGGCGATCGTGCGCTCGGGCAACCGCTCGCAGATCGGCGTCCCGCAGACCCGGTGGGACTGGACGGCCTCGCCGGTGGCGCTCGGCCTGTCCAACCTGAAGGAGTTCCAGTGGACCGAGGTCGGCATCGACACCGCCAAGGGTGACCGCACCGCCTGGTCCGGGGAGATCATGGTCGACACGTGGGCGCACGTCGCCGTGGTGAACGACCCGGCCACCCGCACCACCACCATGTACGTCGACGGCGCCCCGGTGCTGCGCAACGCCTCGAACACGGTGGGCCACGGCCTCGACGGCGCGATGCCCTGGCTGTTCGGCACCGACTGGGTCGACGACCAGGCCACCAACGGCTGGAACGGCTGCATCGGTGAGACCCGCGTGGTCGACCACCCGATCGGCCCGGACGAGTGGCTGACCGCCCGCGCCGACATCGAGGGCCTGACGGTCACCTCGCCGGCTGTCGACGCGACGACGAAGCCCGCGGTCACCGCGACGGGCACCGGGACCCCCGGCGCCACCGTCACGGTGCGGGCGGGCATCACCCGCACGGTCACCGTCCTCCCCGACGGCACCTGGCGGGCGGCGATGGGGACGCTCCAGCCCGGCGCCTACGAGCTGGTCGCGCAGCAGTCGCTGGGTGGCCGCTCGGCCGACCCGGTGAGCGTGTCCTTCACCGTCAAGCGCTGACCTGATCGACGGTGCGGCCCCGGCTCCCTCGAGCCGGGGCCGCACCCGTTCGCGCGTCAGGCGGTGACGTCGATGAGCACCTTGCCGACGGCGCCGTCCTGCACCGCCTGGTGTGCGGCCGCGGTCTCGGCCAGCGGGTACACGTGCAGGGGCAAGCCGGCGTCGTCCCCGACCCGGACGGCCCCGTCGAGCACCGCGGCGTTGACGTCCTCCACGGCGACGTCCTTCGCGCGGGTGGGCTCGGTGTAGACGAGCACGAACTGCCAGCGGGCGTTGGGGACCATCTGGGCGCGCACCGGGATCGTCACCTCGGCGCCGCCGTCGTCGGCGTACACGGCGACCGACCCGTGCGCGCCGATCACCTGGGCGTCGACGGCCGCGTTCTGCGCGGCGGAGACCTCGACGATCGCGTCGACGCCGGCGGGGGCGATCTTGCGCACCTCGGCGACGACGTCCTGGGTCGTGTAGTCCACGACGTGCGACGCTCCCGCGGCGGCGGCCAGCTGCGCCTTGCGCGGGGAGCTGACCGTGGCGATCACGGTGGCCTCGGCCCAGCGGGCGAGCTGGATGGCGGCGTTGCCGACGGCGCCGGCGCCGCCCTGCACCAGCACGGTGCGGCCGTTCAGCGAGCCGGGGGCCAGCCGGTCGGGGAGCGACTCCGCGACGGTGAGGCAGCGGTGCGCGGTGAGGAACGGGATGCCGAGGGCGGCACCCAGTTCGAAGGAGGGGTCGGCGCCCAGGAGCACGGTCTGCCGGGCCGGGACGACGGTGTACTCCGCCGCCGTACCGTGCGGCCGCTGCCAGGCGGCCTCCCAGACCCACACGCGCTCACCGGTGAGCACCGGGTCGACGCCCTGGCCGACGGCCTCGATGGTGCCGGCGCCGTCCTGGTTCGGGACCTGGCCGCCGCGACCGGGCTGCGCGCTGCTGCGGGACTTCCAGTCGGTGGGGTTCACGCCGGAGAAGGCCAGGCGGACCAGCACCTCGCCAGGACCGGGCTCGGGGGTGGGGCGGTCGACGAGGGAGAGGACGTCGGGGCCGCCGGGCTGGGTGTAGGTGATCGCTCGCACGGCCCGGGCCCTACCCCGGGCCGACGTCGGTCACCCTCGCGCGTGCGTCAGGAAGCGCGGCGACGCAGCCGGCGACGCTCTCGCTCGGACAGGCCGCCCCAGATGCCGAAGCGCTCGTCGTTGGAGAGCGCGTACTCCAGGCACTCGGCGCGGACCTCGCAGCCGGTGCAGATCTTCTTCGCCTCGCGGGTGGAGCCGCCCTTCTCCGGGAAGAAGGCCTCCGGGTCGGTCTCGGCGCAGAGGGCGTTCTCCTGCCAGCCCTGCTCCTCGCCGTCGAAGCCGGGGAACCCGACCTGGTGGACGGTGGCCAGGCCCAGCACGTCCTGCCCGGCCCAGTCGACCGGCGCCGCCGCCGCTGCTGCACTCCGGTACTCGCTCATCCACGACACCTCGGCCATCACGATCGTCCCCCTGCGTCTCGTTTCCGGCCGCCGTACTCGCGGTCGCCGGTTTGTCACCACCTGTGACAACGACACGAATTACACGGCTGTCCTTCACAACTGGTCAAATGTCGTCCGTGTGACGCCGGGTCACAGTCGCCCCACAGGTCACGGGCGTCGCAGTCGTGTTCACCGCACCGCCCGACACGCCGGGGTCCACGGCAGGTCTTGCCCACGGTGGTGGGGAGCTTCGTCCAGATCGGCGATCGTCGGGGTGGACGATCCGGGTGCGCATCGTCCAGGCGCAGGCCGCCGTTGATCTTCCTCGGCAGTGCACACGGTGAACCGCACCGGCCGGCGGCGCCGGTAGGTTCGCCCGGTGACGTGGCGGTGGCGGTCCGAACCCCGGCGGAGCAGCTGGGTGGTGGCCGTCGCCTTCGCCCCGGTCTGGCTTGCCCTGGGTGTCGGCAACCTCGGGAACGACGAGCCGGTGTTCGGCTGGATCCAGGTGGCGCTGGGCGTCGCCTGGGCCGTCCTGGGAGTCCACGAGTGGCGCCGATGGCGGGCGGTCGCGCGCTCGTCGAGTGGCAGCCGAGGGGGAGGGGAACTGGGCTGATCCCCGCTGAGCTGTCACTCGGCGGCGGTCACATCCGGGCGAGCTCCGCGGCCAGCGGGCCCAGCCCGAGCGGGCCGAGGTCGAGTGCGGCCCGGTGCCACGCCTTGAGGTCGAAGTCGGCGCCGGCCCGCGCCTGGGCCTGCTCGCGGCAGGTCAGCCACACCCGCTCGCCGACCTTGTACGACGGCGCCTGCCCCGGCCAGCCCAGGTACCGGTGCAGCTCGTCGATCCGCATCGCGTCCGCGAAGGCGACGTGGGTGCGCAGGAACGCCAGCGCGACGTCGTAGGTCCAGCGGTCGCCGGCGGCGCGGCCGGGCGGGATCGGCAGGTCCAGGTGGACGCCGATGTCGAGCACCACCCGGGCGGCCCGCAGCTCCTGGGCGTCGAGCATGCCCAGCCGGTCGCCGGGGTCGTCGAGGAAGCCGAGCTCGCCCATCAGCCGCTCGGCGTAGAGCGCCCAGCCCTCGCCGTGCCCGGAGCACCAGGCCATCAGCCGCTGCCAGCGGTTGAGCAGGGCGGCGTTGTGCACGTTCTGCGCGATCTGCAGGTGGTGGCCGGGCACGCCCTCGTGGAAGACGGTCGTCGTCTCCCGCCAGGTGGTCATGTCGGTGACGCCCTCGGGCAGCGACCACCACATCCGGCCCGGCCGGGAGAAGTCCTCGGTGGGGCCGGTGTAGTAGACGCCCTCGCCGGAGGTGGGCGTGAGCCGTCCCTCGATGCGCTTGACCGGGTCGGGGATGTCGAAGTGCACGCCGTCGAGGGCGGCGATCGCCCGGTCGGCGGTCTCCTGCAGCCAGGCCTGCAGCGCGTCCCGGCCGTGCACCTGCCGGGCGGGGTCGGCGTCGAGCGCCGCCATCGCCCCGGGGATGCCCTGCCCGGGTGCGATCAGCTCGGCCACCGCGGCCTTCTCCGCGACGACCCGGGCCAGCTCGTCCCAGCCCCACGCGTAGGTCTCCTCCAGGTCGAGGTCCATGCCGGTGAACAGCCGGGACTCCAGCGCGTACCGCTCCCGGCCCACGGCGTCGGCCTCCGGCGCGTGGGGGAGCAGGTCGCGCTCGATGGCGTCGGCGAAGGAGACCAGGGCGTCGTTCACGCCCTGCGTCGCCCGGTCCAGGTCGGCGCGCAGCGCGCCGTCGACCGGTGCCCGGCCGGCGAACTCGGTGAAGAACCCGGGCTGCCCGGCCGCCCCCGCCCAGCGGCGGGCGATGCCGGCGGTCAGCCGCACCTGACGGACGGCGGACACCCGCCCCCGGCCCGCCGCGGCGCTGAGGCCGGCGGTGTAGCCGGCCAGGGCATCGGGGAGCGCGGTGAGCCGGCGGGTGATCGTCGCCCAGTCCTCGGTGGTCTCGGTGGGCATCAGGTCGAAGGTCGAGCGGAAGTCCTGCAGCGGGCTGTCGATGGTGTTCAGCGCGGCGAGGCTCCAGCCCGCCTCGTGCAGGGCGAGCTCGGCGCCGATCCGCTCGACCATGGCGCCGCGTGCGACGTCGTCCCGGCGGTCGACCGGCTCGGCGCGCTCGACGTCGGCGAGGGTGCGGCGCAGCAGCTCCGCGGTGGCCGCCCGGCCGTCCGGGGTGAGGTCGGGCCAGCGGTCGTCGTGACCGGCGACGCCCAGGTAGGTGGCCTGGGCCGGCTGGTCGGCGGCGTAGGCGTCGACGAACCGGTCGGCGAGCTGGTCGAGGTCGGACGGCGGTCGCTGCGGCTGCGTCACACCCGCCACGCTAACCCCGCCCCTGTCCGGGCGGACGTGCCGGCGGAGGTCCGCCCGGGTGTCCGCGAGCGCCGCGCCGGACCACGGTTGACAGCCCGCGCCCGGGCCGGGACGCTGCGTGTCGCACGTCACATGACACGTGTCACCTCTTCGATGACGAGGACTCCGCATGGTCTCTCCCAGTGCACCTGCACGGCCGCCGGCCCGCCGTGGCCGCCGGCTCCGCCGACTCGGTGTCGGCCTCGCCGCGGCCCTGGCGCTCTCCGCCGTCCCGGCCACCGCGCACGCCGCGCCGCCCGGCCGGCCCGCCCCGGCACAGCAGCTCGGCCCGAACGTCACCGTCTTCGACCCGAGCATGCCGGTCCGCCAGATCCAGGCCACCCTGGACGCCACCTACGCCCAGCAGGTCGACAACGAGATGGGCACCGAGCGCTACGCCTACCTCTTCCTGCCCGGCACCTACGGCACCGCCGACCAGCCGCTGCAGATCAAGGTGGGCTACTACACCGAGATCACCGGGCTGGGTGAGTCGCCGCGCGACGTCGTGATCAACGGCAAGGTCGAGACGTACAACCGGTGCCTCGCCCCGGACAACTGCATCGCGCTGAACAACTTCTGGCGCACCGTCTCGAACCTGACCATCCAGGTGAACGGCACCGGCCAGGACGGCTGCCGGGCGCCGACGAACTTCTGGGCCGTCTCGCAGGCCGTCTCCATGCGCCGGGTGCACGTCACCGGCGGCGGCCTGTCATTGATGGACTACTGCACCGCGGGCCCCCAGTACGCCAGCGGTGGCTTCATCGCCGACTCCGAGCTGCCGGCGGTGACCAACGGCTCCCAGCAGCAGTGGTACACCCGCAACAGCTCGGTGGCCTCGTGGTCCAACGGCGTGTGGAACCAGGTCTTCTCCGGGGTGACCGGCGCGCCCAGCGACGCCGCGTTCCCCACCGAGCCGTACACCACCCTGGCGACGACCCCTGTCAGCCGGGAGAAGCCGTACCTGTTCGTCGACGGGCAGGGTCGCTACCAGGTGCGCGTCCCGGCGGCGCAGCGCGAGTCCGCCGGCACCTCCTGGTCGTCGGGCACCACCGCCGGCCGCACCCTGCCGCTGTCGGACTTCTTCGTCGCCTCGCCCGCCACGTCGGTGCTGGAGATGAACCTGCAGCTGGCACGGGGCAAGCACCTGCTGCTCACCCCCGGGGTCTACGACGCGAACTGGAGCATCGCGGTGCTCCGGCCCGGCACCGTGGTCCTGGGCATCGGCCACGCCACCCTCACCGCCGGCCGGGGCGCCACCCCGCTGTTCATCGCCGACGTGCCCGGCGTCGTCGTCGCCGGGGTCACGATCGACGCCGGCGAGAAGCGCTCGAAGACCCTGCTGCGGGTCGGGCTGCCCCACTTCCCGGACCTGCTGACCCGCCCGTCGGACCCGATCACGCTCTCCGACGTCTACTTCCGGGTCGGCGGCCCGCACGTGGGCAGGACCGACACGGCGCTGGAGGTGAACAGCGACCACGTGCTCATCGACCACACCTGGGTGTGGCGGGCCGACCACGGGGTGGAGGACTTCACCGCGGGCGTGAACGGCGACACCGACCGGTGGCGCACCAACGTCGGCCGCAACGGCGTGGTCGTCAACGGTGACGACGTCACCGCGACCGGCCTGTTCGTCGAGCACTTCCAGCAGCACAACACCATCTGGAACGGCGAGCGCGGCCGGGTCGTGCTGTACCAGAACGAGATCCCGTACGACCCGCCGTCGCAGGCCGACTGGCAGGAGCCGGACGGCACGCTCGGCTGGGCCGGCTACAAGGTCGGCGACCGGGTGCGGGAGCACCGGCTGGACGGCGGCGGTGTCTACGGCTACCAGCGCAACGCCGAGCCCGGCATCACCACCGCGATGGGGTTCGAGGTGCCGCGCACCCCGGGCGTGCAGCTGCACCACGTGATGACCGTCCACCTGGACGGGATCGGGGTGATCGAGCACGTGGTCAACGACACCGGCGGCCGGTCGGACTCGAGCACCCAGGGCACGCCGCAGTACGTCGCGGACTACCCGGGCTGACCCGTGGCCGGCGGGCCGGGGCCGCGCGCTCCGGCCCGCCGGTCAGGTCGACCGGCGGACCACCACCCGCAGGACGTCGCCCGGTTCGGGGTCCGGGCGGGGGAGGTCGTCGAGTGCTGCCACCACGGCGGTCGCGATCGACCGGGCCTGCACCCTCGCGTCCTGGGCCACGGTGGTGAGCGGCGGGTCGCTCAGCCGCCCGGCGTGGACGTCGTCGACGCCGATCACGGCCAGGTCGTCCGGCACGGCCAGCCCACGGGCGCGGGCCCCGGCGAGGACGGCGAGCGCCACCTCGTCGTTGTAGGCCGCGACGGCGGTGACCCCGGCGGTGTGCCAGGTGCGGACAGCGTCGGTGGCGGACCGGACGTCGAGGTCGACCTCCTGCACCACGGGCGGGGCCATCCCTCGCCAGGCGCACTCGGCGCGCACCCCGGCCAGCCGGCGCTCGGCGAAGTCCGCCAGCCGGGGCTCGGCGGGTCCGGCCCAGCCCAGCCGCACGTGGCCGGCGTCGGCCAGGTGCTCCGCCTGCAGCTGCCCGACCCGGGTCTGCGGCACCGCGAACACCGCCCGCGGGTCGTCGTCGAGAGAGGTGCTGAGCACCGGGATGCCGGCCCGGCGCATGGCGTCGGCGTCCTGCGCGCCGAACTCGGTGAAGCCGACGACGGCGCGCGGGGTGACCGCCCGCCAGAGCTCGGCCAGCGGGCGGGCTCCCCGGCCGTGGTGCACCAGCACCGACAGCTGCCGCTCGGCCAGCTCCCGGGTGAGCTCGTCGAGCACGGTGTCCAGCACCGGCCCCACCGGCCAGTTCGGCAGCACGCAGAGCACCAGGTCGCTGCGGCCGCTGCGCAGGGCGCGGGCGGCGGCCGAGGGGGAGTAGCCCAGCCGGTCGGCCGCGTCCCGCACCCGCTGGCGGGTGTCCGCGGAGATGGTCACGCCCGCGGTGTCGTTGAGGACGTAGCTCACCGTCGTGCGCGAGACGCCGCTCTCCCGGGCGACGTCCGCGCTGGTCACCCGGGCCACGGTCCTCCTCCCGCCGGCGTCCTCGGCCGTGCCCGGACATGGTGCACCACCGGGTGCGGCCGTGGGACGTGCACGACGGGGACGCCGTCACTCGCCCGCCCAGGAGCCCGCAGGCGTCAGACCAGCTTGAGGGTGAGCGCCGCGCGGCCGGACTCGGAGCGGGCGGTGGCCATCCGCTCGGCCGACGGTGTGCCGTACTCGGTGGTGCGCTGCCGCGCGGGCCGGCCGATCGCCGCGGCCATCGCCTCCAGTTCGGCGATCGTCTTCAACGACCCGTTGCCGGAGCCGGCCATCCGGCTGATCGTCTCCTCCATCAGCGTGCCGCCCAGGTCGTTGGCGCCGCCGTCCAGCATCGCCTGGGTGCCGACGTCGCCGAGCTTCACCCACGAGGTCTGGATGTTGTCGATCCGCCCGTGCAGCAGCAGCCGGGCGACGGCGTGCACCGCCCGGTTCTCCCGGTTGGTCGGCCCCGGGCGGGCGACGCCGGCCAGGTAGATCGGCGCGTTGTGGTGCACGAACGGCAGGAGCACGAACTCGCGGAAGCCGCCGGTCTGGTCCTGCAGCGCGGCCAGGGTGCGCAGGTGGGCGACCCAGTGGGCGGGGGTGTCGACGTGGCCGTACATCATCGTCGACGTCGTCGGCAGGCCCACCTCGTGCGCCGTCCGGACGATCTCCAGCCAGGCGGCCGCGGGCAGCTTGCCCTTGGTCAGCACCCAGCGGACGTCGTCGTCGAGGATCTCCGCCGCCGTGCCGGGCAGCGAGTCGACGCCGGCCTCCTTCGCCGCGGTCAGGAAGTCGCGGTACGAGAGCCCGGTGCGGGCCGCGCCGTTCACCACCTCCATCGGGGAGAACGCGTGCAGGTGGATGTCGGGACGGCGCGACTTCACCTCCCGCGCCAGCTCGAAGTAGGCGGTGCCGGGCAGGTCGGGGTGGATGCCCCCCTGCATGCAGATCTCGGTCGCGCCGCCGGCCCACGCCTCGTCGACCCGGTCACCGACCTGCTGCATCGAGAGGGTGAAGGCGTCGGCGTCGGTGCGCCGCTGGGCGAAGGCGCAGAACCGGCAGCCGGTGTAGCAGACGTTGGTGAAGTTGACGTTCCGGTTCACCACGTAGGTGACGTCGTCGCCGTTGACGTCCCGGCGGACCGCATCGGCCAACGCGGCGAGCCCCTCGAGGTCGGGGCCGTCGGCGCCCAGCAGCGCCAGGTACTCGGCGTCGGAGAGCCCGGCGGGGTCGGCCTCGGCGTGCCGCAGGGCCGCGTGCACCTCCGGGTCGCCGGCCGCCAGCGCCGTCGAGTGCCCGTCGCGGGCGCTCTCGGTGCGGGAGCGCAGCTCGGCCCAGTCGCCGTAGACGGCGTCGAAGTCGCTGCGCCGGTCGCCGGTGCGCCCGACGGTGTCGATCTCGGTGTGCAGGTCGACCCGGCCCGTCCCGGCTGCCGCCGTCCAGGCCTCGTCCGGCTCCTGCCACGGCAGGCCCACCGGGAGCCGGCCCTTGACCGCCAGCCCGTCGGGGCCGGAGAGGGCGGAGACGTGCGGGCGCACCCGCGGGTCCAGCCACGGCTCGGGGGAGGTGACGTAGCCGGGCTGGGCGGCCAGCCGCTCGTGCAGCGTGAACCCGGCGTCGGCGGTCAGCTCGGCGAGCTTGTCGATGTTCGGCCAGGGCCGTTCGGGGTTGACGTGGTCCGGCGTCAGCGGGCTGACCCCGCCCCAGTCGTCGACGCCGGCGCGCAGCAGCAGCCCGAGCTCGGTGGAGTCGCTGAGGTTCGGCGGGGCCTGCACCCGGGCCGCGGGCCCCAGCAGCAGCCGGGTGACGGCGACGGCGGCGACGTACTCCTGCAGGCCGAGGTCGTCGTGCGCGGCCATCGCGGTGCGCGGCTTGGCCCGGAAGTTCTGCACGATCACCTCCTGCACGTGCCCGTGCCGGCGGGCCGACGCCCGGATCGCGGCGATCGCCTCGACCCGCTCGGCGTAGTCCTCGCCGATGCCCAGCAGCACCCCGGTGGTGAACGGGACGGCGGAGCGGCCGGCGTCCTCCAGCACCCTCAACCGGACGGCGGGCTCCTTGTCGGGGGAGCCGAAGTGCGGGCCGCCCTTCTCCGACCACAGCCGGGTCGCCGTGGTCTCCAGCATCATCCCCATCGACGCCGAGACGGGCTTGAGCCGCTGGATCTCCTCCCAGCTGAGCACGCCGGGGTTGAGGTGCGGGAGCAGCCCGGTCTCCTCCAGCACCCGGACCGCCATCGCCCGCAGGTACCCCAGCGTGGAGTCGAAGCCGTGCGCCTCGAGCCACTCGGCGGCCACGGGCCAGCGGTCCTCCGGGCGGTCGCCCAGGGTGAACAGGGCCTCCTTGCAGCCCAGCGCGGCGCCCTGGCGGGCGATGTCGAGCACCTCGTCGGGGGAGAGGAACGGCGCCTTGCCCTCGGCGCGCAGCTGACCGGGGGTGGTCACGAAGGTGCAGTAGTGGCAGCGGTCGCGGCACAGGTGGGTGAGCGGGATGAACACCTTGCGGCTGTAGGTGACCGCCCCCGGCCGGCCGGCGGAGGCCAGCCCGGCGTCGCGCACCCGGCCGGCCGCGGTCAGCAACCGGTCCAGCGGCTCGCCGTCGGCCAGCCCGCGGGCGTGCAGCAGGGTCTCGGCCTCGGTGGCGTCCAGGGTCACGCCGCGTTCGGCGCGGGTCAGCGCGCGGCGGACGGCGGACTCGGACGGCGCGGGCAGGGCGGTGCTCATCAGCGACGACGCTAACCCCGCCGGGTGACCGGCGCGTGTCCGCGCCCCGCGCGGCTCGACCCGCGCGGCCGGACGTGGAGCCGCGTCACGGCACGGCTCCACGTCAGCTCGCCCGGGTCGACCCGGGCGGGGAGGGGTTGAGCCGCATGCGCACGCGGCTCGACCCCTCCGTACCCGGGTCAACCCGGGCAGGGAGGGGCCGAGCTCAGACGTCGCGGCGGCGGAAGGAGAGCACCGCGAGCCCGCCGACGAGCAGCACCCACACGGCCACCCAGCCCAGGTAGGTGGCGGTGAGCGGCGCCTGACCGAGGAAGGGGAAGCCCACCTCGCCGAAGACGCGCAGCGCCGTCGGGTCCTGGAAGGCGTACATCGCGCCCCGCCACAGCCCGTCGGTGGGCAGCAGCATCCGGGAGACCTCGCCCACCCGGGCGACGCCGTCGTTGCCGATCGCCTCGCCCACCCCGCCGACGACGCCGGCCACCCAGGTGGAGCCGAACAGGCCGACCGCGACGATCCCCGAGGCCATCGGGGAGATCGCGGTGGCCAGCAGCAGCACCAGGGTGAGCAGCACGGTGGTCTGCAGGGCGAGCAGCAGCAGCCCGATCACCGGCTGCGGCGGCCAGAAGCCGACGGTCAGCTGGACGACGAGGAACTGGGCGAGCCCGGCGACCACCACGAAGCCGGCACCGAAGGCGACCAGGCCCAGCCACTTGCCCAGCAGCACCTGCCAGCGACGCACCGGCCGGGCCAGCACCGCCAGCGCGGTGCCGGACTCGACCTCCCCGGCCAGCGACGGCCCGGCGAGGAAGGAGGTGCCCAGCGCGGCGATCAGGCTGAACCCGAACATCACCAGGTTGAGCAGCTGGGAGGAGATGAGCCGGGCCTCGCCGCTGGTGAGCGTGCCCAGCTCGGCGTCCAGCCGGGAGAAGCCCCAGCCGCTGAGCGCCAGCAGTGCCACCGTGAGCAGCACGACGGCCCGCAGCACCTTGCGCCGGGAGGCCTCGCGCAGCGTCAGGCCGGCCAGGGTCAGCACGATCACGGCCGGTCCTCCTCGCGCAGGATGCCCAGCAGCCGTTCCTCCAGGCTGATCCGCACCGGCTCGACCGCGTGCACCCGCACCCGGTGGGCCACCAGGTCGGCCACCAGGTCGGGCACGGCGGTGCCGTCGTCGTCGGCCGGCAGGGTGACGGTCAGCCACTCGCCCTCGCGGGACACCTGGCCGAGCGCGGTCAGCCGGGCCTCGGCGGCGGGGGTGAGGTGCTCCAGGTGCAGCCGCAGCTCGCGCTGGCCGAGCAGCTCGGCCAGCGTGCCGGCGGCGGCGACCCGGCCGTGGTTGAGCACCACGACCCGGTCGCAGACCCGCTCGACCTCGCCGATCAGGTGCGAGTTGAGCAGCACCGCCACCCCGCGGGACTTCAGGTCCAGCACCAGGTCGCGGACGTCGACCCGGCCCACCGGGTCCAGCGCGCTGGTGGGCTCGTCGAGCACGACCAGCTCCGGGCGGGCCACCAGCGCGACCGCCAGGCCCAGCCGCTGCTGCATGCCCTTGGAGAACCCGCCCACCCGGTCGCCGGCGCGATCGGCCAGGCCCACCAGCGACAGGCACTCGCGGCGCTCGGCGTCCGGCACCCGGACCCCGGCCAGCCGCACGTGCAGTGCGAGCACCTCCTCCGGCGTCAGCCACGGCTGGTAGCGGAAGAGCTCGGGCAGGTAGCCGACCGCGGCCCGGGCCTGGGGGTCGTTGCCCGGCCGGCCGAGCAGCACGACCTCCCCGGCATCGGGCCGGACCAGGCCCAGCAGCATCTTGATGACGCTGGTCTTGCCGGCGCCGTTGGGGCCCAGCAGGCCGACCACCTCGCCGCGGCCGACGGTGAAGGAGACCCCGTCCACCGCCGTGCGCCTGGCGTAGCGCTTGCGCAGCCCCGAGCACCAGACCGCGGCCGACGGCGGCAGCCCGGCGACCTGCCGCTGAGCCGCGGTCAGGTCGCCGGTGGTGCTCAGCGCAGCCCCCGGGCGACGTCGAGCACCTCGTCCTCGCTGATGGTCCCGGCCACGCCGGTCACCACGCCGTCGGCGACCCAGACGACGCCGTGCACCAGGCCGTCGCGGGAGGCCAGCACGGTCGCCGGCGCACCGTCGACCTCGGTGGTGGAGGTGGTCACCAGCTCGGCCGGCACCGGCAGCGGCAGGGTCGTGCCGTCGCCGGTGAAGGTGCGCAGCTGGTCGGCGAGGGCGTCCGGCAGCCCGGGCAGGGACAGCAGGTGGTCGCGGGCCACCTCGAAGGGGACGCCGCTGGACTCCGCCGTCGGGGCGGTGACCCGGCCGACCGCGAGGGCGGGCAGCCCGCGGGCCTCCGACCACACCGCGGCGACGCCCGGGCCGGCGGTCAGCCGGAACGTGCTGCCGTCGAGCCCGGCGGGCACCTCGGGGAGCTCCTCGCCGGCCGTGGCCGCCGCTTGCGCCGCCCGGTCCGCGGAGAAGGTGAACTCCGCGACCAGCTGTCCGCCGACGGTGTAGGCCGGCTCGCCGGTGACGCCGCGCGGCAGCTCGTCGACCTGCGGCACCTCCAGGCCGGTGGCCTCCTCGGCCGCCGCGGCGTCGGAGACCTCCCGCACGTCGGGCTCGCTGACCGCCCGCAGGGTGCCGTAGGCCGACAGGTCGGGCAGCGCGACCAGGTCCGCCTCGGTGACCGCGACCGGGGCGATCTCCTCGGTGCGGAACACCTGCACCCAGTCGCCGGCGGCTGCGGCTCCCGCACCGCCGACGACCAGGACGACGCCGGCGGCGGCGACCACGGGGCTGCGCAGCCGGTTCCGCCAGCTCCGCGCCGGTGCGGCGGTGCGGGCCGTGGCGGCGGTGGCGGCCGCGTTCGGGCGGGTGGCGGCCTGCAGCCGCTGCCAGCCGCGGTCCACGTCCGGGGCGGCGGCGGAGCCGGCCATCGCCGACGCGGTGGCCGCGGCGTCGTCCGCCACGGCAGCGAACCGGTGCAGGCAGGCCGGGCAGCCGGCGACGTGCGCCCGGTCGGCGTCGGGGACGCCGGCGGGCTCGTCGACGAGCCGGCGCAGCGTGCCGTCGGCCGGGTGGGTGTCAGAGCGGAGACGCATCAGGGGTCAACTCCTTGCGCAGGGCGGACTCGGCGCGCCGGACGGTGGTGCCGACGCTGCCGGGGGAGAGGTTCAGGGCCGCGGCGACCTCGGCGTAGCTGAGGCCGCTGTGGCGCAGCACCAGGGCCAGCGCCTGGGTGCGGGGGAGCCGGGCGAGCGCGGCGCGCACCCGGCGGTGCTCGTCGCGGGCGACCACGGTGTCGGCGACGTCGGGGGCGGCCACCTCCCGGTCGGCGACGGTCGCCTCCCGGGCGGTCCGGCGGCGGCCGGACCGGATCAGGTTCAGCGCGGTGTGCGCCGCGGCCACCGACAGCCAGCCCGGCGCTTCCGCGGCGGGCACCGCGGACCGGCTGAAGGCCAGGAACACCTCCTGGGCGACGTCCTCGGCCTCGTCCCCGGAACCGAGGACGCGGGCGGCCACGGCGACCACCCGGGGGTAGCCGTCGCGGAACACCTGCTCGAGATCGGGGTGCACGCCGTCGCCCGCACGTGTCACGGCCGATCTCCTGCGTGCGCGCACCGCGGCCAGCGGTGCCACCTGGCTGTGCCCGACGACGTCCACACCTCTAGAGCACCGCCGACGTCACCGATGTGACAACCGGGTCAGCCGCGGCCGGCGAGCCGCCCGGCGCCGTCGGTCCAGCGGCCGCGCAGCCGCACCAGCGGGTCGCCGTCACCGAGCACCGGCACGCCCTCGACCGCCAGCAGGACGACGACGTGGCTGCCGGCCTCGACCACCGACTCGACCCGGCAGTCCAGCGCGGTCAGGGCGCCGTCCAGCGCGATCGCGTCACTGACCGGGGCCCGGTGCCAGGGCACCGTCTCCAGCAGGTGCCGGGCGCTGGGCCGGCCGGCGGAGGCGAACCGGCTGGCCAGGATCGCCTGGGGCGCGGCCAGCACGTTCACGACCGCGGTGCCGACCGACTGCAGCACCTCCGCGGGGTAGCCGTCGGCGGCCAGCCCGACCGCCACCAGCGGCGGGTCCGCCGAGACGCTCATCAGCGAGGTGACCGTCGTCCCGACGTCGTCGATGTCGTCGCGCACCGTGAGCAGCACGACCCCGGTGGCGTGCTGGCGGAGGGCGGCGGCGAACTCCTGCGCATCGACCGGCATGGCGGCCAGTCGACCACACCCGACAGGATGGCCGGGTGACCGATGCAGAGCAGTCCTACGACGTCATCGTCCTCGGCGCGGGGTCGACCGGGGAGAACGTCGCCGACATCGTCGTCCGGGGCGGCCTGAGCGCCGTGCTGGTCGAGTCCGAGCTGGTCGGCGGCGAGTGCTCCTACTGGGCGTGCATGCCCAGCAAGGCGCTGCTGCGCGGCAGCGAGGTGCTCGGCCAGGCCCGGGCGGTCGCCGGCGCCGCGGCGGCGGTCACCGGCGAGCAGGACGTCGCGGCCACCCTGGACCGGCGCGACGGCTTCACCAGCCACTGGGACGACGCCGGGCAGGTGGAGTGGGTCGAGGGCGCCGGCATCGCGCTGGTCCGTGGGCACGCCCGGCTGGCGGGGGAGAAGCGGGTCGTGGTCACCACCGACGACGGCGCCGAGCGGGTGCTCACCGCCCGGTACGCGGTCGCCGTCTGCACCGGCTCGCGCGCCGCCGTCCCGCCGGTCGACGGGCTGGCCGACGTCCGGCCCTGGACCCCGCGCGAGGGCACCAGCGCGAAGGAGGCGCCGGGCCGGCTGCTGGTGCTCGGCGGCGGTTACGTCGGCTGCGAGATGGCCACCGCGTGGCAGCAGCTGGGCGCGCAGGTGACGCTGCTGCAGCGCGGCGACCGGCTGCTGCCGCACCTGGAGCCCGCGGCCGGTGAGGCGGTGCTGGCGTCCCTGCGCGAGCTCGGGGTCGACGTGCGGCTGGGCACCGACGTGGACGCCGCCCGCCGCGACGGCGACGAGGTGGTGCTCAGCGGCTCCACCGGGGAGTTCCGCGGCGACGAGGTGCTGGTCGCCGCCGGCCGGGCCGCCAACACCGACGACGTCGGCGTGGACACCGTGGGGCTGACCCCCGGGGAGTACCTGGACGTCGACGACTCGCTGCAGGTCAGCGGCACCACCTGGCTCTACGGCGTCGGCGACGTCAACGGGCGCGCCCAGCTCACCCACATGGGCAAGTACCAGGCCCGGCAGGCCGGCGCGGCGATCGTCGCCCGGGCCCGCGGCGAGCAGGTCGACCTGGCCGACTGGTCGCCGTTCGTCGCCACCGCCGACCACCGGGCCACGCCCAGCGTCGTCTTCACCTCCCCGCAGGTCGCCGCGGTCGGGCTCACCGCCGCGCAGGCGGCCGACGCCGGGCTCCCGCACCGGGTCGTGGAGTACCCGATCGGCAGCGTGGCCGGTGCGGCGGTCTTCGCCGACGGCTACTCCGGGACGGCGATCGCGGTCGTCGACACCGACCGGGAGGTGCTGCTCGGGGTCACCTTCGTCGGCGAGGGCGTGGCCGAGCTGCTCCACTCGGCGACGATCGCGGTGGTCGGGGAGGTGCCGATCAGCCGGCTCTGGCACGCCGTCCCGTCCTACCCGACGATCAGCGAGATCTGGCTGCGCCTGCTCGAGACCTACCGGGGCTGAGGCGTGCACGACGGCAGCCGGATCGGGCTGGTCCTGCACCCGCACCGCGACTGCTCCGGGGCGGCCACCCAGGTCGCGACCTGGACCAGCACGCACGACGTGGAGCTGGTCGCCGCGGCCGACGACGTCCACCGGCTGGCCCTGACCGGGGTCACGCCGGTGGCGCCGACCGAGCTCGCGGACAGCTGCGACGGGATCATCGCCCTCGGCGGTGACGGCACGCTGCTCGGCGCCATGCGGCTGGTCGCCGGCCGGCCGGTGCCGGTGCTCGGGGTGAACTTCGGGCGGCTGGGCTTCCTCACCGAGGTGGAGGGCCGCGAGCTCGACGCCGCGCTCACCGCGATGGCCGAGGGCCGGTCGACCATCGAGTCGCGCAGCTGCCTGGTGGTCCGGGGTCCGGGCTGGGAGACGGTCGCCTTCAACGACGTCGTGCTGGCCCGGGTGCCGGGGGAGGGGATGGTCGACGCGACGCTCTCGGTGGCCGGCCGCCGGTACGGGCACTACCGCAGCGACGCCCTGATCATCGCCACCCCGATGGGGTCGACCGCCTACAGCTTCGCCGCGGGTGGGCCGGTGATGTCCCCGGGAGCGGAGGGCGTGCTGGTGACGCCGTCGGCGCCGCTGAACGGCATCGACCGCACCGTCGTCCTGGGCCCGCAGGAGCCGCTCAAGCTGACCCTGCCCGCCACCGCCGGCCGGCCGGCGGTGGAGGTCGACGGGCTGGTCCGCGGCCGGCTGGGACCGGGCGACGAGCTGCAGGTCTCCAGCCGCGCCGAAGCGGGGCTGCTGGTGCGCCTGGACGACTGGGCCGCCGCCGACCGCAGCCGGGTGAAGCTCTCGCTGCTGGACCTGCCACTGCTGCCGGAGGAGCTGGTCGAGCTGGTGCCCGAGGAGCTGCGTCGCCGGCAGCCCGGCGGCGTCTCCGAGCCCGGCGGCGGGCAGGCGGGCACTCAGGCCAGCGCGTAGGGCTCCTGGCTCGGGGCGGGCAGCTCGCCGTCGACCGTGGCGGTGACCGTCATCGCGCCGAGGGTGGCCTGCCCGCCGAACAGCGACAGGAAGGCGGTGTCGGCGGCGTCGCGCCCCGAGCAGATGCGCACCAGCGCCGACGTCGGCGCCAGCCGGGTGGCGTCGACGGTCCGCCACACGCCGTCGACGTCGGCCTCGACCACGGCGTGGAAGTCCATCGGGGACAGGCCCGGGGCGTAGACGGCGACCAGCCGGGCCGGCACCTCCAGGGCACGCAGCAGCGTGACGGTCAGGTGCGCGTAGTCGCGGCACACGCCCTGCCCGAGCAGCAGGGTGTCGACCGCGGTGTCGACCGGCCGGCTGGACCCGGCGGTGTAGACGAGCCGGTCGTGCACCCAGGCGGCGACCGCGGCCACCAGCTCCGCGCGCGGCAGCGACCGGTCGAACTCCGCGCCGGCGTAGCCCTCCAGCTGGTCCGAGGGGCAGTAGCGGCTGGGCCGGACGAACTCCGCCCACTCGGCCGGGGTCACCGTGCGCGGCTCGCCGTCGCCGGTCACGTGCCCGGTGTAGGCGATCGTCGTCTCCCCGGCGGGCAGCTGCAGCCGGTGCACCCGAGCCCCGGGGACGGCGATCTCTTCGGCCGCCACCGGCCGCCCGTCGCAGAGCACGGTGAGCTGCTCACCGGCCGGCGCGGCCAGCGCGACCTGCAGCAGTGCGGTCGCCGGGGCGGGGGAGGAGACGGTGAGCCGGCAGGCGACGTCGGTGCGCATGGCCGCATCCTGACCGCCCCGTGTTGCGGGCGTGTGGCGCGCCGCCGGCACCGGGTCCGCGCACGGTCGTGCGCTGCCCACGTGGGGTGGGCAGAGCACGACCGTCGGCGGGACCGTCCCGGGGGCCGGTCGGGCGGGTCGGCGGCATGTGGTGCAGTGGACCCGTGCAACCGGGCAGTGACCGTCGGACGTGGCAGCGCTACATCGCGCTGGGGGACTCCTTCACCGAGGGGCTCAGCGACCCCGACCCCGGTACGGCCGACGCCTTCGTCGGCTGGGCCGACCGGCTGGCCGCCCACCTGGCCGACGCCGCACCCGGTGGGGACGTGGAGTACGCCAACCTCGCCGTCCGCGGCCGGCTGCTCGCGCAGGTGCTCGACGAGCAGGTGCCCGTGGCGCTCGCGGCCGAGCCGGACCTGGTGAGCCTGGTCGCCGGCGGCAACGACCTGCTGCGTCCCGGCGTCGACCCCGACCGGCTGGCCGCGGACCTGGAGCGCGCGGTCGTCGCGTTCCGGGACGCCGGCGCCGACGTGCTGCTGGCCACCGGCGTCGACCCCCGACAGACCCCGATCATCCGGCGCACCCGCGGCCGGGTCGCGGTGTTCAACGCGCACCTGTGGTCGATCGCCGCCCGGCACGGCGCCGTCGTGCTCGACCAGTGGGGCGCGGCCTGGCTGCAGGACGCCCGGATGTGGGACCCCGGTGACCGGATCCACCTGACCGCGGAGGGGCACCGGCGCACCGCGCTGGCCGCCGCCGCGGCGCTCGGGGTGCCGGTGGCCGACGACGTCGACTGGCGGACGCCGCTGGACCCGGCGCCGCCGAAGGCGGTCCGCGAGGTCGCCGCGCAGGAGCTGGCGTGGGTGCGCGGGTTCGTGCTGCCGTGGATCGGCCGCCGGCTGACCGGCCGCTCCTCCGGCGACGGCCGGGCGGCCAAGCGCCCGGTGCCCGTGCCGCTGCACCGGTCCGCCCAACTCCGGTAGTACACGATCGGGTGACGGGCAATCCGCCTGCGCTGCGCGCGCCGAACCCCTGTCGAGCACCACTCGACGAGATCCAGGGAGTTCCTGATGAGCAGCAACCGCGTCGCCCGCACCTCCATCGCCCTCGCCGTCGCGGCCACCGCCGCCCTCGGCCTGTCGGCCTGCGGCGCCGGCGAGAGCACCGCCAGCGCCGCCGACTCCTCGGCCAGCTCGTCCTTCGGCCGCCCGGAGCCGGTCGCCACCATCCCCGCCGTCCCCGGCGGGAGCACCGCCGTGGCGCTGGACACCGGCTTCACCGACGCGCTCACCCAGCTCGGCCTGACCCCCGGCACCGTGGGTTCGGCCACGCTGGACGGCGCGACGGGGACGATCACCTTCCCGATCACCGGGGGGACCGTGACGCTCTTCGACCGCGAGTCCGGCTACCGGCCGTGGGTGCAGGGCACCCTGTTCCACGAGGGCAGCGGGCTCAGCCTCACCGCGGGCGGCACCACCGTCGAGCTCACCGACTTCACCATCGACCCGGGCAAGCCGGCCCGGCTGTTCGGCAACGTCTCGGTCAACGGCGAGCTCGCCGTCCCCAGCGCCCCGCTGTTCGACCTGGACGGCAGCACGCTGAACCCGCCCACCACCTCGGCCGGGTCCGCGGAACTGGACGGCACCACCGTCGAGCTGTCGCCGGAGGCGGCCGAGCTGCTGAACGCGACCTTCGGCACCGACGCACTCACCGGCGGGTTCGTCGTCGGCACGTCGACCATCACCGTCGAGACCGAGTGATCCCCGGACCGTGCGGTGCCCGTGGGGCACCGCACGGTCCGCTCACCGACGGTCGCCGGGCTCCGGCAGGTCGCGCGGGACCGGCCCGGTGGCCGGGCCACCGAACGGCCGCGGGAACGGCCCGGACCGTGGCCCCCGCCCCGCGTACTCGCCGTGGTCGGCGGAGTCGCGGGGCTCGGGCAGTCGCAGCGCGTCCGGCCGGCCGCTGGCGGCCAGCAGCGCGCTGAGCTCGGCCAGCGCGCTGGACGGGGCGAAGGAGTGCGGGTCGAAGGCCGGGTCGGCCGCCGCCCCGGGCCCCGCTGCGGGCTCCGGCTGGGCCACCGGCTCCGCCGGGGTCCCCGGGTCCTCCGTCGCCCAGCGTCCGAACAGTGGGATCGGCTCGGCGATCGGGCCGGACGTCGGCTCGTCCGCAGCCTGCGCCGTCGGCTGCTCGGGTGTCTCCGGGAGGTCCTCCGGCTCGGCGAAGTCACGCGGGTCGGTGGCGAACACCGCGAACGAGTCCAGCTGCGGGACGGCGGGGGGCGCGGGCTGGGCGTCGGCGTCCGGCCGCTCGCCGTCGACCGCGGGTGCGGCGTCCCAGGCGTCGTCGCCCGGCAGCGGCAGCCCGGCGTCGGTGCCGTCCTCGACGCCGTCGACCAGCTCGACCCCGCCGGCGTCGGCCGCCGGGTCGAGCGGGCCGTACCCGTCGTCCCCGTCCGCCGCACCGTCCGCGTCGTCGTCCGGGACGACCGACGGGTCGTCCAGGCCGACCAGGTCCGGCGGCACCGCCAGGTCGTCGAGCTCGCGGGCCGGCAGCGGGGCGGGGCGCCCGAAGGCGTAGCCCTGGGCCATGGCGCAGCCGTGCTCGCGCAGCCAGCGGGCCTGCTCGCCGTCCTCGATGCCCTCCGCGATCACCTGCAGCCCCATGCCCTGGCCGAGCTGCAGCAGGCCCTGGACCAGGGCGGCGGTGGCCGGCTGGGTGACGACGTCGGCGACGAAGGAGCGGTCGATCTTGACGGTGTGGATCGGCAGCCGGTGCAGCGCGGTGATCGCCGAGTAGCCGGTGCCGAAGTCGTCCAGTGCCAACGTCACGCCGCTCTCGGTGACCTGGTCGACCGCGTGCAGCGTGGCGTCGGCGGCGAACAGCGCCGTGGACTCGGTGATCTCCAGCTCCAGCCGCTCCGGGGCGAGCCCGGAGGTGGCCAGGGCATCGGCGACCAGCTCGCTGAACCCGGGCTCGGCCAGGTGCCGGGCGGAGATGTTGACGTGCACGCGCAGCGCTGGGTCCCAGCCGGCGGCGTCCCAGCAGGCCTGGTGCAGCACCCAGGCGCCCAGGCGCGAGGTGAGCCGGTTGTCCTCGGCCGCGGCCAGGAACGCGCCCGGCGGGAGCAGCCCGCGGGTGGGGTGCTGCCAGCGGATGAGGGCCTCGTAGCCGAGGAGGTGCTCGTCGGAGAGCGCGACGATCGGTTGGTAGAACAGCCGCAGCTCGCCGGCCTCCAGCGCGTGGCGCAGGTCGGTCTCCAGCTGGAGCTGGTCGACGTAGCCCTCCCCGAGCGCCTCGTCGTGCACCTCGACCCGGCCGCGCCCGCCGTTGGCCTTGGCCCGGGCCAGCGCGCTGTGCGCCTGGCGGAGCAGCGCCTCGGGGGCCACGTCGGTGCCGAGGGTGACCCCGACGCTGGCCGAGAGGGTGATCTCGCGGTCGTTCACGTGGAAGGGCTCGTCGAGCACCGAGAGGAGCCGGTCGGCGATGGTGCGCAGCCCGTCGACGTCGTCCACCTCCTCTGCCAGCACGAGGAACTCGTCGGCGCCGAACCGGACGGCGGTGTCCTCGACCCGGGTGCTCCAGCGCAGCCGGTCGGCGACCTGGCAGAGCAGCTGGTCGCCTCCTTCGTGGCCGAGGGAGTCGTTGACCGCGGTGAACCGGTCCAGGTCCAGGTGCAGCAGGCCCACGGAGGTGCCGCGCCGGCGGGAGAACGCCAGCGCCCGGCCCAGCCGGTCGGTGAGCGCGCGGCGGTTGGGCAGCCCGGTCAGCGGGTCGGTGAAGGCGCGGCGGACCAGGTCCTCCTCGGCCCGGCGACGGTCGGTGACGTCGACCATCGACAGCAGCACGAACTGGAGCGCACCGTTGGCGTGGTGCACCAGCTCCTGGGTCTGGTGCACCCAGACGCTCTCGCCGTCGGCGCGCCGGAGCCGGCGCTCGCCGACCACGGCCAGCTGCGGGTCCAGCAGCGGGGCACCCGGCACGTGCTCGGTGGCGCGGTCCTCCAGCGGGACGTCGTCGGGGTGCGTCAGCAGGTCCAGGTGACGACCGGTCAGCTCACCGGAGGTGCGGCCGGTCAGCTCGCACAGCGCCGGGTTGACCAGCAGCATCCGTCCGCTGGGGTCGACCACGGCCTTGCCGATGGGGGCGGAGAGGAACAGGGCTCGGAAGAGCTGGCCCCGGTCGGCCAGCAGGACGTCGGCCGCGCGCAGCCGCTGCCCCGTGCCGGGCCCGGGGGCGCTCGACGACTCGGGTGCGGAGGAGGTCACGGGGGACAGCCTCGCTCATCGACGGGCCCGATCCAGGGAACCTCGACCGCGTGGCTGTGTTCGTGCCGTCACTGCCCGTGACGGATCGGGTCACCGGAGGACGGTGTGCCTGGCGTGGTCGGTGAGGCCGGTCTCCGCCGGCCGGCTCGGCGCGGGGACCCGGTACGGGCGGGCCGACGACGGTGGCGCGGAGTCGCTGAACAGCCCGGTCTGACCGGTGAGTGCCAGCAGCCGGGTCACGCACCGCGGGGCCACCCCGAGTCGCAGCTCCCGGCCCGCCGCGGCGGCCGTGCGGGCAGCCGCGGTGAGCGCGCGCAGGCCGCCGGCGTCGCAGAACGTCACCTGGCCGGCGTCGATCGTCCATCCGACCCGGTCGGTCACCAGCAGGGTCTCGACGGCGTCACGCAGGTGGTGCGCGGAGTCGCGGTCGAGGTCGCCGCGGAGGTGGACGAGCCCGGTGGTCAGGTCGAGGTCGACGACCAGCGTCGGGTCGTCGGTGCGCGCGTCGGTGGTCGTGAGGGTCCCCTTCCCGGGGTCGTCCGCCGGGACCGTGCCCGGGTGGCGGTGCGCCGCTCGGGCGCGTCGTCGGGGCCGGACGACCGGCCCGCCGCGACCGTAGCAGCGCCGCACCCCCACCCGGAACCGTCCGGTTCAGTCGCCGACGGTCACCCCGGGGGAGAAGGCGACGTAGCCGGCGAAGTCCCGGCCCACGCGCTCGACCGCCGAGGGCTTGATGTCCGGGTAGCTCCAGGCGCCGTCCTTGCGCACGCCGCCCGGGGTGACGACGTCCCAGTACTGCGCGGCGCCCTTCCACGGGCAGGTGTAGGCGGTCGGGCTCTCGGTGAGGGCGCCGGGCACGACGGCCGACGGCGGGAAGTACCAGTTGCCCTCGATGCTGACCAGCTCCTCCTCGGGGGCCTCGGCGATCACGGTTCCGTCGATGGTGGCGCGCATGGCTGTCTCCTCGGGTCCGGACGGGTTCTCCGGCCGGTGCAACCCCACCGGGGGGCCAGATCGTCCCGGCGGGGAACAGCAGCCGCCACCGCGGCGCTGAGCCGCAGGACGACGACGAGAGGTGGACGTGGTGGAGAAGCGGATCGGCTTCCTGAACTTCGGGCACTGGCAGCCCATCCCGGGGTCGCAGGTGCGCACCGGGGCCGACGCCCTGCTGCAGACCGTCGAGCTGGCGCAGGCGGCCGAGGAGCTGGGGGTCGACGGCGCCTACGTGCGGGTGCACCACTTCGCCCGGCAGCTGTCCTCGCCCTTCCCGCTGCTGGCGGCGATCGCCGCGCGCACGAGCCGGATCGAGATCGGTACGGGCGTGATCGACATGCGCTACGAGAACCCGCTGTACATGGCCGAGGAGGCCGCCGCCGCCGACCTGCTGTCCGCCGGCCGGCTGCAGCTGGGGATCAGCCGGGGATCACCGGAGACGGCGCTGCGCGGCTCGGAGGCCTTCGGCTACGTGCCCGCCGACGGCAGTGACGACGCGGAGCTGGCCCGGGCGAAGACGGCCCGGTTCCTCGCCGCCGTCGCCGGGGAGACCGTGGTGGACGCCGACCCGCGGATGGTCGGGGGCCACGGGGGCGGGGGCAACGGGGTCTGGGGCAGGGCACGCCTGGCGGTCCAGCCGCAGTCGCCGGGCCTGCGCGAGCGGATCTGGTGGGGATCGGGCACCCGGCAGACGGCGGTCTGGACGGCGCGGCAGGGGATGAACCTGATGAGCTCCACGCTGCTCAGCGAGGACACCGGGGTGCCGTTCGACGAGCTGCAGGCCGAGCAGATCGCGCTGTTCCGGGCCACCTGGGCCGACGCCGGCTGGGCGCACGAGCCGCGGGTGTCGGTGAGCCGCTCCGTCATGCCCATCACCACCGACGAGGACCGGCAGTACTTCGGCCGGGAGCGCACGAGCACCGACCAGGTCGGGCTGCTGGAGGGGGTGCGCGCCCGCTTCGGGAAGAGCTACGCCGGGGAGCCGGACCAGCTGGCCGAGGAGCTGGCCAAGGACGCCGCCGTGCGGGACGCCGACACCCTGCTGCTGACCGTCCCGAACATGCTCGGCGTCGACTACAACGCCCGGCTGCTGGAGACGATCACCCGGCACGTCGCCCCGGCGATCGGCTGGGTCCCGCCCGCGGGACGCTGACCCCGGGCTGCCGGCGCGGTCAACGCGCCGGCAGCTCCGTGGTCACCCGCACGGTGACGCCGCGCTCGTCGGTCCAGATGTCGACGTGGTCGCACAGCTGGCGGGCCAGCCACAGGCCCATCCCGCCGCGGGAGAGGTCCTCCCCGTGCGCCGGCCCGTAACCCGCGAACGGGTCACCGGGGCCGGTGCCGCCGTCGGACACGGTGCACACCACCGTGCCGCCGTCCGCCCAGACCCGGACGTCGGCCGGCGGGCGGCCGTGCACCAGCGCGTTGGTGACCAGCTCGTCGATCGCGAGCAGCAGGTCGTCGGTCGCGTCGGGGGAGCGGTCCAGGCCGGCGAGCAGCGGGACCAGGGCGTGCCGGACCGCACCCGGGCGGGTCACCCCATCGGCGGACAGCAGCGGGGGTGCGGCCTGCAGCGGCTCGGTGGGCACGGGCAGCTGCGCCAACAGCTGCTCGGCGGCCTGGAACTCCGGGTTGGGGCGCCGGCCCCGAGCGGCGTGCACGTGCCGGTGGGTGCAGTGCGCCCAGCGGACCACCTGCGCGGGCAGCTCCCCGGTGTCCTGCAGGCACAGGAACCACACCGGGCAGCCGGCCAGCGCGTGCTCGACCACCGCCTCGTACCGCTGCCACTCCAGCCAGTCGCGGTCACCCGGCCCGCCGGCGATCTCGGCGATCACCCGCAGCCGCCGGCCGGGGGGCAGCTCGGCCCCGGCCACCAGCTTCCGGAACGCGGTCAGGGTCGCCGGGGTGCGCCGCCCGTAGACGTCCCGCTGGTCGAGGAAGGTGAGGCCGGGCGGCTGCCCGAGCGCGGCACGGAGGGCGTCGGCCACGGGTTCGCCGGTGACCACCACCACCGGGTCGCCGGCGGCCAGGCCCTCGCGGGCGAAGGGGAGAGCGACCTCGACCAGCCCGGCCGCAGAGTCGGCGAAGGCGACGTCGTGCAGCGGGCCACCCGAGGCGGGCGCTGCCAGACCGGCCGCGGACACGGTCACGCATCAGTCCCTTGTTCGTCCGGAACCGGCTCTCTGCTGAACCGGTCCCGCTCCGTGGAGGCTACGACAGGGGCAACCCGCCCGCAGCAGGTCGACCGGACGCGTCCCGGGGGAGCTGTCCGGTCTCGGCCAGTTCCTGGGCGAGGTCGAACAGCTTGGTGTTGGACTGCTGCGACAGGCCGCGCAGCAGCGCGAACGCGTCGGCCGCGGTCATCTTGTACCGCTCCATGAGGATGCCCTGGGCCTGGCCGATGACCGTCCGGCGTTCGACCGCCTCCTCCAGGTGGCCCGCCCGGCGGGCCGAGGCCAGCACCACCGAGGTCAGCGCGGCGAAGGACTCGGCGTCCTCCGCCGGCAGCGCGGCCAGGGCCGCCGCGTCGGTGCCGTAGACGTTCAGCGAACCCAGCGGGTGCGCCTGGCTGCCCAGCCGGACGCTGAGCACGCCGGCGTACCCCGCCTCGGCGACGACCCGCGGTGCCCACTCCGGCCACGGGGTCTCGCCGTCGACCAGGGAGGCGCGGACGAGCGGGCTGCCGGCGGCAGCGTCCAGGCACGGCCCCTGGGCCAGCTCGTACTGCCACGTGTCGGCCCGCACGGCGCGCTCGCTGGTGGAGGCCACCGTGGCCGGCGTGCTCCCGGGTGCGACCGAGGTCAGGCTGGCGTCGGTGCACCCGGGCAGCTGCGCGACGGCCGCACCCACCAGCACCTCGAGCGCGTCGGGGCCCCAGGTGCCCCGGCCGAGCGCCTCGATGAGCTGGTGGGCGAGCGAGGTCAGGGGGGTGTCGCCGGGGGGCGGCACGGACGGCTGTGCGCCGGACACGTCGATCTCCGAGAGGTCCTGGGCCGCGCAGGGGCTGTGGGGTCAACCGGCGACGGCGTTCCCGCGGGTGGTCGCACGAGGAGTCGACGACCGCCAGGGGCCCCGCCACTTTACTGGCGCACAACCGAGTGATGTGGAGGCGGTCGGGTCCGGTGCGCCGGGCCGTTCCCGTGCAGGGCGCCGGCCCGCGAGCCGGCCGCGTCGCGCGACCGTGAGCCAGCAGCTCGAGGGCGCGCCCGGCAGGGATCGAACCTGCGACCAAGTGCTTAGAAGGCACCTGCTCTATCCGCTGAGCTACGGGCGCTCGGGCCCGATCATGACATCGGGTCCGGGCGACCGGGTGGGAACGGTGCCCGGCCGGGACCCGGGGCGTCGCCGTAGCCGACGGCGGCCGGGCCCGCCGGCGGCCGTCCACAGCCGGGGTGCGGGTCCACATCCCGGCCGCAGCCCTGTCCCGCCCGCGGCGTCCCGGCGACGGTGGGTGCACGCCGGCGGACCGCCGGCCGCGCCGATCCGGCGCCCCACCTCGTCCGAGGAGCACCGTGAAGGAAACCGAGCTCACCGTCGTCGGCAACGTCGTCAACTCCCCGCAGCGCAGCCGGCTGGCCAGTGGCGCCAGCGTCACGAACTTCCGGCTGGCCTCCACCTCCCGCCGGTTCGACCGGGAGAGCCAGACCTGGACCGACCACCGCACCCTCTTCCTCGACGTCGAGTGCTGGGGCGACCTGGGCGGCAACGTCTCGCACACCCTCAGCAAGGGCGACCCGGTGATCGTGGTGGGGGAGCTCTTCACCCACCGGTGGGAGTCCGAGCAGGGCCCGCGCAGCCGCTCGCAGCTGCGCGCCGAGGCGGTCGGACCCGACCTCTCCCGCGGCGTGGCCGAGTTCCGCCGGACGCCCCGAGCGGCGGCGCCGGCCGGTGCGGTCGAGGAGCCGCCCGCCGACGCCTACGCCGACCGGTCCACCGATTACGCGCCCGAGGACTACGACGGGGGGCCGGTGACGTTGGACGATGAGACAGCCGACGAGCTCGGCGACGGCCGCCCGCTGGTCCCGTCGCTGACGTGAGCCTCCCGAACTGGGAGGATCGGCGCTGAGAACGCAGGTGGCGGGGCGGGCGACGGAGACCCCGGTGCCCGCCCTGCTCCCGATCGCGACCTGACGGAAGGCTCGACAGCCCAGTGGCCCAGTACATCTACTCCATGGTCCGTGCGCGCAAGGCGCACGGCGACAAGGTCATCCTCGACGACGTCACGCTGGCGTTCCTGCCCGGCGCGAAGATCGGTGTGGTCGGCCCCAACGGCGCCGGCAAGTCCACGGTCCTCAAGATCATGGCCGGCATGGAGAACGCCTCCAACGGCGACACGGTGCTCGCCCCCGGCGCGACCGTCGGCATCCTGCAGCAGGAGCCCCCGCTCAACGAGGAGCTCGACGTGCGCGGCAACGTCGAGGAGGCGGTGGCCGACCTCCGCCAGGCGCTGACCCGCTTCGAGGAGGTCAGCGCGGCGATGGGCGAGCCCGACGCCGACTTCGACGCGCTGATGGCCGAGCAGGGCGAGCTCATGGAGGTCATCGAGAACGCCGACGGCTGGGAGCTCGACAACCGCATCGAGCAGGCCATGGACGCGCTCCGGTGCCCGCCCGGCGACGCCGACGTCAAGGTCCTCTCCGGTGGTGAGCGCCGCCGCGTCGCGCTGTGCAAGCTGCTGCTCGAGGCGCCCGACCTGCTGCTGCTCGACGAGCCCACCAACCACCTGGACGCGGAGAGCGTGGCCTGGCTGGAGCAGCACCTGGAGAAGTACGCCGGCACCGTCGTCGCCGTCACCCACGACCGGTACTTCCTGGACAACGTCGCCCAGTGGATCCTCGAGCTGGACCGTGGCCGGGCCTACCCCTACGAGGGCAACTACTCCACCTACCTGGAGACCAAGGCCACCCGGCTCAAGGTCGAGGGCGCCAAGGACGCCAAGCGCGCCAAGCGGCTCAAGGACGAGCTGGAGTGGGTCCGGTCCGGTGCCAAGGCCCGCCAGGCCAAGAGCAAGGCGCGGCTGGCCCGCTACGAGGAGATGGCCACCGAGGCGGACAAGTTCCGCAAGCTGGACTTCGAGGAGATCCAGATCCCGCCGGGCCCGCGGCTGGGCAACGTGGTCATCGAGACCAAGGACCTCACCAAGGGCTTCGGCGACCGGGTGCTGATCGACGACCTCTCCTTCACGCTGCCCCGCAACGGCATCGTCGGCGTCGTGGGCCCCAACGGCGTCGGCAAGACCACGCTGTTCAAGATGCTGGTCGGCGAGGACAAGCCCGACGACGGCGAGATCAAGGTCGGTGAGACGGTCAAGGTCGCCTACGTCGAGCAGAGCCGCAGCGGCATCGACGCGAACAAGAGCCTGTGGGAGGTCGTCTCCGACGGCCTGGACCACATCAAGGTCGGCAACGTCGAGATGCCGTCCCGGGCCTACGTCTCCGCCTTCGGGTTCAAGGGCCCCGACCAGCAGAAGAAGGCCGGGGTGCTCTCCGGCGGTGAGCGCAACCGGCTGAACCTGGCGCTGACCCTCAAGCAGGGCGGCAATCTGCTGCTGCTCGACGAGCCCACCAACGACCTGGACACCGAGACGCTCACCAGCCTCGAGGGCGCGCTGCTGGAGTTCCCCGGCTGCGCCGTGGTGGTCAGCCACGACCGGTGGTTCCTCGACCGGGTGGCGACGCACATCCTGGCCTACGAGGGCGACTCGAAGTGGTTCTGGTTCGAGGGCAACTTCGACGACTACGAGAAGAACAAGGTCGAGCGGCTGGGCGCCGACGCGGCACGTCCGCACCGGGCCACCTACCGCAAGCTCACCCGCGACTGACGGGGACCGCCTCCAGCACGTCGACCGGCCGGTCGGGGCAGCAGCTCCGGCCGGCCGGCGGCGTCTGTCAGGCGGTCCCGAAGCGGGACACGAACCGGGCCTGACCGCGGGTCTCCACCGCGTGCCGCCGGTAGTGGCTGCGCACGTAGGCCACCGCCCGGGCCGCGGGCAGCCCGTCCAGCACGGCCAGGCAGGCCAGCGCCGTCCCGGTCCGGCCGGTGCCGCCGGCGCACGCCACCTCCACCCGCTCGGTGGCCGCCCGGTCCCACACCTCCAGCAGCGCGTGCCGCAGGTCGCCGGGGGCGGTGGGCAACCGGAAGTCCGGCCACCGCACCCAGCGGGTCTCCCACGGCACCGGGCACGGTGCGCGGCCCAGCAGGTAGACGCCGAAGACCGGTTCCGGGCCCGCCGGCAGCGTCTGCCGCAGCCCGCGGCCGCGCACCCGACGCCCCGAGGGCAGCACCAGCACACCGGGCTCGCTGTCGTCCCACGGGTCCATGACCGCACCGTAGGCCGGGCAGGCCGTGGCGGGAACGGGTCCGTGCTCGGCGCCGGTCGGTCATGAGGCAGGGTGACCGCCGTGAGGCACACCGTCGCCGTCCCGATGCGCTGGTCGGACATGGACGCTTACCAGCACGTCAACAACGTGGCCTTCCTCGGCTACTTCGAGACGGCTCGGGTCGACCTGTTCTTCGACCAGCCGACGCACGACGAGGAGACCGGGCTGCGTCGCGGGATCGTCGTCGCCAGCCACCAGATCGCCTACAAGCGCCCGGTGGTCTACAGCGCCGACCCGCTGCGGATCCAGATCTGGGTGTCCGGCGTGCGGGCCGCCTCCTTCACCTGCCACTACGAGCTGTTCGACCACGGCGAGCTCGCCGTCACCGGCAGCACGGTGCTGGTGCCCTTCGACTTCGCGATCAACCGCCCGCGCCGGCTCACGGCCGCGGAGAAGGTGTTCCTCGCCGCCCACCACGACGACTGACGCCGTCCCCGCGCCGGCCCCCGGCCGGCTTTCGGCGCCGGGACCCGGCCGGCTTTCGGCGCCGAAAGCTGGTGGGGCGGGTCAGTCGGGGAGGACGACGGTGCGGGGGACCGGACGGTCGGCGCCGGTCGGGGCTCCACGGCGGGCGGCCTCCGCGTCGTCCACGGCTCGGACGGCGGCGCCCCCGGTGACCTCACCGGCGCCGAACACCGCCGCGTTGATCCCGCCCCGGGAGGCCATCGCCCTGACCAGCCGCACGCCGGTCAGCCGCTCCAGGTGGGCGCACGGCGGGCACCGCTTGGTGCCGAACAGCAGCACGTCCCCGACCAGGAACCACCGCCCCACCAGCGCGGGCAGGTCGACGCCCCGGGTGACCAGGTTGCGCCGGGTCCAGCCGGGGGAGAGATCGACGCCGGCTTCGGCCGCCACCGCCGCGACGTCGTCGGCGTCGATCAGCGTGACCTGCTTCACCTGCAGCGGGTACCGCGCCCACGTGCCGCCACCCGCGGCGTAGCGGTCCCCGGCCAGCCCGACGCCGGGCACCGCGGGCACCGAGTCACGGCGCACCATCGGCGCCGCGGCCACCGGCGCCGTCCAGATCTCCCGCACCCGCCCGGTCCCGGACGCAGGACGCCCCGCGCCGGTGCCCGGGGTGGGCACCGGCGCGGGGCGGTCGGGGAACGGCTGGGTCAGCGGGTGCGGTCCGCCGCGAGCCAGGCGCCGCGGAACGCCAGCGCGGCGACGCCGGCCTTGACCACGCCACCGAGGATGAACGGGTAGAAGCCCGCCTCCAGGGCCTGGGACGCCGTCAGGCCGGCGCTGACCGCCAGCCACGGCACGCCCACGGCGAAGACCACGAGCTGACCGGCGGCGAACAGCGGCAGCGCCTGCCAGATCTTCCGGTCCGCGCCGCGGCGGGCGGCCAGCCCGATCAGGAACGCGGCCGGCAGGAAGCCCACGACGTACCCGCCGGTGGCGCCGAAGACGACGTCGAAGCCGCCGCTGGCCTCGGAGTAGAAGGGCAGCCCGACCAGCGCGCACAGAATGTACAGCGCCTGCACCGCGACGCCGCGGACCGGGCCGAGGGCGCCCGCGGTGAGCACGACGGCCAGCGTCTGGCCGGTGATCGGCACCGGGGACCCCGGGACCGGGACCGACACCTGCGCGAGCGCCGCGGTCAGCAGCACCCCCAGGGCGACGAGGACGGCGGTGCGGGCGCGGCTGGCCGGGACCAGGTCGGCGAGGACCAGCCGGCGGGACGGCAGCGCGGGCATCGAGGCGGTGGCCACGGGACCTCCTGGAGCGCAGGGAGGGGCGTGATCGCCCCCGATCGGGGAGTGAGTCTGCCCTACCGCCGGGGTGGCGGGGTCGCCCGGTCAGCCGCCGGTCACGCCTGCAGCCAGACCGCCCCGTCGTCCGGCACGGTCCCGTCGGTCACCGGCTCGCTGGCCAGCAGCACCTGCCCCTCGGGGAGCGGCACCGGGCCACCGGAGAGGTTGAGCAGGCAGACCAGCCCGCCGGGCCGACGGAAAGCCAGGCAGCCGTCCGGCGCGGGCAGCCACTCCAGCCCGTCGCCGGTGAAGGCGGGGGAGCCCCGACGCAGCCGGAGCGCCACCCGGTACAGCGACAGCATCGAGTCGGGGTCCTGCTCCTGGGCCTCGACGGTCAGCGGCGCCCAGCCCGCGGGCATGGGCAGCCAGGTGTCCGGCGTGGTGGAGAAGCCGTAGGAGGGCTGGTCGCCCGACCAGGGAACCGGCACCCGGCAGCCGTCGCGGCCCCGCTCGGTGTGCCCGGAGCGCTCCCAGATCGGGTCCTGCAGCACCTCGTCGGGCAGGTCGACGTCGGGCATGCCGAGCTCGTCGCCGTTGTAGACGTAGGCCACGCCGGGCAGCGCCAGTTGCAGCAGCGCCGCGGCGCGGGCCCGGCGGGTGCCGACCGCGCCACCGCCGTAGCGGGTGACGTGGCGGGGACGGTCGTGGTTGCTCAGCACCCAGCAGGCCGGCGCCGGGGTGCTCGCCACCGTCGCCAGCGAGTGCTCGACGGCGCTGCGCAGCTCCGCGGCGTCCCAGTCGGCGGTGAGCAGCCGGAAGTTGAACGCCAGGTGCAGCTCGTCGGGGCGCAGGTACTGGGCCAGCCGCTCGTCGTCGAACACCCAGACCTCGCCGACGGCCATCCGGTCGGGGTAGCGGTCCAGCACCGCCCGCACCCGCTGGTGCAGCTGGTGCACGTGGTCCTGGTCGAACCGCAGGTCACCCGGGCCGTCGTCGGCGAACAGGCCGGTGTCCTCGGCGGGCACCATGTCCGGCAGGCCGGCGGGCTTGGCCATCCCGTGCGCGACGTCGATCCGGAAGCCGTCGACCCCGCGGTCCAGCCAGAAGCCCAGCGTCTCCTCCAGGTCGGCGACGACCTCGGGGTTCGCGTAGTCCAGGTCCGGCTGCTCCGGCGCGAACAGGTGCAGGTACCACTGCCCGTCGGGCACCCGGGTCCACGCCGGCCCGCCGAACACCGAGGGCCAGTTGTTCGGCGGCTCCACGCCGTCCGGCCCGCGGCCGTCGCGGAAGAAGTAGCGGGCCCGGGCAGCCGATCCCGGCGGTGCGGTCAGCGCCTCGGCGAACCACTCGTGGTCGTGCGAGCTGTGGTTGGGGACCAGGTCGATGGTCACCCGGATGCCGCGGGCGTGCGCGTCGGCCAGCAGGGCGTCGAACGCTGCGAGGTCGCCGAACACCGGCTCCACGTCCCGGGGGTCGGCGACGTCGTATCCGTGGTCGTGCATCGGCGAGGGGTAGAACGGCGTGATCCACAGCGCGTCGACGCCCAGCTCGGTCAGGTAGGGGAGCCGGGACCGGATGCCCGCCAGGTCCCCCACGCCGTCACCGGTGCCGTCGGCGAAGCTGCGCACGTAGACCTGGTAGAAGACCGCCTCCCGCCACCAGTCGGCGTCGGGGCGGGGGGACGTCGGGACCGTGGTCACCGGGCTCCTCGGGGTGTCGTGGGGCGCGTCAGCGGTTCCGCATGCTCTGGGCCGCCATGACCAGGTAACCCCACAACGTCGCGTCCTGCTCGTCGGTGAGCTCCAGCGAGTCGACCGCGTCCCGCATGTGCCGCAGCCACGCGTCCTGCGCCGCCTCGTCGACGGCGAACGGCGCGTGCCGCATCCGCAGCCGCGGGTGGCCGCGGTTCTCCGAGTACGTCGTCGGCCCGCCCCAGTACTGCTCCAGGAACATCCGCAGCCGGGTCTCCGCGCCCTCCCAGTCGTCGGCGGGGTACATGGGCCGCAGCACCGGGTCCTCGCGCACCCCGGCGTAGAACCGGGCGACGAGCGCCCGGAACGTGGGTTCGCCGCCGACCTCGTCGTAGAAGGTGCGCGCCGAGGGCAGCGACCGGCTGGTCTCGCTCATGTCCTCGATCGTCCCTCAGCCGGGTCCGGGCGCGGCACCCGGCCGTCGGTGCGCCGTCCGGGCCGGGTGCGGTGCAGGCCGACCAGCGGCCCGGCGAGCGCGACCAGGCCGATGCCGCCGGCCAGCGCGACCACGGTGCCCGGCGCCAGCACCTCGGCGCCGAGCCCGGCCAGCACCACCCCGATCCCCTGCACGCCCGACAGGCCGGCGACCGCGACACCGAACGCCCGGCCGCGGTACGCGCTGGGCACGGCCTGCACGAACGCCACGTTCAGCGGGATGTTGCTGGCCCCGCCGAGCCCGGCGACGAACAGCAACCCCAGGACGACGACGTAGGCCGCCGACCCGGTGCCCAGCCACAGCGGGGTGAGCCCGGCCAGCAGCACCCCGGCCAGCGAGAGGACCAGCAGGGGCACCAGCAGCCGGTCCCGCACGTGCGGGGGGCAGAAGCGGCCCACCAGCAGCCCGCCGAGCGCGGTGCCGGCCGGGTTGGCGGCCAGCAGCAGGCCCGCGGCGGCGGCGGTGCCCTGCAGCTGCAGGGCCCACGGGGTGGCGATCCCCTCCGGGGCGTTGATGAACAGGGCGCCCACCCAGAGCACCGCCACGATCGCCAGCAGCCGCGGGGACCCGGCGATGAACCGCACCCCGCCCGCGGTGTCCCGCCAGAGCGAGCCGGCCTCCCCCTCGGCCGCCGGCGCGGGCCGGCGCCGCAGGCCGTGGGTCAGCCAGACCGCCGAGACGGCGAAGGTGGCGGCGTTGATCAGCAGGGCCGCGGAGGGCGACAGCGCGGTGATCAGCGCACCGCCCAGCAGGAAGCCGATCAGCTGGCTGGCCTGGCTCGCGACGCCGGTGAGCGAGGTGCCCACCGCGTAGCGGTCGCCCTCCAGCACGTCGGCCATCAGCGCCGACCGGGCGGCCTCGAACGGCGGGGCGCAGAGCGCCACGAGCAGCAGCAGCCCCAGGAGCACGGGCAGCGGCGTGCCCGGGACCGCCATGCCGGCGACCAGCACGGCGCGGGCGACGTCGCTGGTGATCAGCACCCGGTGCCGCGGGAACCGGTCGGCGAGCGAGGCCAGCACCGGCCCGACGAGCACCCACGGCAGGTAGCTGATGGCGAAGGTGATCGCGGAGAGCAGCGCCGAGTCGGTGCGCTGGTAGACCAGCACGGTCAGCGCGACCCGGGCGAGCTCGTCGCCGATCGTGGAGAGCGTGAAGGAGCCGAACAGCGGCCGGAACTCGGCCACCGCGAAGACCTGCCCGAACGTGGCCGGGCGGCCGGTGGGGTGGTCCCGGCCGGGGCGGCGGCTCAGCGGGGCCCCGTGCCGGTGATCGTCCCCAGCAGGGGGAGCGGGGTGCGGATGCCCTCGGTCGCGAAGCGCGCCTGCAGCCGCTGCCGCAGCTCGCGGGCCACCTGCCACTGGACGGCGTTCGTGGTGCGGACCTGCACCCGGAGGACGACCCCCTCGGCGGTGATCTGCTCGACGCCCAGGGACTCCGGCTCGCCGAGGAAGACCTCCGCCCACTCCTCGTCAGCGGCCATCGCGTCGGCGACCTCCTGCATCACCGCGCGGCAGCGCTCGAGGTCGGTGTCGTGCGCGACCGGCATGTCGATGACCACCTGGGCGAAGCCCTGGCTGCGGTTGCCCACCCGCAGCACCTCACCGTTGCGGACGTACCAGACCACGCCGTTGATGTCCCGCAGCCGGGTGATCCGCAGGCCGACGGCCTCGACCGTGCCGCTGGCCTCCCCGAGGTCCACGACGTCCCCGACGCCGTACTGGTCCTCCAGGATGATCCCGATCCCGGCGATGAAGTCCTTCACCAGGTTCTGCGCGCCGAAGCCGAGCGCGACGCCGATGACGCCGGCGCTGGCCAGGATCGGCGCCAGGTTCACGCCCAGCTCGCCGAGGACGAGCACGATCGCGATGCCGAGGACGACGAACGAGGCGAAGCTGCGCAGAACCGACCCGATCGCCTCGGCCCGCTGGGTGCGCCGGGCGGCGATCAGCTCGAGGCCGTCCGGGTCGGCCTGCCGGACCCGGTTGCGCCACGGCCGCAGGATCGTCGGGACGGCGCCGGTCGCGGTGCGGTCGGTGAGCCGGTGGATCGCCCGGTTGATCAGCGCCCGCGCGACCACGGCCAGGACGACGATCAGCAGGATCCGCGCCGGCGTGCCCACCAGGGTGTCGGCGTTGGCGGCCAGCCAGTCCAGGCCGAACCAGTCCCACAGTCGCGCACAGAGCGAGCCGGGGTCGGCGGTGGCGCAGTCGGGCGCGACCGGACCCGGATCGTCGGCCGCCGTGACCGTGGGTGTCCCGTTCATCGCCGTCAGTCTCGCAGGTCCGTTCTGGGCGGTCGATCACCCGGACGGTGCCGTTCCGGTGTGTCGTCCGCGCAGGTCAGCCGCCGGTCGGCGGCTCCGTGTCCGACGGGCTGGCGGGCGTCAGCCCCGTGTGCGCGGCCAGGAACGCCAGCTGGTCGGCGGCCAGGCCGACCGTGCGGCTCACCGCGCGGGCGCCGTGTCCCACCGACAGCTCCCGCCGGAGCACGATCGGCGCCTCGGCGGAGGTGGCGTGCTGCAGCGCCGCGGCGAGCTTGCGCGCGTGCAGCGGGTCGACCCGGGTGTCGGACTCGAAGGTCGTGAACAGCACCGCCGGGTACGCGGTGCCCTCGACCACCCGGTGGTAGGGCGAGTACCCGAGCAGCCAGCCCAGCTCCTCGGCGTCGGCGGCCGTGCCGTACTCGTCGTTCCAGGTGCGCCCCAGCCCGAACAGCTCGTACCGGACCATGTCCAGCAGCGGCGCGCTGCACACCACGGCGGCGACCAGGTCCGGGTGCTGGGTGGTCATCGCGCCCACCAGCAGGCCGCCGTTGGAGCCGCCCATCACGGCGAGCTGCGCCGGCGTCGTCCACCCGGTGGCGATCAGGTGCTGGGCCGCGGCGGCGAAGTCGTCGAACACGTTCTGCTTGCGCTCGCGCATCCCCGCGCGGTGCCACTCCTCGCCGTGCTCGGAGCCACCCCGCAGGTTCGCCACCACCCACACGCCACCGGCGGCGACCCAGGCCAGCGCCTGCGCGCTGTAGGCCGGGGTGAGCGAGACGTTGAAGCCGCCGTAGCCGTAGAGCACGGTCGGGCGCGGGGTGTCGGGGGTGCCGGCCGCGGAGAGCACGAACAGGTGCACCGGGGTGCCGTCGGCCGACGTCGCGTGCGCCTCGACCACGCGCAGGTCGGGGACGTCGCCGTCGACGGGTGCCTGCTCGTGCGTGGTGAGCGCGGCCGGGTCGGCGGCGTCCCAGCGCAGCACCGACGGCGGCGTGGCGTAGTCGGTGTAGCCCACCCACGCCGTCGTCCCGCCCTCCGGCGGCGCGCTGACCCCGGAGACGCTGCCCGGGCGCAGGCCGGTCACCTCGGCCAGCCGGCCCGAGCCGTCCCCGGCCCAGAGCGACAGCCGGTCGGTGGCGTCGACGGCGTGCACCGCGAGCACCCGCAGGTCGCCGTCCGGGCCGTCGACGAGCGCCACGTCGGAGAGCACGCCCTCGTCGGACTGGCCGATGACCTCGGTCCACGCCTCCGGCGTCCAGCTCGCCGGGTCGGCCGGGTCGGCGACGGCGAGCCGGCTGCGCGGGGCGTCCCGGTCGGAGTGCAGCCACAGCCGGCCGTCGCGGGCCACCCAGGCGGTGAGCTGCGCGTCGACGCCGACCTGCAGCGGGCGCAGCTGCGCGTCACCGGACAGGTCGGCCAGCCACACGTCGTCCCGGGGCGCGGTGCCCACCGAGGCGGAGACCACCAGCCAGCGGCCGTCGGCGCTGGTGCGCGCCCCGAAGTAGGTCGAGGGGTCGCTGCCCTCGCCGTGCACGAGGACGTCGGTGTCCGGGTCGGCGCCCACCCGGTGACGCCAGACCCGGCGGTGGAACTGCTCCTCGCCGGCGGGCACCAGCTCGGGGGCCAGCCGGCGGACGTAGTAGAGCTCCTCCCCGCCGGGCAGCCAGCCGACGGGGGAGTAGCGGCAGCGGTCGATCGGGCCCTCGAGCAGCTGCCCGGTGGCGACGTCGAGCACGTACAGCTGCGACTCCTCGTCACCGCCCACCGACACCTGGTAGGCCAGCCGGTCGCCCTCCCAGGACGGCGACCAGGCGTCCAGCGTGGTCGTGCCGGCCGGGTCGAGCGCGATCGGGTCGACCAGCACGCGCACGCTGCCGTCGGGTTCGGTGACCCGCAGGACCGCGTGCTCCTGGCCGGGGTCGCGCCGGGTGGAGAACGCCCGGCCGCGCCGCCACACCGGGATGCCGACGGCGCCGGCGTGCACCAGCCGGGTGAGCCGGTCGGCGAAGGACGGCCGCGCGGGCAGGCTGCCGAGCAGCTGTGCCGCGAGCTCGTCCTGGGCCGCGGCCCAGGTGACGGTGCGTTCGTCGGCGGGGTCCTCCAGCCACCGGTAGGGGTCGGCGACCCGGTGACCGTGCAGGTCCTCGACCAGGTCCAGGCGGGGGGCTTCGGGATGGCGCACGCGGCGACCGTAGCCGCCCGGACGGCACCGCCCGAGGGGGCGCTGGCCTGTATCACACCCCGGCAGGGCACTATGAGGCGACCCAGGGACTCTCGAAGCCGTCGGGAGCCCGGGGCCCTCGGAGGTGTCCCGTGTCGATCACCGCACTCGGGTCGTCGTCCGTGCCCGCTCATCCGGGCCCGGCCACCGACCTCGTCCCCGGTCCGCGCGCGCCCGTCCCGGCGCAGGTCACGACCGCGGCCACGCTGCTGTTGAACGCCACCTACGAGCCGTTGTGCGTGGTCTCCAGCCGACGCGCGATCGTGCTCGTGCTGGCGGCCAAGGCGGAGGCCGTGGACGTCACCGAGGACCTCGTCCACGCCGAGCGGCTCGCCGTCGCCGTCCCGGTCGTGGTCCGGCTGACCCGCTACGTCCGGGTGCCCTACCCGGTGCAGGTGCCGCTGTCCCGCCGGGCGGTGTTCACCCGGGACTCCTCGACCTGCGTCTACTGCGGCGGGTCGGCCACCAGCATCGACCACGTGGTGCCGCGCAGCCGGGGTGGCACCCACACCTGGGACAACGTGGTCGCCGCCTGCCGCCGGTGCAACCACACCAAGGCCGACCGGTCGCTGGCCGAGATGGGGTGGACGCTGCCCTACCCGCCGGGGGCGCCCAGCGGCGCCGCCTGGCGGCTGCTCGGGCACCGCACGGTCGACCCGCGCTGGCGCACGTGGCTGGGCATGGCGGAGTCCGTCAGCGCCTGACGGGTCAGGTGACCCGGGCCCGTTCGGTCGGGTACGTCGTCCACGAGCCGTCGGCGACCACGGTCCGCAGCCGGGCCATGGCGTCCCAGACGTCGACGAACCGGGTGTACAGCGGCGCCGGGCCCAGCCGCAGCCGGTCCGGCGTCCGGAAGTCCGGGACGACGCCGCGGTCGATCAGCGCCTGGGTCAGCTGCCAGGCGGCCGGGTGGGTGAGGCTGACGTGCGCGCCGCGGCGGGCCGGGTCGCGCGGGCTGGCAACCGACACCCCGTGCTCGGCCAGCCAGGCGTCCGCCAGCTCCACGACCAGCCCGGTCAGCGCCCGTCCCTTGGCGGCGATCCGCTCGACCCCGGCCTCGGCGGTGATCCGCACGCCGACCTCCACCGCCGCCATCGCCAGCACCGGGGGCGTGCCGACGGCGAACCGGTCCACGCCCTCGGCCGGCTCGTAGGCCGGGCCCATGGCGAACTGGTCGCGCTGGCCGAACCAGCCCCAGATCGGCTGGCGCAGCTGGTCCTGCAGCTCGCGCCGCACGTAGAGGAACGCGGGTGCGCCCGGGCCGCCGTTGAGGTGCTTGTAGGTACAGCCGACGGCGAGGTCGGCACCGGCGGCGGTCAACTCGGCGGGGACGGCGCCGGCCCCGTGGCTGAGGTCCCACACCACCAGTGCACCCGCCGCGCGGGCCAGCCGGGTCACCTCGGCGACGTCGACCAGCGCGCCGGACCGGTAGGCGACCTGCGAGAGCACGACCACCGCCACCCGCTCGTCGAGCGCCGCGGCCAGCACGCCCGGGTCCAGCCCCTCGTCGACGTGCGCCTCGACCTCCCGCACCGTCATCCCACGCTGCTCGGCGACGCCGGCCACGACGTACCGGTCGGTGGGGAAGTCGTCGGCGCAGCAGACCAGCACGTCGCGCCCGGGGCGGGCGTCGGCCGCGGCCACCAGCAGCTTGTAGAGGTCGATGCTGGTCGAGTCGGAGACCAGCACCTCGCCCGGCCGGGCCCCCAGCACCCCGGCGGCCAGCAGGTCGCCGATCCGGCGGGCGTGCCCGATCCAGTCGGCCCACGAGCCGACCAACCCCTGCCCCCACTCCTGCTCGACCGCCCGGGCGACGGCCGCCGGCGTCTCGACCGGCAGCCGGCCGAGGGAGTTGCCGTCCAGGTACAGCAGCCGGTCCGGGCCGTCGTCGTCGGTGCCGGTGAAGCGGGCCCGGAAGCCGGCCAGCGGGTCGGCGGCGTCGGCGGCCAGGGCGGCGGCGCGGGAGAGGTCGGTGCTGGGGGACGGGTGCACGGGCCGATCCTGCCCCGGGTTGGCTAGCGTCCGGCCGTGACCACGGCACGCGGGACGCAGCTGCACGACCTCACGGCCCTGGAGCAGGCGGCCGCCGTCCGGACGCGGGAGGTGAGCCCCACCGAGCTGGTCGACCACGCACTGGCCCGGGTCGAGGCGCTCGACCCCGGGCTCGGCGCCTTCATCACCGTCACCCCGGAGCGGGCCCGGACCGCCGCGGCCGCCGCCGACCGGGCGGTGCTGGCCGGCGGCGAGCTGCCCCCGCTGTTCGGCGTCCCGACCGCGATCAAGGACCTGGCCAGCACCGCCGGCGTGCGCACCACCTTCGGCTCGGCCCTGCTGGCCGACTTCGTGCCCGACGTCGACGACGCCGTGGTCACCGCGCTGTCCGCGGCCGGCACGATCAGCCTCGGGAAGACCAGCACGCCGGAGTTCGGCTTCCCCTGCTACACCGACAACGACCTCGTCGGCCCGGCCCGCTGCCCCTGGGACCCCGGGTTGCTGGCCGGCGGCTCCAGCGGCGGGGCGGCGGTGGCCGTCGCGTCCGGGATGGTCCCGTTCGCGCACGGCTCGGACGGCGGCGGCTCCATCCGGATCCCGGCCGGGATCAACGGCCTGGTGGGGGTGAAGCCCACCCGCGGCCGGGTGAGCAACGCCCCGCTGGGCAGCGAGGTGACCGGGCTGGGCGTCCAGGGGCCGCTGGCCCGCACGGTGCGCGACGCCGCCGCGATGCTGGACGCGATGGCCGGGCCGGTGCCCGGCGACCCGTACTGGGCGCCGCCGTTGCCAGCGGGGGAGACCTTCCTCGGCGCGACCGAACGGCCGCCGGGGCGGCTGCGGATCGGCCGGTACCCGGACTCCGGGATGCCCGGCGCCGACCTCGACCCGCAGGTCCGGGCGGCGTTCGAGGACGCCTCCGCGCTGCTGGCCGGGCTCGGCCACGAGGTCGAGGACGTGCCGGCGCCGCCGCTGTCCGAGGGGGTGTTCCCCGCCTTCGAGGTGGTGTGGGCGCTGTCTGCCACCACCCTGCCGGTGGCGGAGACGCAGGTGCACCGGCTGCGTCCGCTCACCCGCTTCCTGCGCGAGCGCGGGCTGGCCCTGTCGGCCCGGGACGCGATGCAGGCGATGTTCACCCTGCGGGTGTTCGCCCGCCGGTTCGTCCAGGCGACCAGCGGCTACGACGTCCTGCTCGCCCCGGTCTGCACGCTGCCGCCCCGGCCGGTGGGCTGGTTCGGCGAGGACGGCGAGGCGGACTTCGAGCGGCAGAAGCGGTACGCCGCCTTCCCCGCCGTCTACAACGTCACCGGGCAGCCGGCGTTGAGCGTGCCGCTGTGGTGGACCCCCGAGGGCCTGCCGATCGGCACGATGCTGGTGGGCCGGCCGGCCGAGGAGACCGTGCTGCTGTCGCTGGCCGCGCAGCTGGAGCAGGCCCGGCCGTGGGCGCACCGGCACCCGGCCGGCTGGTGACCGCGCGGCTGCCGGGCCGGTGACCCGGGCTCCCGGTAGATTGCGCCCATGCCCTGGTACGAGACGGTGCTGATCTTCGCCGTGATCCCGCTGGTGATCGTCCTGCTCTTCGCCCTCGCCACGCTGATCCCCGGCCGCGGCAAGGACCGGACCCGGTACCGGCCCGGCCAGCCCTGGGACCACGAGCCCGTCTGGTACGAGCCGCACCCGGACGTCCCCGGCGTCCACGGTGGGCACGGGGACGACGATGCCGCCGACCACGGCAGTGCGGACGGCCACGGCCGGCGCGCGCTGGGCGCCACCGCTGCGGCGCTGGCCATCGGCCAGCGCGCGCACGAGGCCCCGGCCGCGCCGCGCACGGCTGCCGGCGGCGCCCGGGGCACCTGGTGACCCCCGCCGCGGCACCGCTGCTCCCGACCTGCCGTTCCCTGCCGACCGGAGGCACCCGCTGATGAGCACCCAGCACCTCGACGCCGGCCCCAGCGCCAGCCAGGACACGATCAACACCGCGGTGGCCGAGCCCGGACCCGGGCCGTTCAGCTACTCCGACCTCGCCCGGCTCGACGAGGCGCTGACCATGTCCTCCCGGGAGACCGGGCTCCGGTTCACCCTCTACGTCGGCGACCTGGGCAGCGACACCCGCGGCACGGCCGAGGGCCTGCACGCCCGCGCGGGCGGCGACACCTCGATCGGGGTGCTCGTCGCGCTCTCACCCGGGCAGCGGGTCGTGGAGATCGTCACCGGGTCGGCCGCGGCCCGCCGGCTGCCCGACCGCGCGTGTGCGCTCGCCGTGCTGGCGATGACCAACCGGCTCGGCTCGGGTGACCTGACCGGCGCGATCGTGAACGGCCTGCGGCAGATGTCCGACGCGGCGGGCCACCCCCACCACCGTGAGGACAACGTGCCGCGCGGGATCGCCACCTCGCACTGAACGGCACGCACTGAACAGCACGCGCTGAACGCCAGCGGCCCAGAACTCGTCGAGTTCTGGGCCGCTGGCGTTCAGTCCTCGCTCAGCCTGCCGCGGCGTCCCGGGCGCGGGCCCGCAGCGCGCGGGCGACCCCGTCGCGGCCCTCGCTGACCAGCCGGCGCAGCGCGGCCGGGTGGCTGGGGTCGGCCAGCCACTGGTCGGCGGCGGCCACGGTCTGCTCCTCGATCACCTTCGGGAAGAGGTACTCCACCGCGTTCTTGGCGATCTCGCCGGGCCGGCGGTCCCAGACGCCCCGGATGTCGGCGAAGTACCGCTCGACGTAGGGACGGGTGAACTCCTGCTGGGCCGAGTGCCAGAACCCGGCGACCATCGCCTCGTGCACCGCGTTGGGGATCGACTCGTCGGTGAACGCCCGCTCCCAGGTCTGCGCCTTGGACTCCGCAGTGGGCCGCAGCGCCCGGGCGGTGGCGGCGCGGCGGGCACCGGTCGCGGTGGCGTCGCGGGCGGCCTCGGCGTCGATCTCGGCGTCACCGGCGGCGCCCATCGCGACCAGCCCGTGCAGGAACGCCCACCGGGCGTCGGCGTCGACGGCCAGCCCCTCGACCACGCGTGAGCCGTCGAGCAGGCCGCGCAGGGCGGCGGCGTGCTCCTCGGTGCGGGCCGCGGCCGCCAGCGTGCGCGACCACTGCAGCTGGGCGTCGCTGCCGGGGGCGGCCTCGGTGAGTGCGGCGAGGGCCTTGTCGCCCAGCTGCGCCCAGCCGGTCGGTGCCCACGCCGGGTCGGCGTAGGAGGCCAGCGCGGTCTGCACCCGGGCCAGCAGCGACTGCACGACGCTGATCTCGGTCTCCGCGTCGACCCCGGCCAGCACCAGCTGCACCCAGTCGCGCGCCGGGGTCTCCGCGTCCCGCGTCATGTCCCACGCCGCCGACCAGCACAGCGCGCGGGCCAGCGAGTCCGGGATCGCCGCGATCTGGCCGCGCAGCGTGGCGAGCGACCGCTCGTCCAGCCGGAGCTTGGCGTAGGTCAGGTCGTCGTCGTTGACCAGCACCAGGTCCGCGGCCGGGTGGCCGACGAGCTCGGGCACCTCGGTGCGGGCGCCGGCGACGTCCAGCTCGACCCGGTGCGAACGGGTCAGCCCGTCGGGGCCGCTGCTGTACAGCCCGACGGCGAGGCGGTGCCGGCGCAGCACCGGGTGCTCGGGCACCGCGGTCTGCTCGATGGCGAACGAGGCGTACCGGCCGGCGTCGTCGAGGGTGGACACCGGGCGCAGCGTGTTGACCTGGCTGGTCTGCAGCCACTGCGCCGACCAGTCGGACAGGTCACGGCCCGAGGCCTGGGACAGTTCGCTGAGCAGGTCGTCGAGGGTGGTGTTGCCGTACTCGTGCTTGCGGAAGTACCGGCGCACCCCGGCCAGGAAGTCCTCCTGCCCGACGTAGGCCACCAGCTGCTTGAGCACCGAGGCGCCCTTGGCGTAGGTGATCCCGTCGAAGTTCACCTCGACCGCGGCGACGTCGACCATGTCCGCGGCGATCGGGTGGGTGGAGGGCAGCTGGTCCTGCGCGTAGGCCCAGCTCTTCTCGGTGTTGGCGAACGTCGTCCACGCGGTCGTGTACTCGGTGGCCTCGGCCTGGCACAGGGTGGAGATGTAGGTGGCGAAGGACTCGTTGAGCCACAGGTCGTCCCACCAGCGCATGGTCACGAGGTCGCCGAACCACATGTGCGCCAGCTCGTGCAGGATCGTCTCCGCCCGCCGCTCGTAGCGGGCCCGGCTGGTCTTGGACCGGAAGACGTAGTCCTCCAGGAACGTCACGCAGCCGGCGTTCTCCATCGCCCCGGCGTTGAACTCCGGCACGAACAGCTGGTCGTACTTGTCGAACGGGTACGGGTAGTCGAAGACCCGGTGGTAGAAGTCGAACCCGGCCTTGGTGACGGCGAAGATTGCGTCGGCGTCCAGGTGCTGGGCCAGCGAGGCCCGGCAGTAGACCCCCAGCGGGATCCCGTCGTGCAGGTCGGTGACCCGCGCGTAGGGGCCGGCGACCAGCGCCACCAGGTAGGTGGAGATCCGCTTGGTCGGGGTGAAGTGCACCAGCTGGGAGCCGCCCTCGCCGGCCTCGATCGTGCGGTCGCCGGTGTTGCTGACGACCTGCCAGTCGAAGGGCGCGGTCACGTGGACGGTGAAGGTCGCCTTGAGGTCGGGCTGGTCGAAGCAGGTGAACATCCGCTTCGCCTCGGCCGGCTCGAAGTGCGAGTACAGGTAGACCTGGCCGTCCTCCGGGTCGACGAAGCGGTGCAGGCCCTCGCCGGAGCGGGAGTACCGGCAGTCGGCGTCGACGACCAGCTCGTTCTCCTCGGCCAGCCCGGGCAGCGGCAGGCCGCCCTCGGGCGTGTAGCCGGACACGTCGAGCTCGACGCCGTTGAGGGTGGCGGAGCGGACCCGGTCGGCGACCAGGTCGACGAACGTGTCGGCACCGGGGGTGCGGGCGGTGAACTGGATGGTGGTGACCGAGCGGAAGGTCTCCTCGCCGGGGTGCCCGGCGCCGTCGGTCACGTCGAGGGCCAGGTCGTAGCTGGAGACCGACAGCAGCGCGGCGCGGGCCGCGGCGTCGTCACGAGTCAGGTTGGGAACTGCCACGTCCGGGAGCTTCCCACGGGGCGCCGACGGTCCGCGCCGGGGCTCTGGCTGTTCGCGCCGGGGCCCTGACGGTTCGCGCCGGGGTGCCGGTGGGAACAAGCCGATCGCGGCCGGCCTTGCTGGCGCGCGAGGACCCTGCCGGCTGGCGGGGTCGACAGACGACGGAGGGACACCCACCGATGACCGAGGCAGTGCAGAGCGCCCCCGTGACCGCACGCGTGGACTTCTGGTTCGACCCGCTGTGCCCGTGGGCGTGGCTGACCAGCCGCTGGGTGCTGGAGGCGGCGAAGGTCCGCGACATCGACCTGCACTGGCACGTGATGAGCCTGTCGGTGCTCAACCGCGGCCGGGACCTGCCCGAGGAGTACCAGGAGATGATGGCCAAGGCGATCGGCCCGGTGCGGGTCGCCGTCGCCGCCGCCCAGCAGCACGGTGACGGCGTGCTGGGCGACCTCTACACCGCCATGGGCACGCTGCGGCACCACGACGGCCTGGAGATCGACGAGGTCATCGCCCCGGCCCTGGAGCGGGTCGGGCTGCCGGCCGAGCTGGCCGAGGCCGCGTCGTCCACCGAGTACGACGAGGCGCTGGAGAAGAGCCACCACGCGGGCATGGACCCGGTCGGTGACGACGTCGGCACCCCCGTCATGCACATCGACGGGGTGGCCTTCTTCGGCCCGGTGATCAGCAAGGTGCCCACCGGGGAGGACGCCGGCAAGGCATTCGACGGCGCCGTCCTGCTGGCCAACCTGCCCGACTTCTGGGAGCTCAAGCGCACCCGCAGCACCGGCCCGGACATGTCGTCCGTGCCCGCGGACGCCCTGGAGCTGCGCGGCACCTCGCGCTGACCCTCCGGGTTCCGGCGCCGAAACCCGGCCGGGGTTCGGCGCCGAAACCCGGAGACGTGCGGGCGGTTGCGGCAGGATGGCGAGATGGCGAAGCCACCCGTCCGGCAGCGGATCTTCATCACCGGTGCCAGCGCGGGCCTCGGGCAGGGCATGGCCCGGGAGTTCGCTGCCCGCGGCCGCGACCTGGCGCTGGTCGCCCGGCGCCGGGACCGCCTCGACGACCTGCGCGCGGAGCTGCTGGCCGCTCACCCCGGCATCCGCGTGGTCGTCGGGGAGCTGGACGTCGACGACCCGGACGCGGTCGCCGAGGTCGTGCCCCGGCTGGCCGCCGAGCTGGGCGGCATCGACCGGTTCATCGCCAACGCGGGCCTGGGCAAGGGCGTGCCGGTGGGCACCGGCGGTGCCCGGCCCAACCGGCAGGTGCTGGTCACCAACGTGCTGGGCACCCACGCCTGCTGCGAGGCCGCGGTCGCGCTGTTCCGCGCCCAGGGGCACGGGCACCTGGTGGTGGTCTCCTCGGTCGCCGGGGTGCGGGGCATGGGCGGCACCCGGACCGCCTACGCCACCTCCAAGGCCGCCGACGCCGTGCTCGCCGAGGGCATCCGGGCCGACCTGCTCGGCGACCGGCGCACCCGCGGCATCCGGGTCACCACCGTCCACCCGGGGTTCATCGAGACCGACATCAACGTCGGCCGTCGCGGTCCGTTCACCGTCGACCTGGCCACCGGCGTCACCGCGCTGACCGCGGCGGTCGAGCGGGAGCCGGTGCGCGCCTACGTGCCCGAGTGGCCGTGGCGCCCGGTCGCCGGCCTGCTGCGCGTCCTGCCGCTGCCGCTGGTCCGCCGGCTCGCGTAGCCGCCGGGACTACAGCCGTCCGCGGGCGGTCTCCCGGGTGGCCTCGTCGAAGGGCGCGTCGGCCCCCGGGTCGGTCAGCCAGCGGGCCAGCCCGGCCAGCTCGTCGCGCTGCGCGGTGACGAAGGCGGCGTCGACCACCGCCCCGTGCCCGGGCACGACCGGCCCGCGGACCAGCCCGAGCAGCGCGTCCAGCGCGGCCGCCCACTCCAGCGGGAAGGCGTCCTCCATCGCCGGCGGGTTGCCCTCCTCGACCAGGTCCCCGGCGAACACGACGTCGGCCACCGCGACGACGAGGTCGCTGTCGGTGTGCCCCCGGCCCAGGTGGCGCAACGTCACCGGCCGGCCGCCGACGTCGAGCACGGCGACGTCGTCGACCAGGTGGTCCGGGACGTCGATCGGGGCGATCGCCACCAGCTCGGCCGCCGGGTCGCCGTCGGCCCGGAGCCCGGCGACGACGGCCGCCCGCTGCGCCTCGCCGGTCGCGGCCAGCCCCTCGGCGCAGCGCCGGTGCCCCCACACGTCGGCCGGGCGGAACGCGGCGTTGCCGAAGCAGTGGTCGTAGTGGTCGTGGGTGTTCACCACCGTCCACGGGTGTGGGGTGACCGCCCGCACCGCCTCGGCGAGGGCGCGCCCCTCACCCAGGTGGCAGCGGGTGTCGACCACCAGGCAGGCACCGTCGCCGACCACCAGGCCGCAGTTGAGGTCGAGGTCGGCGTGCCGCCGGACGAACACGCCGTCCCCGACCTCCCGCCACCCCGCCGCGCCGGCCGCCACCGTCGCCCCTCAGCCGGCCGGGAGCGGTGCCACGTCGGCCGGGGCGCCCTGGTCGGGGGAGTGGCCGGTCAACCGCACCGCGACCAGCGCCACGTCGTCGTCCGGGCGGCCGGCGACCAGCCGGTCGAGGACGGCGTCGCACAGCTCCTGCAGCGGGAGCGCCGCGAACTCGGTCAGCGCCGCCCGGAGCCGGGCCACGCCGGCGTCGAGGTCGGTGCGCCGGTCCTCGACCAGCCCGTCGGTGAAGAAGAAGACCGTCGACCCGCGGTCCAGGGTCAGCACCGACTCCCGGCGGGGAGCGCCGGGGTCCACGCCGAGGAGCAGGTCGGCCCGCCAGCCGCCGAGCACGACCACCGAGCCATCGGGGTGGATCGCCAGCGGGGGCAGGTGCCCGGCGTTCGACCAGCGCAGACGCACGAGCCCGCGGTCCCGCTCGCCGTCGTCCTGCTCGAACCGGGCGACCGCCGCGGTGGCCAGGGTGTGCACGCCCAGCACCGCCATCGCCCGGTCCAGGCCGGCGAGCACCTCGGCGGGGCCGCCGTCACTGTGCGTGGCGATCCCACGGAGCAGGCTGCGCAGCTGGCCCATCGCCGCAGCGGCCTGCACGTCGTGACCGACCACGTCGCCGATGACCAGCATGGTCGTCCCGCCGGGCTGGACGAACGCGTCGTACCAGTCGCCACCCACCTGGGCCGCCTCGACGGCGGGCAGGTACCGGACGGCGATCTCGGCGTGCTCCGGCTCCGGGGGATCGGTGAGCAGACTCCGCTGCAGCCCCTCGGCCAGCAGGGCCGCCTCGGTGTAGAGCCGGGCGGTCTCCACGGCGGTGCCGGCTCGACCGGCGACGTCGACGGCGGCGCTCAGCTCGCGCGCGGTCCAGCCGGGCCGGCCGGCGTCCCGGTAGAGGCTGAGCAGGCCGATCACCCGGCCGCCGGACAGCAGCGGCACCGAGGCCACCCAGCCCGGGGCGAGCTCGGTCACCAGCCGGCGGGCGGTGGGAGTGGTGACCAGCCGGGAGACCAGCTCGCTGATCGACTCGGCCCGGCCGTCGCCGACGGTGATGACCTCGCGGGCGGCGAGGGCCCGGTGGGCCGGCGCACCGGGCGCGATGGCGGCGACCCGGTGCCGGGCGTAGCGCGCGGCCACCCGTTCCAGCCGCGGGTCGCGGTGCGCGACCGCGAGGTCCGTCAGCTGCCCGCCGGGGGTGCGTGAGCTGACGATGCACCAGTCGGCGAGCCGGGGGACCACCAGCCGGGCCAGCCGGTGGACGGCCTCGTCGATGTCCAGGGTGGCGCTCAGCGCGGCGGAGGTCTCGGTGAGCAGGTCCAGCAGGGCCTGCGCCTCGTGCGCGGTGGCGGCCGGCCCCTCGTCACCGAGCCGCTTGCTCTCGGTCACGTCGGCGAACGCCACGTCGAGCCCATCGGGACCCGGCCGGACGTCCAGGCGGTACCAGAGGTCCTGCGGCGGCCAGTACTGCTCGAACACCACCCGCTCACCGGTGGACATGGCGTGCCGGTAGGCGCGCTCGAGCTCGGTGCCGAGGGTCGCCGGGAACACCTCCCACTGGGTGCTCCCCAGCAGCCGGTCGCGTGGCACCTCGACCAGCTGTGCGGCGGCGGCGTTCACGTAGACGAAGCGGAAGTCCCGGTCGAAGCAGACCAGCCCGGTCTCCGAGGCCTCCAGCCACCGTTGCGCCCGGCCCAGGTCACCCTCCTCGGCTGCCACGCCCACCCCCGTTGCACCAGCGCTGCTCCAGCGGTCCCGATCATGGTGGATGCCGGTCGGTGCCGGGGGGACGGGCCTCTCCCGGTCACCAGCAGTCGCACGGCCGCCCTCGGGAAGTGCGCCGGCGCACCTCCCGTGCCCGCCGTCCACCCCGAGCGCCGCCACCGGGCCAGCCTGCCAGGCGCCGGTCCGGAGGGGTCGGTGAGAAGATCGGGGCATGCGCGTCTTCCTCGGCACCGACCACGCCGGTCTCGAACTGAAGTCCCACCTGCTGCAGGTGCTGGCCGACGAGGGCTTCGAGCCCGTGGACTGCGGCGCCTTCGACTACGACCCGCAGGACGACTACCCGCCGTTCTGCTTCGAGGTGGGGGAGCGGGTCGTCGTCGAGCCGGGCAGCCTGGGCATCGTCATCGGCGGTTCCGGCAACGGCGAGCAGATCGCCGCCAACAAGGTGCCCGGGGTGCGGGCTGCGCTGATCTGGAACGAGAGCACCGCGCAGCTCGCCCGCCAGCACAACGACGCCAACGTCGCCGCGGTCGGCAACCGGCAGCACAGCGTCGAGGAGGCCACCGCGCTGGTGCTGACCTTCCTGCGCGAGCCGTTCAGCGGTGAGGAGCGGCACGCCCGGCGGATCGGCCTGCTGGCCGACTACGAGCAGAACCGGCAGCGCCCGGCCGGCGGGCTGCCCACCCGCACCCCGTGAGGGCACGCCCGTGACCGGGGACGACCTGCGGTCCGCGGGCGTCGCGGTCCGGGACCTGTTCGCCCGGGTGCCCGACGGGGCCGCCCCGGTGCCCACCCTGGGCACCGACGTGGTCGGGGTCGCCGCGCACATCCTGGCCCCGTCCAGAGGCTCGGCCCGAGCCTGCGAGGGCTGAGGAGGACGGGGTCCTTCGTCTGGTGCGCCGGCCGGACGCCGAGCTGGCCGACGTGCTCACGCAGCTGCGCGCGGCCACGGAGGTGCTCGCCCGGGTGGTGGACGCCTCCGCGCCGGGGGAGCGGGGCTTCCACGACTGGGGCCTGGCCGACGGCTCGGGTTTCGCCGGGATGGGCTGTGCCGAGCTGCTGCTGCACGCCGGGGACGTCGCCCTGGACCGGCAGCTGGCCTGGACGCCGCCGCCCGAGCTGGCCGGCGCCGTCCGGGCCCGGTTGTTCCCGTGTGCTCCGGCCGACGCCGACCCCTGGGCCGCGCTGCTGTGGGCCACCGGCCGGGGCGAACTGCCCGGCCGCGAGCCGGTCACCTCCAGGCGCTGGCACAGCGCCCCCCTCGACGAGTGGGACGGCACCCGGCCCCGGTGACCTGAGCCAACGGGGGCCGCTCGTCAGAAGGAGTCGGGGCACCAGGGGGCGGTCGGCCAGCCGAACGCCGTCGACGCCTGGGTCACCGCACCCGGGCTGATCTCGGTCACCCGGCCGGCGCCCTGCAGGCTCGCCAGCGAGACCCCACCCAGGTAGGCGGCGGACAGCGCCTCGACGTCGAGCACCAGGTCCGGGTCGCGGTCGGTGCGGTCGCAGAAGGCGCCGGCGGGGTGACCCCAGACGTGCCAGCGCCCGTCGTTCCAGTCGCAGAACCGATCACGTACCTCGAACACCATGTCCAGCGGAACCGGGTAGCGGCGGGCGGACAGCGCCGCGCCGACGTCGACCAGCCGCACCCAGAGGGCGTCGACCGGGCGGGCGTGCCAGGCCCGCCCGTCGACCAGCAGGTGGACCAGCGGGTCGTCGGCGGGACCGTGCGGGTACTCGATGGTGCGCATCAGGTCGTGTCCGAGCAGGTAGCGCCACAGGGCGGCGTAGCCGGCCGGGCTGCTGGCCCGCACCTCCTCGACGGTCAGCGTGCCGTCGGGCTCGCTGGTGTCGGTCCAGGCGGCCTTGACCCGGTAGCTCGCGAACCCGGTGACCGTTCCGTCGGTCTCGGTGTGCAGCGCCAGCTGGCGGGGCGGGCCACCGGCGGAGAGCTCGGCGGAGTCGTGCAGCCGCCGCGCCCACCACCGGTCGTCACGGGCCAGGTTGCCCGGCACGAACCGGCGCACCTGCTCGTGCAGCGCGGCGGCCGCCGGGCGGAACTCCTCCACGTCGACCAGCCGCACGGTGCCGGTGCCGCAGTCGACGTCCGGCCGCAGGCGCAACCGCTCGACCTGCCCGGTCCAGCCCCCGCGCCACGCGGCCGGCGCGTAGCCGAACCGGCCGTAGATCGGCCACTCGGCGGCCCACAGCGCCGCCACCGGCTCGCGCCCGGCGGCGTGCACCTCGGCGAGCTGGCGCCGCATGATCGCCGTCAGCACCCCGCGCCGTCGGTGGGTGGGGGAGACGGTGATCCAGGTGATGCCTGCCGTGGGCACCACCGCGCCGGGCACGGACATCTCCAGGCCGTAGATCCCCGCGGTCGCCGCCACCCGCTCGCCGTCGAACAGCGCCAGCGACCGGTCCAGCTCGGCCGTCGGGGACGGCTCGTCGAGGTAGGGGCCGCTGTGCTCGTTGGCGAACGTGGTGCGCAGGCCGCGGACGAAGCCCGGCCACTCGGCGGCGGTGATCGGGCGGAGCTGGTCGGCGAGATCGGTCACGGGAGCTGTCTACCGGTGGGCACCGACGGTCCGCCAACCAGTTCCGCCCGGCGGCTGCAGGCTCAGCTGCGCAGGTACGCCAGGGTCGCCATCACCCGGCGGTGCTGGTCCTCGTCCTGCGCCAGGCCGAGCTTGGCGAAGATGTGCTGGGTGTGCTTCTCCACCGCGCCCTGGGTGACGACCAGCCGGCGGGCGATCGCGGCGTTGGAGTGCCCCTCGGCGATCAGCCCCAGCACCTCCCGTTCCCGCGGCGACAGCGACTGCACCGGGTCGTCCCGCCGGCGGCGGGCGAACAGCTGGGAGACCACCTGCGGGTCCAGCACGGTGCCGCCGGAGACGACGTCGTCCAGCGCGGTGAGGAACTGCTCGACCTGGGCGACCCGGTCCTTGAGCAGGTAGCCGACGCCGCCTGCCCCGTCGGCGAGCAGCTCGTCGGCGTAGGCGACCTCGACGTACTGGCTGAGCACCAGCACCGCCGTCGACGGCACGACCCGGCGCGCCTCCACGGCGGCGCGCAGCCCCTCGTCGGTGTGCGTCGGGGGCATCCGGACGTCGACGACGGCGACGTCGGGCCGGTGCTCGACGACGGCGCGGACCAGGCCGGGCCCGTCGGCGACCGCGGCGACGACCTCCGCCCCGGCCTCCCCGAGCAACCGGACGAGGCCCTCGCGGAGCAGCACCGAGTCCTCGGCGAGCACGACGCGGCGGGGGGTGGTCATGGACACGGGAGGTCTCCGATCAGGCGGGTCGGGCCACCGCGGGGGCTGTCCACGGCGAGCACGCCGTCCACCGCGCGCAGCCGGTCGGCGAGCCCGGCCAGCCCGTGGCCGGGCGCGAGGACGGCTCCGCCGCGGCCGTCGTCCTCCACCTCGACCCGCAGCCGGCCGGCCCGGCAGACCACGCTCACCCGGGCGACGGTGGCCTCGCTGTGCTTGGCGGCGTTGGCCAGCGCCTCGCTGACCAGGAAGTAGGCGGAGTTCTCCACCGCCGGGGCGAGCCGCTGCCCGGGTGCGAGGTCGACGGCGAGCTCGACCGGCACCGGGGAGCGGGCGGCGACGGCGGCGAGCGCGGCGGCCAGACCGCGGTCGGCGAGCACCGGTGGGGCGATCCCCCGGGACAGCGCCCGCAGCTCCTCCAGCGTCTCCCGGGTCTGCTCCGCGGCCTCCCGCAGCGTGGTCCGCGCGCCGGCCGGGTCGCGCTCGAGCATCCGCTCGGCCCGGTGCAGGTCCATGCTCAGCCGCACCAGCCGCTGCTGCGGACCGTCGTGGATGTCCCGTTCCAGCCGGCGCAGCGCCACCGCCTCGGCGGCGACCGCGGCGTCCCGGCCCTCGGACAGCCGGCCGATCTCCGCCTGGGCCTCGCCCCGCCAGGTCAGCAGCCCGCGACCGAGCTGGGCCTGGGCCAGGGCGCAGCCGCGGACGACGGCCGGCAGGGTGAGCGCGAAGACCAGCCCGATCACCGCGTAGACGGCGATCCGCAGGGGCAGGCCGCCGTCGAACCCGAGCAGCTCGGGCAGGTCCTGGTCGTCCGGGCCGTCGGGCAGCGCCCAGCCCCAGGCCGGGAAGGTGAGCCCGCCGAGGGCGACCGACCACCAGGCCACCACCAGGGAGAAGGCCGGAGTGGCGACGCCCAGGTGGAGCAGGGCGTGCAACGCGTCCAGCCAGCGCTGCGGGTCGCGCAGCGGGGTGATCAGCCGGCGCAGGGCGGATGCGCCCGGGTCGGCGACGTGGTACCCCGGCGTCGGCACCACGCGCCCGAGCACCGCGGGCAGTCGGCTGCGTTCCAGCGCGGCGAATCCCCGGGCGGCGTACAGCGTGCCGGCCAGCAGCGGCACACCGACCCAGATCACCACCAGACCCGCGCCGGCCGCCAGCCCGGTGACCACCAGGACGAAGGACAGCAGCGAGAGCGGGAAGGCCAGCAGGACGTAGCCGGTGTCCACGCCCAGCTGCCGCCACCAGCGGCGGCGGGGGAGCCGGTCGGTCCGCCCGGCGGGGAGGACCGCGGTGTCGGTGATCATGCCGACCAGCCTGCTCGGCCCTTCGGCCCGCGCCGAGCCCGCAGGCTGGCCGCCGTGCCTTCGGGCTGCCCCGACCTCTGCGCGTCCATCTCGGCGGGGATCATCCTGGCCGCCCGATCCGGCGTCCAGCACCCGCTCCACCTGTGGGTCCGGCGGCGAGGCCTCTACCCTCGGGACCCAGTCGACCGCATTCGTGCCCGCCGGCACCGAGGACCCCGGTTCCCCGGTGCCGTGGCCACAGGAAGAAGGCCATGCGCCCCGCCGCCGCCGTCCCGTCCGCCGCCTTCGCCCTGGTCCTGCTGGCCGGGTGCACCAGCGGGGAGTCCTCCGACGACCCCGCCGGCGCCCAGGCCCCGGAGGACACCGCGTCGGCCGTGACCGCGGCCCCCGACGCAACCCGGACCCTCGTCACCGACGCCGACCCGGTGGCCTCGGCCGTCTCCACCAGCCGCGCACTGTTCCGCAGCTCACCGGTGGTCGTCCTCGCCGAGGCCGGCGACCCGGCCGCTCAGCTGCTCGGCGCCTCGGCTGCGGTGGGGCTGGGCGTGCCCCTGCTGCTCGACGACGGGTCGGCTGCCGACGACGTCCTCGACCCGGAGCTGGACCGGCTGGGTGTGGAGACGGTGCTCGCGGTCGGCGACGCCTCGGTGGAGGGGGTCGACGACGTGCGCGCCGTCCCCGCCGACGTGGACGCCGTCGGTGAGGTGACCGGGCTGGACCTGGACACCGCCGAGCCGGTCGCCGCCGACGGCCGGGTCGCCGCGGTCGCCGCACTGGACCCGGAGTCGCCCGCCGCGCTGGAGCCGGCTCCCGAGGAGCCGCCGGCCGGGGAGTCGCCGGCCGCGGACCCCTCCGCCTCGCCGTCCGCCTCGCCGTCGGCCTCCCGGTCGTCGTCGGCGGCCTCGTCGTCGGAGGCCTCGTCGTCGGAGGCAGCGGCGACCGAGCTGCCCGACCCGTTGCCGGAGTTCGACCGCGGCGAGCCGCTGGTGGAGACCCTGGTGGTCACCAGCGGCAGCTCCGACGCCCTCGCCGGGGTCGCCACCGCGCGCGCGGCCGGGGCCGAGGTGCAGCTGATCGAGGGCACCGACCCGCGGGCCTCGTCCGAGCTGGTCGACCGGCTGGCCGCCGAGCCCACCGTCGTCGTCCTGGGCGCCGACCTCGGCGCCGAACCGGGCCTGGAGTGGAAGCTGGACACCGCAGCCACGGGCACCCAGCTGCCGGGCGGCGGCCAGCTGCTGTTCCCGGAGCACACGATGATCGCCCTCTACGGCATCCCCGGCAGCGGGGCGCTGGGCCTGCTGGGCGAGCAGGACCTGCCCGCCTCCATCGCGCGGGCGCAGCAGTACGCCGACGAGTACCGGCCGCTGGTCGACAACACCGTCGTCCCGACCTTCGAGATCATCGCCACGGTCGCCTCGGCCTCGGCCGGCCCGGACGGCAACTACTCCGCCGAGCAGGACGTCGAGACGCTGCGCCCGTGGGTGGAGGCCGCCGGTGAGGCCGGCCTCTACGTGGTGCTGGACCTGCAGCCGGGTCGCACCGACTTCCTCACCCAGGCCAAGCAGTACGAGCCGCTGCTGGAGCTGCCGTACGTCGGCCTGGCGCTGGACCCGGAGTGGCGGCTCGGGCCGAACGAGGTGCACCTGGTGCAGATCGGCCAGGTCGGCATCGACGAGGTCAACCAGGTCGTCACCTGGCTGGCCGACCTGACCCGGGACAACGCGCTGCCGCAGAAGCTGCTCGTGCTGCACCAGTTCCAGGTCCGCATGATCGTCGACCGGGAGCGGCTGGACACCTCCCGGGACGAGCTGGCGATCCTGGTGCACGTCGACGGGCAGGGGTCGCAGCCGGCCAAGCAGGACACCTGGGCGGTGCTGCACCGCGACGCCCCGGAGCCGCTGTACTGGGGCTGGAAGAACTTCATCGACGAGGACGTCCCGATGATCTCGCCGCAGGAGACCATCGAGACGGTGCAGCCGACGCCGGAACTGGTCACCTACCAGTAGCGGCCGGCCCCTTGGTTCTGTCGGTGCTCCCCGGCAGGATCGTCCGCGAGCGTCCGACGAGGGCAGGAGCGGTGCCATGACCGGTGTGATCTCCGAGGGGACCGGTACGACCGGGGCGGTGGAGCTGGAGCCACGCCTGGCCGAGCACCGGCGCGAGCTGACCGGGTACTGCTACCGCATGCTCGGGTCGTCCTTCGACGCCGAGGACGCGGTGCAGGAGACGATGGTCCGCGCCTGGCGTTCCCTCGACCGCCTGCAGGGCGCGGGCGCGCTGCGCTCCTGGCTGTACCGGATCGCCACCAACGTCTGCCTCGACGCCCTCGACGGGCGCAAGCGGCGGGCGCTGCCGGTCGACCTGTCCGGGGGCGAGCCGAGCGCGCCGGTGGTGGCGTCGCTGGCCGGGGTGCTGCCCGACGGGGCGTGGATCCAGCCGGCGCTGGACCGCCAGGTGCTGCCGACCGGCGCCGACCCGGCGGAGCTGGCCGTCCAGCGGGAGTCGGTGAAGCTGGCGTTCGTCGCGGCGCTGCAGCACCTGCCGCCGAAGCAGCGGGCGGTGCTGATCCTGCGCGACGTGCTCCGCTGGCGGGCCGACGAGGTCGCCGGGCTGCTGGAGACGTCGGTCGCGGCCGCCAACAGCGCGCTGCAGCGCGCGCGGGCCACCCTCGCCGCCCACCGGTCGGCGGAGGACCAGCCGGCTCCGGTGGTCGCCGCCGAGCACACCGAGCTGCTGGCCCGCTACCTCGACGCGTTCGAGCGGTACGACGTCGAGGCGCTGGTCGCGCTGCTGCACGAGGACGCGGTGATGGACATGCCGCCGTACGCCATGTGGCTGCGTGGCTCGGCCGACATCGCCACCTGGTACACCGGCCCGGGTCACGGGTGCCGGGGATCGCACGTGGTGCCGCTGGAGATGAACGGCAACCCGGCCTTCGCCCAGTGGCGGCCCAGCGGGCCCGGTGGCTCCTTCGAGCCGTGGGCGGTGCACGCGCTGGAGTTCCGCGACGGCCTCGTCGTGCGGACGACGGCGTTCCTGGGGCCGCAGCTGTTCGAGCTGTTCGGCCTCCCGCGCAACCCGCAGCCGGCCGGCCGATGAGTCCGGCGACCGGGAGAGGTCTGTAGGGGCATGACCGCGACCCAGGAACCGATCCCGCTGCTCGCCGCCAGCGAGGCGTTCAGCGGCTTCTCCGTCGACGACCTCGACCGTGCCCGCGCCTTCTACGAGCAGGTGCTGGGCCTGCGCACGTCGCCGACCGCGATGGCCGGGGTGATGCACCTGCACCTGGCCGGTGAGCGGCACGTGCTGGTCTACGCGAAAGGCGGTGACCACACGCCGGCCACGTACACGGTGCTGAACTTCCCGGTCGCCGACGTCGACGCGGCGGTCGCCGAGCTCGCGGCCCGCGGGGTCGAGTTCCTGCACTACGACTCCCCGCCCACGGACGAGAGCGGGGTCATGCGTGCCGGTGGCCCGCTCATCGCCTGGTTCACCGACCCCGCCGGCAACGTGTTCTCCGTGATCGAGCAGGGCTGATGGCCCGCCTGCTCTACGCCGTCATCTGCTCGCTGGACGGCTACACGGTCGACGCGCGGGGGAGCTTCGACTGGGCGGCACCCGATGCGGAGGTGCACGCGGCGGCCAACGACCTCGAACGGCAGGTCGGTACCGCCCTGTACGGCCGGCGCATGTACGAGACGCTCGCGGTCTGGCAGACCGTCGGCGGTCCGGACGTGTCGGCCGTCGAGAACGAGTACGCCGATGCCTGGCGGGCCACCGACAAGGTCGTCTTCTCCCGGACCCTGGCGGAGGTCGGCACGCCCCGGACCCAGCTGGAGCGGGAGTTCGACCCGGAGCTGGTCCGGCAGCTGGTCGCCGTCGCGGACCGGGACGTCAGCATCGGCGGACCGGAGCTGGCCGGCCAGGCACTCCGCGCCGGGCTGGTCGACGACCTGCACCAGTTCCTGCACCCGGTCGTCGTGGGCGGCGGCACCCGGGCGCTGCCCGACGGCGTCCGGCTCGACCTGGAGCTCGTCGCCGAGCGCCGGTTCGCCGGCGGCGTCGTGCACCTGCACCACCGCCGGCGCTGAACCCCGCCGCGGGACGGCTCGAGCCGGCCTCAGCCGCCGGCCGGGTCGGCGTCCGCGGGCTGGGGGCGCCGGCTCGAGGTCACGAGCAGGGGGACGACGACGTCGTCGACGATCGAGTCGAGTGCTGCGTCCGTGAGGGCGCCGACGACGAGGAACTCGTGGCGGGCCAGGTCGAAGGGCAGCGACAGTGCCCTCGGCGCCAGCGGGGTCGCGCCCAGCTCGCCCCGCGTGCGGGCTCGCTCGATGCTCGGCTGGAGCAGCTCACCGACCTGCGAGAAGAGCAGGACGCGGAGTGACTCGCCCGCGGACGCATCCAGCTCCGCCATCAGGCTGAGCAGGGTCGCCCGGTTGGTCTCCCCGACCAGAGCACGCATCGTGCGCAGCAGACTCCGCAGGTCCCCGGCGAGGCTGCCGGTGTCGGGAGCCGGGATCAGGTCGCGGGAGCGGGTCGACGTGGTGGCCGCGACGATCATCTCGGCCTTCGACGGCCAGCGCCGGTAGAGGACGGCCTTGCTCGTCCCCGCCCGTGCCGCGATCCGCTCGTAGGTCGCGCCCGCGTAGCCGTGCTCACGCACGTCGGCCAGGACCGCGTCCTCGATGGCGCGCTGGAGTTCGGCGCCACGTCGGCGAGTGGACGTCATGACACACCTCTTAGGGAACGTTGCGTTTCTTATGGCCGGGACCTACGGTGAGAAGAGACGGAGCGTATCTTAAATCTGGAGGTCATCATGGCAACGGTCGCGACACCTGACGGCGCCCCTCCCGGAGACAGTCTGCGGAAGTCCGGGCTGGTCGTCGTGGCACTCACCGCGCTGGCGGTCACGCTGTTGCTGGCCTTCGCCCTGCCGGCCATCCACAGTGGCGCGCGCGGCGTACCGATCGGCGTGGTCGCGCCGGCGGGCCAGGCCGAACAGGTCGGGCAGCAGGTGCCGGGGGTCGACGTCACCACCTACGCCGACCCGCGAGCGGCACGGGAGGCGATCCTCGACCGGGAGGTGTACGGCGCCGTCGTGATCGAGGACGACGGATCGGTGGAGACCCTGGTCGCCTCGGCCGCCAGCCCGCCGGCCGCCGCGGTGGTCGAGCAGATCGGTGCCGGAGTGGCGGCGACGACCGGTGCCGAGGCCACCGTCACCGACCTTCGTGCATTCCCCGACGACGACCCCCGTGGCGTGGGGCTGTCCGCCGGCGCACTCCCGCTGGCGCTCGGTGGCTGGATCGCCGCGGTGGTCATCCTGCTGGTGGTGCACACGCCGGTGTTCCGCGTGCTGACCGCTCTCGGGTTCGCCGTCGTCGGCGGTTTCGCCATGACCGCGACGCTGCGCTTCGTCACCGGGACCTTCGACGACGCCTACCTGCTGACCTCCCTCGGCGCGACGCTGGGCATCGCGGCCACGTCCGTCGCGGTCCTCGGACTCCGCAGCCTGCTCGGCGGTGCCGGGATCGCCATCGCCGCGGTCGCGCTGATCCTGCTGGGCAACCCGCTGTCGGGGCTGTCCAGCGCTCCCGAGATGCTGCCCTCGCCCTGGGGTGCGATCGGCCAGCTGCTCCCACCCGGCGCGACGGGGTCGCTGCTGCGCAGCCTCGCCTTCTTCGACGGGGCCGGGGCGCTGCAGCCGCTCGTCGTCCTGAGCTGCTGGCTGGCGGGCGGGGCCGTGCTCTACGCCATCGCGCTCCGGCGTGAGCGCGGCGACGCCGACGCCGCGGCTCCCGAGCCCGGCGACCGGACGGCGGTCGCCGGCGCCCACGGGTGACGTCCGGCGGCCCGGTCGACGCGCGGGATGCCGGCGCCTCGCCGGGACGTGCGGACAGCCGTGCGAGCTCCCGGCCACGTGGAGCGGGTGACCGGGATCGAACCGGCATGGCCAGCTTGGAAGGCTGGGGCTCTTCATCCCCACTGTGGCTGGTCTGTGGAGAGTCAACCGAATGTCGTGCCTTCCACGTGCCTCAGCGCTGGTCCGAAGACCGGGGCGCTTCCTCGGGCCGGTCGGCGGCCCTGCCGGGCGGGCGGCTCGCGAAGGGCGTACTGCCCACCCCTGCGGACACCGGACGCTTCGGTCTGCCATGACCCCGTCCGCGGTGATCGGACCCTCGCTGAGGACGCGCTCGCCGGCGCCTTCGAGGAAGGACTGCGTCGCTGGCCGGAGCCCGGCGTGCCCGAGAAGCCCGAGGGCTGGTTGCCCACCGCGGCCAGGAATCGGCAACTCGACGTCTGGAAGTCCGCGGCGTGGACGGCGGCACCGCTCGAGGAAGGCCGGCTCGTCCAGCTCGGGTCGGGTCGGGAAGCAGTCACTGACCGCGTCAATCGCCGACCGGTACCTCGCTGCGGTCACCGGACCACAGGACGTGGAAGGCGCCCGCGCTGTCGATGCGTCGGTAGGTGTGCGCACCGAAGAAATCGCGCTGCCCCTGGATCAGCGCAGCCGGTAGCCGCTCGGATGCGAGCGAGTCGAAGTAGGCCAGCGCGGAGGAGAAGCCGGGCGCCGGCACCCCGGACAACGCTGCGGTGGCAACGACCCGGCGCCATGCCTGCGCGCCTCGAGTGACTGCGTCGGCGAAGTAGTCGTCGGCCAGCAGGGTCGCCAGCTGCGGGTCCCGGGCGTAGGCCTCGACGATCCGGTCGAGGAACCGGGCGCGGATGATGCAGCCGCCGCGCCAGATCCTGGCCACCGCGCCCAGGTCGATGTCCCACCCGTACTCGCGGGCGCCAGCGACGATCAGGTCGAACCCCTGCGCGTAGGCGACCACCTTGGAGGCGTAGAGCGCGGCCCGTACGTCGTCCTCAAAACCGTCGTAGGACGGCTGCACCTCCGGCCGCTCCGACATCGCCGTCTGGACGGCGGCTCGCTGTGCCGGCCTGCTGGACACCGCGCGGGCGAAGACCGCCTCGCCGATGCCCGAGACCGGCACCCCGAGGCCAAGGGCGTTCTGCACGGTCCACACGCCGGTGCCCTTGGACCCGGCCTGGTCGACGACCACGTCGACCAGCGGTCCACCAGTACGGGCGTCGGTCTGCCGGAGCACCTCCGCGGTGATCTGTATCAGGTAGGACTCCAGGTCGCCGGCGTTCCAGGTGGCGAACACGTCCGCGATCGCTGGCACGTCGTGCCCGCCCACCCGGCGTAGGAGGTCGTAGGACTCCGCGATCAGCTGCATGTCGGCGTACTCGATGCCGTTGTGCACCATCTTCACGAAGTGGCCGGCGCCGTCGGTGCCCACGTGGGTGACGCACGGCTCGCCCTCGGCGACCGCGGCGATCGACGCCAGGATCGGCCCGAGCGTCGCGTAGGCCTCCGGGGAGCCACCGGGCATGATCGACGGGCCGTGCAGCGCGCCCTCCTCGCCGCCGGAGATGCCCGCGCCCACGAAGTCCAGGCCGCGTTCGCGTACCGCGCGCTCGCGGCGGATCGTGTCGTGGAAGTCGGCGTTGCCGCCGTCGACGATGATGTCGCCCGGCTCGAACCGCTCGGCCAGCTGTTCGATGACCGAATCGGTGCCCCGGCCAGCCTGCACCATGATGATCGCCGTCCGCGGCCGGGCCAGCGACGCCACGAAGTCGTCGATCGACTCCGACGGCACCAATCCCGCGTCAGGGTGCTCCGCGACCAGGGCTCGGGTGCGCCCTGGCGAGCGGTTGTAGACCGCGACGGTGTTGCCCGGTCGGCTGGCGAGATTGCGGGCCAGGTTCGAGCCCATGACGGCCATGCCCACCACGCCGATGTTCGCTCGGCCCGGCTCGGTCGCCCTGGTCATGGTCGTCTCCGTTCTGCAGCGAGGCAGGTCGTCGGCTCGTCGTGGTCATCGGCTCGACGAGCCGCTTCGGGCGCGGTGGGCCGATGCCGGGGGCCGGGGTTGCGTCGGCGGGACGCTGGGGTCCCTCCGACTCCGCGGGACGTTAGGTCGTGGCTGCGCGACCTACCCGGAGTTGCCTGATGTTGGCTCCGGGTGGCCTCCGCCAGCAGTCGGGGACGTCCCGGTCCCTGCTCGCGGCGAGGACGACGCTCACGTCACCGCGGTTCGCCGACCGCAGGGAGGCAACTCGTGGCAAGGGCACGGGCGCCGCGCTGGCCATCACTACGTTCGACCACCGGTTGTCGCTCCTAGCGATGGCTGACGTGCGGATGAGGGGACGACACAGTGGCTGGAACGACGGTTGTCACGGCCGGCAGCTCGGTCGAGACGTGGTTGGCGCACCCGGAAGGCGGCCCGCTGCTGAGGCAGCTGCTGGCCCAGGGTGGGATGGACGAGGAGCGGCTGGCACCGGTCCGTGGCTTCTCGCTCCTGCAGCTGGCGGAACTGAGCCAGGGCGCCCTCCCGCGTGAGGTCGTGGACGACCTGGTGCGCAGGGCGAACGGCGGCTCGGTCCCCGTGGGGGATGAGGAGGTCATCGGCTGGCAGGAGCGGATCGTGCCCAGCCGCTTCGAGGGGCGGACGGTCATCGTGACCGGGGCGGCATCGGGCATCGGACGCGCGACCGCTTCACGGATCGCCCGCGAGGGCGGGCGTGTCGTCGCGGTCGATCTCTCGGGCGATGCCCTTGGTCAGTTCGCCGCCGAGCAGGGGGAGGCGGTCACCGCGGTGGTCGGTGACATCACCCAGATCGGAGACGTCGAGCGCATCGTCGCCACCGCCGGCGCCCAGATCGACGGCCTGGCCAACGTGGCCGGCGTCGCTGATGACTTCACCCCGGTGCACGAGGTCTCGGACGCCGTGTGGCAGCGGTGCTTCCGGGTCAACGTCGACGGCACTTTCCAGCTGACGCGCGCCGTCCTGCCGGCGATGCTGTCCGCCGGGCGGGGGGCCATCGTCAACGTCGCATCGGAGGCGGCTCTCCGCGGCTCTGCAGCGGGTGCCGCCTACACCGCGTCCAAGCACGCGGTCATCGGTCTCACTCGCAGCGCCGCCTTCATGTACGGGCCCCAGGGCATCCGCGTGAATGCGGTCGCGCCCGGCGGTGTGGCCACCGGGATGCGACCCACCGCTGCCTCCGAGTTCGGGCAGCAGCGCGTCGGGCCGCTCATGGCGCTCATCCCACCGGTGGCGACCGCCGACCAGCTCGCCGCGTCGATCACGTTCCTGCTCAGCGATGACGGGGTCAACGTCAACGGTGCGGTGCTGCCCTCGGACGGCGGTTGGTCGGTGCAGTGAGCTCAAGTGCCGTCCGGGCGGTGGCAGCACGGCTCGGGCGGCACAGCGGGCGCGGGAACGCGACCCGTTCTATGCGGATTTCGGTCGCCGTACTGCCCGACCGGCATCCGGTGGTGCACTTCCTGGACGACGTGCGCGACGGCGAGGTCTCCGACGTACGGAACGGGTGAACCTACGACCATTTGACCTGGCACCGGCTGGCCGATGCCTTCTGGCAGGGGCTTGCTGGCCATCGCCGCGACGTGCCCGGAGCGGTCCGCCTGCGGACGCTCGTCGCCTCGCTGCACTTCCGCCACCCGGTGCCCCTCGCCAAGGAGCCCATTGACTCCGACCAGTGGACCGGAGGGCGTCTCGACCTGGGCGTCGGCGTGGCACCGAAGGGCCAGGTCAGTGGTGCTCGGCGACCCACCGCGCAGCCGCGGCGTTCGAACAGGTCGGTTCGGCGAGTGGCTCGGTCTGCTGAACCAGCTGCAGAGAGCCACTGACGTCGCTTGCTGGCGATCGGTCCTCCGCGATCGAAGTCACCAGTTGCGGCAGTGCCCACCGCCCACGGTTACCGGTCACGGCGACCGGTCCGCTGTTGCTGACCACGCGCCACGGCGCGCGGTGGCACGCGATGTGTCACCCAGAGCCCGTCGGTGGGGATCGGTCCGAGGGGGTGGCTGGCGGGTGTCCCCGACCAGAGTCGCCACGCCGCTCTCGATGTTGCGGGGCGACAGCGTTCGGCGCCGAGGCGTCCGGTTCTGATCGGGCTCGAGACGACCCGGCGTTCGAGACGCGACTTCGCTAGTCGACACCTCCGGACCGATGTCAGCCGTCGGATGACCGGCGTGAACGTCCACTGGCCGCCCCCTGGGTCGACGGCCAGTGACGACCGTGACGGAAGCGACATGCGGAGCGAGCTCCCGTCAACTGGTGGCAGAGAGCACTCCAGGCGATGCCCACGGACCGCGATCAGGCGAGCTGTCCGCTGACGACCACCTGGGCGCCCTGCTCGGCCTCACCTCCATCCGGGTCCGCGTCCGGCGTCCTGGTCATATGCAGGACGTGCTGAGTGCGGCGACGACCCCCTTCCCCGCCTTGGAGCAGCAACTGGCCTTGAGCCTGGTGGTCCACCATCGCAGGACCTCCCCATCGACGGCCGCGTCCCAATGGACGTTGACGCAGGGGGTGGGGGTGGCTCGATCCGGGGACCTCGCTCCGCACGGCGTCGTCGGACATCAGCCTGAGCCGGCCGGCGGTGCGTGCTCGATCCCGGGGAGGGCCCGCCGCGATCCTGCCTCGCGGGTCCGCTGGCGGACCGTGTCGGTCGCTGGAGCTGACGACGAGTTGCCCGACACCTGCCTCTCCGGTCATGTCGTGGCATCTCGTGTGACCGGCACAACACGCGACGACAACTCGTGGCAACCGGTCGCCAGTGGCTTCCGTCACTGATTGCCTACTGGCATTCGGCGGCCGGATGCCCTGACTCACGTCATGGCGCCGGCCCCCCACGAAGACCCCGGGCGGCGACTGCGATCGTCTTCAGCGCCTCAGCGCCCCCGCATCACGAAGGAGTGATCAGTGCGGACTCGTACAACCGGCTCACGGCGCACCGGGCGCCGCCTCACGGCGGCGTTCGGGGTGGCCGCCGTCCTCACCACCGCCGCCTGCGGCGGCGACTCGGACTCGTCCGGCAGTGGTGGCAGCCAGTCGGGCGACGCGTCCCTGGCGCTCGCCATCAACGCCCAGCCAGCGACCCTGGACCCGGCGCAGCTGGCAGAAGGCCAGCAGGCCTACCTCTGGACCTCCATCTACGACACCCTGCTCACCCTCGACAACGAGGGGCAGTTGCAGCCCAACGCTGCCGAGAGCTGGGAGTACTCGGCGGACGGGCGCACCCTCACCCTGAAGCTGCGGGACGGGATGACCTTCAGCTCCGGCGACCCGGTGACCGCCGAGGCGGTGCGGGCGACGCTGGAGCGCACCCGCACCACACCCGGGCAGCAGCAGGGGAAGCTCGCGGCAGTCGAGTCCGTCGAGGCCCCCGACGACAGCACCGTCGTGCTGAACCTCAGCGAGCCGGACAGCTCGCTGCTCGTCAACCTCGCCCAGGCGGCCGGCGTGATCGGTGACCCGGCGACCATCGAGAACGAGGACAGCGTGCTCGACCCGGTCGGGTCCGGCCCCTACGTCCTCGACGACGAGGCCACCGTTCCCGGCAGCACGTACGTCCTCGAGCGCCGGGACGACCACTGGAACGTCGACGCCTACCCGTTCGAGACGGTGACGGTCCGGGTGATCCAGGACCGCACAGCCGTCTTCAACGCGCTGCAGACCGGTGAGTTGAACGCCGGCACGGTCGAGGCGCCGCAGGGCGAGCAGCTGGCGAGCCAGGGCTTCGACATCGCGAAGGTCGACGCCACCGCCGTCGGCAACCTGGTGCTCGCCGACCGGAGCGGCACCGTCCAGCCGGCATTCGCCGACCCCAGGGTTCGGCAGGCCATCAACATGGCCTTCGACCGGGAGAAGATCGTCGAGCAGTTGCTCCAGGGCAACGGTCTGGCGACGCAGCAGATCTTCAACCCGAAGGGGGAGGCGTACGTCGAGGAGCTCAACGACACGTACGAGTACGACCCCGAGGGGGCCAAGGCGCTGCTCGCCGAGGCCGGGTACGCAAACGGGTTCGAGATCACGATGCCCAGCACCATCATCTCGCAGAACTTCGAGCCGACCATCACCCAGGCGCTGGCCGACATCGGGATCCGGGTGACCTGGGAGCCCGTGCCGCCGCAGAACACGGCATCGGCGGTCGCGTCGGGGACCTACCCGGCGGTGTTCTTCATCGACGGGCTCAACGCCGCCCCGCGCGAGCTGGCGAACAACTTCGCTCCCGACGGTTTCCTCAACCCGTTCGACAGTGAACTGCCCGCCGAGCTCACCGAGCTGATGGACCAGATCGCGACCGAGACCGACCCGACCGCGGCCGGTGACCTGCTCCAGCAGGCGAACGAGGTGATCGTGGAGAACGCCCTGACGGCGCCGCTGTTCTACGCCGGCACCACCTGGGCCACCACCGACGGGATCGAGTACCTCGGGGACGGCTCGAACACCCTCAACACGGTGCGCGCCTTCGGCGTCTCGGCCTAGTCCTGCTCGCCCCGGGCGGCGGTCGGCGACCGCCGCCCGGGGCCTGTCCCCGTCCGAATCAGCGGAAAGACCACACATGACCCTCTACGTGGTGCGGCGACTGGCCACCGGCCTGGTGCTCGCCCTCCTGGTGACGCTGATCACCTTCCTGTTGCTCAGTCCCTCCTTCGACGGTGTGGTCCGCAGCATCCTGGGCAGCGCAGCCACCCCCGAGTCCGTGGCCGCGCTCAAGGAGCGGTTCGGCCTGGACCGGCCGCTCCTGGTGCAGTACGGGGACTGGCTGGGCGGCGTGCTGCAGGGTGACTTCGGGCGGTCGTACTTCACCAGCCAGGAGGTGGCCCCGGCCGTGGCGTCGCGGCTCAGCGTGACGCTGTCGGTGGTCCTGGTGGCCCTGGCGGTCACCGTCCTGATCAGCGTCACCCTCGGGGTCCTCGCCGCTTGGCGGGGGGGCGGGGTCGACCGGGCGGCGCAGGGTGTCTCGCTCGTGGGGTACCTGATCCCGAACCTGCTGATCGCGATCGTGCTCGTGTACGTGTTCGCCATCCAGCTGGGCTGGCTGCCGGCCACGGGGTACACCCCGCTGTCGGAGAACCCCGGTCGCTGGGCGACCTCCATCCTGATCCCGGTGATCGCGTTGGTCATCGCGGGAATCGCCAACATGGCGGCACAGGTGCGCGGGTCGATGATCGACGAGCTGCGCAAGGACTACGTCCGGACCCTTCGCACGCGTGGCATCAGCACCCGCTCGGTGGTGCTCCGGCACGCGCTGCGCAACGCCGCGGGGCCTGCGCTGACCGTCATGTCGCTCGAGTTCATCTCGATGCTCGGGGGCGCGCTCATCATCGAGAACGTCTTCGCGCTCCCCGGGTTCGGCAGCTACGCCTTCAACTCGTCCCTGCAGGGAGACATCCCGGTCATCATGGGCATCACCTTGTTCACCGTCCTGCTGGTGGTCTGCGTCAACTTGGTCACCGACCTGGTCAACGGCTGGCTCAACCCGAAGGCGAGGGTCCTGTGACCGTCAACGCGGAGACCTTCGCGACCGACGCAGGAGAGGCCGAGCAGGCCGGCCCGCCACGGCGGTCGCCGTGGCGCAAGCTGCTGCGCGACCCGCAGGCGGTCATCACCGCGACCATCCTGGTCACCTTCGTGGTGCTCGGTGTGCTGGCAGACGTGATCGCGACGCACGGCCCGAACGAGGCGTCGCTCGACGCGTACAACGCTCCCCCCGGTACGCCCGGCTTCCCCCTGGGCGGCGACCAGAGCGGCCGCGACATCCTGGCGAGGCTGCTGCACTCGATCAACACCAGCGTGGTCTCCGCCCTCATCGGTACGTCGGTGGCGCTCGTCATCGGCGTCACCGCGGGGCTGGTCGGCGGCTACTTCGGCCGCCGAACGCGCGGGGTCACCGAGTGGCTGTTCAGCCTGATCATGACGTTCCCGGGGCTGCTCCTGCTCATCGTGCTGCTGCCGGTGACCAAGGGCGACTTCCGGGCGACCATGTTGATCTTCGGAGTCCTACTCTCGCCGAGTGTGTACCGGATCGTCCGCAACCTGGTGCTCGGCGTGAAGAACGAGTTGTACGTGGACGCCGCCCGGGTGTCGGGCCTGAACACCAAGCGGATCCTCGCCCGGCACGTGCTGGTGGTGGTGCGCGGGCCGATCATCATCGCCGCCGCCTTCATGGCGGGGACGTCGATCACCCTGCAGTCGGGCCTCGCGTTCCTCGGCGTGGGTTCGACGTCGGTCCCCAGCTTCGGTGCCATGGTGGCGGAGGGCTTCCGCAACCTCTACGTCGAGCCCATGCACTTCGTCTGGCCCAGCCTGGCCCTCGGGCTCATGACGGCCTCGCTGGTGCTCCTCGGCAACGCACTACGGGACGCTCTCGAAGGGGTGCGTCGGAAGCCGGCGAAGCTCGAGACGGGAACCGATCGGGCGGGTGCTGCCACGGCGCCGGCCGACGGTGCAGCTCCCTTGCCGGTCCCGGGTGCCGACGCGGACGGCTCCTCGTCGCTACTGGTGGTCGAGGACCTCGCCATCGCCTACCCAGCACCCGACGGCAGTTTCCGCGAGGTGGTCCACGGAGTCTCCCTGCACCTGGAGGCCGGGGAGACCCTCGGTCTGGTGGGCGAGTCCGGGTCGGGCAAGACCCAGACGGCATTCGCGGCCCTGGGCGTGCTGCCGGCGGAGGCCGTCGTCACCCGCGGGTCCATCCGGCTCGAGGGGCGGGAACTGCTGGGCCTGAGCGAGCGGGAGCTGCGCGGGATCCGTGGCAGCGCCATCGCCTACGTGCCGCAGGAGCCGATGTCGAACTTGAACCCGTCGTTCACCATCGGCGCCCAGCTCGTGGAGGGTCTGCGGGCGTCGACCCAGCTCTCCCGGAGCGCGGCCCGTGAACGCGCCCTCGCACTGCTGGGGCGGGTCGGCATCCCGGACCCGCAGCGGACCTTCGACTCCTACCCGCACCAGATCTCCGGCGGGATGGCGCAGCGGGTGCTCATCGCTGGCGCAGTGGCCAGCCGGCCCAAGGTCCTGATCGCGGACGAGCCGACGACGGCCCTGGACGTCACCGTGCAGGCCGAGATCCTCGACCTGCTGCGGGAACTCCAGCAGGAGCTCGGCATGGCCGTGCTGCTGGTGACGCACAACTTCGGCGTGGTCGCCGACATCTGCGACCGCATCGCCGTGATGCAGACGGGACGCGTGGTCGAGGCCGGCGAGACCCGCGAGGTGTTCCGCAACCCGCAGCACCCGTACACCCGGATGCTGCTCAACTCCATCCTCGACGAGACCACCGTGCGGCAGGACGGCCCGTCGGCCGGCGTGCCGCTGACGACGGAGGCGTGATGACCGCACCACTGCTCGACGTCCAGGACCTCCGAGTCGCGTTCCCCGGACGCGGCTTCCGCAGCAAACCGATCGAGGTCTTGCACGGCGTCTCCCTCGACATCGCCGCTGGCGAGACGCTGGGTGTCGTGGGGGAGTCCGGTTCCGGCAAGACCACGATCGGCAGGGCAGTGCTCGGGCTCGTCAAGCCCAGCGGCGGGCGGATCACCTTCGACGGCCAGGACGTCACGCACGCCGCGCCCAAGGACCGACGGGGGAGTGCGCAGGACATCCAGGTGGTGTTCCAGGACCCCTACACGTCACTCAACCCGTCGATGCAGATCGGCGACATCCTCAGCGAGCCGTTGGTCGTGCGGGGGGCGAGCCAGCGCGATGCGCGAGCCCGGGTGCGGACGCTGCTGGATCAGGTGGGGTTGCCGGCGAACGCCGCCGAGCGGCTGCCGCGTGAGTTCAGCGGTGGTCAGCGTCAGCGTGTGGCCATCGCCCGGGCCCTGGCGCCGGAGCCCAGGCTGATCGTCTGCGACGAGCCGGTCTCGGCGCTCGACCTCAGCACGCAGGCGAAGGTCCTGGACCTGTTCATCGAGATCCAGCGCAGCACCGGAGTGGCCTACCTGTTCGTCTCGCACGACCTCGCGGTGGTGCGGCACATCAGCCACCGGGTGAGCGTCGTCTACCGGGGAGACATCGTCGAGACCGGGTCGGCCGACGCGGTGACGTCCACGCCGGAGAACCCGTACACGCAGCGCCTGCTGCTGGCCGCGCCGGTCGCGGACCCCGCGGAGCAGGAGCGCAGGCGAGCCCAGCGACGGCAGCTGGAGGCCGCGGCGAGCGGCTCCACCGCCGCCTGACGGTCGTCCGGTCCGCCGAGCCCGCTGACTCACGCGCTCAGGCGAGGTGGGCGGGCTCGCGTGGTGACATGCCGGCGGCTCGGTAGATGGCGTCGATGGTGCGCATCGTGGCGGTGGCCTGCAGGGGGCCGGTGAGCAGGCCGCCGCCGTGCACCACCGCGTCGCGGAAGGCCGCCAACTGGAAGCTGTACGTCGTCCGCGCGTCTCCCTGCTCGGTGACGGTGCCCGCCGGCGTGACCAGGGTCAGCAGTCCGTGGAAGTGCGGGTGGTACGGCATGCGGACGGTCAGCCGGCCGGCCGTCCCGGTCATCAGCAGCTCGGCAGCCCCCCTCTCCTCCGGATGCATGCTGGCCCGCACCCGGCCCGCCGCGCCGCGGCCGAACAGCAGGTCGGCGGTCATGGAGGCGTCAACGCCGCCGACCTCGTCGGCGTCGGCCCGCACCACATCAGGCACACCCAACAGGTCGAGCAGCAGGCGTACCGGGTAGCAGCCGAGGTCCATGAGCGCTCCGCCACCGAGTGCCGCGTCCCACCGGATGTCGGTGCGGTCCGCATGCGGCACCACGAAGGTGGCCGTCGCGTCGAGGACCTCACCGAGGGACCCCGACGACACCAGGTCGGTCACCCGTGACCACATCGGGTGGTGGACCGAGTGGAACGCCTCCATCACCACCAGGTCGCTCCCCAGCGCCAGTTCGGCGATCATCTCGGCCTCGTCCGCGTTGGCGGTGAACGGCTTCTCGCAGAGCACGTGCTTGCCGGCGTCGATCGCGCGGCGGATCCAGCGCCCGTGCATCGCCGCAGGCGTCGGGATGTAGATCGCGTCGACGTCCGGGTCGTCGACCACGGCGTCGTAGTCGGCGAGCGCGCGGGGGATGCCGTGCTGGGCCGCGTAACGGGCCGCCCGTTCGGCCGACCGGGCGGCGATGGCGGTCACCACCACGCCGTCCACCTCGGCTGCCGGCCGCAGAAGCGCGGACTCCACGATCCGGGCCGCCCCGAGGACGCCGATGCGCACGGTCACCGGGCCAGCCCGGGGAGGTAGGTGAGCAGGAACTGCCGCATCGACGCGGCCATGCGGACGTGCTCCCGGTCGAACAGCCACTGGGCCTGCAGTCCGTTCATCAACGCCACCGTCATCACGGCCAGCGTCTCCGGGTCTGCTCCTGCCGCGAGCTCGCCCCGCTCCGCGAGGGCGGTGAACGCCTGGGCGTAGAAGTGGCGAAGCGCCCGGTACTGCTCGGCGTAGTGGGTGTGCGCGGGGTGGTCCGGCGACGTCGCCTCGCCCGCCAGCACGCAGTGCAGGGCGAGCAGGCCGGGCAGGTGCTCGTTCTCGGCGACGACACCGAGCATGCCTCGCAGGGCCTCGAGTGGCTGTGTGCGCGGGTCCAGCGCCTGAGCCGACCGGAGGTACTCGGTGCTGAGCTCCGCCCGCAGTGCCAGCACGGCAGTGAGCAGCTCCTCCTTGCTCGCGAAGTGGTGCAGGAGGCCGGTGTAACTGATCCCCGCGCGTCGCGCGACGTCCTTCATCGTGGCGCCGTAGAACCCGGTCTCGCCGAATGCCTCCACGCAGGCCTCGACGATGCGCCGCCGGACCCCCTCCGTCTTCGCGTACGGGCCCCGTGGTGCGGTCGCCGGCATGCCGTCTCCTGAATGTCGTATTGCATTACGGTTTACATGCTAGCGTGACGTGCGTCATGACCGGGCGGTGACGGGGCCCGCCGAGTGGCTGGCCGGCTCCGCCGCCTCGGCTGCTGCCGTGGCGGCGCCCTGATCCTGTCGACCGTCCGATCCGCTCCACCAGGTGACCCGCGGTGGACCCATGAGAGGCATCCCACGATGGACCACAAGGACACTGCCCGGTCGCCTGAGGAACGCGCTCGCGACCTGCTCGGACGGATGACCGTCAGTGAGAAGGCCCAGCAGCTCGTGGGCGTGCTGCCGCATGCGCTGGCCGGTGCCGGCGGAGTCTCCGGAGACGCCCTGCGGCGGCACCTGGCCGACGGGATCGGGCACATCTCCGGCGCGGCCCTCACGTCCGATTCGCCGGTGGCGATCGCGCGCGTCAACAACGCCGTCCAGCGTCACCTCGTGGAGGACACTCGCTTGGGCATCCCCGCCATCCTGCACAACGAGGCCCTCAACGGTGTGTCGGCCAAGGGCTTCACCGTCTTCCCCACGAGCATCGGCCTCGCCGCCACCTGGAACCCGGTGCTGGTCGGCGAGATGGCCGCCCTCATCCGCCGCCAGCTGCGCGCTGTCGGCATCAGGCAGGCCCTGTCCCCGGTGCTGGACGTCGCCCGCGATGCCCGTTGGGGACGGGTACACGAGACCTACGGCGAGGAGGTCGCCCTGGTCACCGCGATGGGTGTCTCCTTCGTCGGCAACATGCAAGGTGAGGACCTCCGGGACGGCGTCATCGCCACGGCCAAGCACTTCCTCGGCTACGCGATGACCGAGGCCGGGCAGAACCTGGCGGCGACCCACTTCGGCCCGCGCGAGCTGTACGACGTCTACGCCACCCCGTTCGAGGCGGCCATCCGGCTGACCGGCATGCGCAGCGTCATGAACAGCTACTCCGAGATCGACGGCGAGCCCGTGGCGACCTCGGCGGCCGTGCTGGATGACCTGTTGCGGGGGCGCCTGGGCTTCCAAGGGACCGTGGTCTCCGACTACCGGACCGTCCAGTACCTGGTCGAGCGCCAGCTGGTGGCGAGCTCTCCGGAAGAGGCCGCCGGGCTCGCCCTCGCTGCAGGTCTGGACGTCGAGCTCCCCAGCGCCTACGGCTACGGAGCCACGCTGGCGCGCGCAGTCGAGGCGGGGGAGATCGACGAGGCCCTCCTCGACCGCGCAGTGCTCCGCGTGCTCGTGCACAAGTTCGAGCTCGGTCTGTTCGAGGCCCCCTACGTCGCCGAGGACGCCGTGCTGCTCGACGGCCTGGGGCGCGAGGGCGTCGACCTCTCTGCCACGCTGGCCGAGCAGTCGGTGACGCTGCTGAAGAACGACGGCGGCGTGCTCCCCTTCGACCCGGCCGTGCGCCGGGTCGCGGTCATCGGGCCGCACGCCGAGTCTGCACTGGTCAACTTCCCCAACTACACCTATCCGGCCAGCCAGGAGATGCTGCGCGGGCTGGCCACCGGGCAGGCCCAGATGGTCGGCATGGAGGGCGTCCTCGGGGAGATGTCCGAGGAGAAGCGGAAGGTCGCGGTCGCGCGTCTGGAGGCCATGTCCAAGATCGACGTCGAGCAGATCGTGCGCGACGACTACGGGGCCGTCGGGTTGGCCGAGGCGGTACAGGCAGTCCTGCCCGACGCCCAGGTCTCCTCCGTCGTGGGCGTCGGCCTCATCGACCCCGAGCCGAGCGATCTGGACGCGGCCCTGGCGGCGGCGGCGGACGCCGACGTCGTCGTGCTCGCCCTGGGCGGGCGTTCCGGCGCCTTCGCCGGGCGGATGACGGAGGGGGAGGGGACAGACTCCGCGGACATCGACCTGCCTGCCGGTCAGGTCACGCTCGCTCGTGCGGTCGCCCAGCTGGGCAAGCCGACGGCAGCAGTCCTCTTCATGGGTCGCCCGTACGGCATCGCCGCCGTCGACGAAGTGGTGCCGGGCATCGTCACCGCCTACTTCCCGGGCTCGGAGGGGCCGGTCGCGCTGGCCCGCGTCCTCTTCGGGCTCTCGACGCCGGGCGGGAAGCTGCCCTTCACCATGCCGCGGCACTCCGGCCAGGTCCCGATCTACCAGGCGCACAAGCGGGGCAGCGGAGACCGCCGCGAGCCGGCCGACATGTGGAAGGGGTACCGGGACATGCCCATGACGCCGCTGTTCCCCTTTGGTCACGGCCTCACGTACACGACCTTCGAGTACGGGGATGTCAGCAGCGAGGCGGCCGAGGTGACTCCGGAGGGCGAGGCCGTGCTCCGCGTCCCCGTCCGGAACACCGGGTCGAGGGCGGGGGCGGAGGTGGTGCAGTTCTACGCGAGCCAGCCGGTCCGCGGCATGACCCGCCCGGTGCAGCAGCTCGTTGGCTTCGCCCGGGTGGACCTGGAGCCCGGCCAGGAGGCCGAGGTCGAAGTCGTGTTGCCGGTGGACCAGCTCGGCTTCACCGGTGTCGACGGTCGGTTCGTCGTCGCGCCGGGCGAGGTGACCGTGCACGTCGGCTCCTCGTCGGTCGACCTCCGGACCTCCAGTTCGTTCGCCATCACCGGCGACCGGCCGCAGCTCGTCGGTCGGCGGACGTACCTCCCGCGTGTCTCGGTCCGCCGGCCGGGATGACCCCCTCGGTCGGGGAGGCGGGATCGCCCGCCTCCCCGGCTGACTTCGAGCCACGGCCGGTCACGGCCCCGTGGTAGCCGCACACCCACCGGACGGGGCCGGCGCGGTCCGCCCGTCCGGCTCGCCCGCGAGCGGAGGAGACCGCCCGATGAGTGCCATCCCGATCTTGCCCGGCTTCCACCCGGACCCCTCCATCTGTCGGGTCGGTGACACCTACTACCTCGCCACGTCCAGCTTCGAGTACGCGCCGGGCGTGCCGCTGTTCAGCAGCCGCGACCTGCTCCGCTGGGAGCAGATCGGCAACGTGCTCGACCGCCCCAGTCAGCTCAACGTCCGGCCGGGGCTCGCGAGCGCCAGTTCCGGCGTCTACGCGCCGACGTTGCGGCACCACGCCGGCCGCTTCTGGCTGGCCACCACGAACATCGCCGACATCCGGCTTGGGCACCTGCTCGTCCACGCCGAGGACTCGGCCGGCCCGTGGAGCGAGCCGGTGTACACCGCGGGCACCATCGGCGTCGACCCGGACCTGGCCTGGGACGACGACGGCACCTGCCTGCTGACCTGGTCGGACCCGTTCGGTGGGGTCGCCCAGGCGGTCCTGCTCCCGTCGACCGGTCGGCTCGGCTCCGAACCGAGACCGCTCTGGGCGGGCAGCGGGCTGGCCCATCCTGAGGGCCCGCACCTGTTCCGACGCGACGGCTGGTGGTACCTCGTCGTGGCCGAGGGCGGTACGGGGCGGGGTCACGGGGTCTCCGTCGCCCGGGCCCGTAGTGCCACCGGGCCGTTCGAGGGGCACCCGACCAACCCTGTCTTCTCGCACCGCAGCACCGGCGACCCGGTCCAGAACACCGGCCACGCCGACCTCGTCGAGCTCCGTGACGGCAGCTGGGCCGTGGTGCATCTGGGAGTCAGGCCGCGCGGCTCCTTCCCGCAGTACCACGTCAACGGGCGTGAGACCTTCCTCGCCGGCGTCGACTGGGTCGACGGCTGGCCGGTCGTGGTCGAGGACCGGTTCGAGGTCCCCGAAGCGGTCACCGCCTTCGTGGACGACTTCTCCGGTGACCGCCTGCACCCGCGATGGATCTCACCCGGGGTCCAGCCGCAGCAGTTCGCCGCGGTCCGTCCGGGAGGCGGGATCCAGCTCGCCGCAGGACGCCCGGTGTCCGCACGCGAGGCCGAGCGGCTGTTGGCGGTACGAGCGCGCGACGAGGAGTGGACCGTCGAGGTGACGGTCACGGAGGGGGACGTGGCGCTGACCGTGCGCATCGACGACGCCCACTGGGTGGCGGTGGAGCGGTGCGGCGGTGCCCTCGCGGTCCGCATGGCCGTCGGTCCGCTGGACCAGGTGCTCGCCACTGCCACTGACGTGTCGCCGGACCGGCCGCTGGTCGTGCGCGCTGTCGCTGCCCAGGACCGTCGTGGCCGCCGCAGCGGGCCGGACCGGCTCGAGCTGGGTTGGGTGGACGAGGAGGGGGTGCACGTCCTGGCGGGCGTGGACGGTCGCTACCTGTCCACCGAGGTGGCCGGCGGGTTCACCGGACGCGTCATCGGCGTCGAGGCCCTGGGTGGACCGGCGGTGCTCACGCGATTCGAGTACCGGACCTCATGAAAATAGTGTTGTAGTACGGGATTGATGCTAGTGTGACGCCAACCACGACAGCTGCGATGCCGCCGTCCTCCGTCCTCGTCGAAGGGCCATGACATGTCCGAACTCCCACTCGGGTTCCTCTGGGGGGCCTCGACCGCCCCGCACCAGGTGGAGGGAAACAACCTCAACAGCGACTTCTGGGCGCGTGAGGGCTCGATGCCGGGCAGCGAGCGCAGTGGCGACGCGTGCGACAGCTATCACCGCTACCCGGAGGACATGCAACTGCTGGCCGACGCCGGCCTGACCGCCTACCGGTTCGGCATCGAGTGGGCTCGCATCGAGCCCGAGCCGGGACTCGTCTCCCGTGCGGTGCTCGCCCACTACCGGCGGATGATCGACACGGCCCTCGGCCTGGGGCTCACCCCGGTCGTCACGTTGCAGCACTTCACCACCCCGCGCTGGTTCGCCGAGGAGGGCGGCTGGATGAGCGACCGGGCGGTCGACCGCTTCGTCGGCTACGTGCGCGCCGCGACCGGCATCCTGGACGGCGTTCCGTGGGTCGTCACCATGAACGAGCCGAACATGCAGGCGATGATGACCATGCTGGCGCGGCTCGCCCGTGACCCGGAGCAGCGGAAGAAGTGGCAGAGCCCGACGGTCGAGGGTGGGCCCCGGCCGCCCCTCCCGGCGCCGGATCTGGAGATCGGACGGCGCATGGTGGAGGCGCACCACGCCGTCCGCGACGTCGTGCGGGAGCAGACCGGCGCCAAGGTGGGCTGGACGGTCGCCAACCGTGCTTTCGTCGCCCGTCCGGGAGCCGAGGAGAAGGCCCGCGAGCTGCAGTGGCAGTGGGAGGATCTCTACCTCGACGCGGCGAGGGAGGACGACTTCGTCGGCGTGCAGTCCTATTCCAGCCAGTGGGTCAACGCCGAGGGGATCGAGCCGTACCCGCCGTCGCCGGACAACACCCTGGTCGGGACCGCCTATCGGCCCGACGCGATCGGCATCGCCGTCCGGCACACGGCGGAGGTGACCGGGGGAGTGCCGATCCTGATCACCGAGAACGGGATCGCCACCGCTGACGACAGCCGGCGCGTCGCCTACACGACCGAGGCGCTGCAGCACCTGTTCGCCGCCATGGACGACGGCGTGGACGTGCGCGGCTACCTGCACTGGAGCGCCCTGGACAATTACGAGTGGGGCCACTGGGAGCCGACCTTCGGGCTCATCGCGGTCGACCGGGAGACATTCGAGCGCCACCCGAAGCCGAGCCTGGGCTGGCTGGGGAGCGTTGCCCGTCGCGGTGGCCTGTGACGCCCGAGGCGACGGCAGTGCCGCTCCCGGCGCCCACTGACGACACCGGTCTGCACGCGGTCGGTCGGCTGCCCATGCACTCGCTGCGGCGTGAGCCGGAGGTACCGCTCGACGGGCTCTGGGACTTCCAGTTGCTCCCGTCGCCGACCGCTGCGCGCAGCAACCGGTGGGCGACCGTCCAGGTGCCCGAGCTGTGGACCATGCGCGAGCCCGCCGACCCCCCGCACTACACGAACGTCCCCATGCCCTTCGACGAGGTGCCGCCCGCCGTCCCGCGAGCGAACCCCACCGGGGTGTACCGGCGCACCGTGTCCCTCAGTCTGCGGCCGGGCCGCCGCACGGTGCTGCACGTCGGTGCCGCCGAGGGGCTGCTGCGCGCCTTCGTCAACGGGCGCCCCGTCGGGCTCAGCTCTGACTCGCACCTCGCCGCCGAGTTCGACGTCACCGACGCCGTCGTCGAGGGACCGAACACCGTGGAGCTGGTCGTCAGCAAGTGGTCGGCGGTCAGCTACCTGGAGGACCAGGACCAGTGGTGGCAGGCCGGCATCAGTCGATCGGTCTTCCTCTACAGCGTGCCCGAGGTGCACCTGGCCGACCTGAGGGTCGTCGCCGACCTCGACCCGGCCACCGGCCGCGGCAGCCTGCAGGCCACCGTCCAGACCAACGGCCTGGCCCACCTCCGCGACGTCGAGCACACCCTGCAGGTGGAGGTGCTCGGCCGCACAGAGGAGGTGCCGGTGGCACCGCGGGTGACCGCACCCACGTTGCCCAGGGGCGGCGACGACCGGTCCACCCGTCCGGAGCCCCGCCTGCCGGCGGACTTCATGGACCTGGTCAGCCTGAACGCCGCGAGCGCGCCGATCCCACCGGAGTTCCGGGCCACCCCGGGGATGCTCGGCCAGCAGCACCGGTCCTCGTCGCCCGCCGGGACCGCGGTCGTCTTCCTCGGCGACCTCGACGTCCGGCCGTGGTCGGCTGAGACCCCGCACCTGGAAGAGCTCGTCGTCCGGCTGGTCGACGGCGGTGGCGAGGTGGTCGACGAGACCCGCACGCGGATCGGCTTCCGCCGGGTCCGGATCGAAGGGCCCGACCTGCTGGTGAACGGCCGGCGGGTGCTCATCCAGGGCGTGAACCGGCACGACGTCGACCCGTGCACCGGCCGCGTGCTCTCGCAGGAGCGTCAGCTGGCCGAGCTGTCGCTGCTCAAGCGGTGCAACGTCAACGCGATCCGCACCGCCCACTACCCGAACGACCCGTCGTTTCTGGACCTCTGCGACCGACTCGGCTTCTACGTCGTGGACGAGGCCGACGTGGAAGGGCACGCCTTCGCCTCCACGATCGCGGACGACCCTCCGTACCTCGGCGCCATCGTCGAGCGGGTGCAGCGCATGGTCGCGCGGGACCGCAACCACCCGTCGGTGATCCTCTGGTCGCTGGGGAACGAGACCGGCTACGGCGCAGCGCACGACGCCGCAGCGGCGTGGGTCAGGCACGCCGATCCGACCCGGCCCGTCCACTACGAGGGCGCCGTCGCCACCGACTGGCACGGAGGACGGGCAGCCACCGATGTCGTCTGCCCGATGTACCCGACGTTCGACGCGCTGCGGGCCTACTCGGCCGACGAGCGCACCGACCGGCCGTTGATCACGTGCGAGTACGCCTACTCCCAGGGCAACAGCACCGGAGGCCTGGCCGAGTACTGGGAGCTCTTCGAGTCGCTCCCCGGCCTGCAGGGCGGGTTCATCTGGCAGTTCACCGACCACGCGCTCGATCCGGATGGCGACGGGCGACACCGGTACGGCGGCGACTTCGGCGACGAACCGAACAACGGGCCGACCCTGCTCAACGGCGTGGTGTTCGCCGACCTCACCCCGAAGCCGGCGCTCTACGAGGCCCGTGGCCTGTTCAGCCCGGTCCGCCTCCTGTCCGGAGCAGACGAGGCCCTGAGCGGACGGGTGCGCCTGCGCAACCGGCAGAGCTTCGCCGACCTGAGCGGCTTCGAACTCGAACTGCGCGTCGAGACGACAGCCGGACCGCTGGGTGCGGTCCTCGTGCCCACCCCGGACGTGGCCGCCGGCGCCGAAGGCGGCCTGGTCCTGCCTGCGTCGGTGTGCGACCTGCTCCGCAGCCCTGCGGCTCTCGCGCTCACCCTGGCCGTGCGCACGCGCGGCGACGCGCTGTGGGCGCCCAGCAGGACGGAGGTCGCACTGCAGCAGGTGGTCCTCCCGCGACGGCCCGTGCCGCTGCCCGCCGGGCACGCCCCGGAAGCAGAGGTCAGGGGTGACGGCGCGGTGGAGCACCCAGTCCTCCACCGCGCTCCGCGACTGTGCCTGTGGCGCGCGCTGACCGACAACGACCGGTCCTTCGCCCTGGACCAGCGGTTCGTGCGCAGCGGCTTCTTCCGGCTGACCCCGACCGGCACGGACGTGGACCGGTCGGCGCACGGCACCGTCGTGACCACGCGGTACGCGGCCGCTTTCGGCGACGAGGTGGTGCACCGGCGGACCGTCCGGACCATCGGCCCCGGGGACTGGGTTCTCCGCGAGGAGGTTTCCCTGCCAGAGGGCACCACCGACGGGCTGAGGGTCGGGGTGGAGTTCGAGCTGGTCGATGGCTTCGAGCAGGCCCAGTGGGTCGGTCTGGGACCGTGGGAGAACTACCCGGACCGCGCCGCCTCGGCGCTGCTCGGCGCGTGGGCGAGCCCGATCGACGACCTCGCGGTGCCCTACGTCCTCCCGCAGGAGAACGGCACCCGCGGCGGCGTCACCGAGCTGCGGCTGTCCGGCCCGGCCGGTGAGGTGCGGGCTGTTTCGCCGACCCCGCTCCACCTGAACGTCAGCCGGTACACCGTGGACCAGCTCGAGGGCGCCGCGCACTGGTGGGAGCTGCCGCCCAGCCGCACCACCGTCGTCCATCTCGACGTCGCCCACCGCGGGGTGGGCACGGCGCTGCTCGGCCCGGACACACGGAAGCCCTACCGGCTGTCGAGTCGTGAGCACGCCTGGGAGTGGCAGCTCACGCTCACCGGCCCCCGCTGACCCCCCGGCGCCGGATCCCGGCGTCGCGAACCTGGAGGAGATCGATGCTCAAGCCCCGTTCCACCCCGACCCGGGAACTGGTGAACCTCGACGGCCTGTGGCGGTTCGGCATCGCCGGCCGCGTGCAGGACGAGCCGTGGACCGGCCGCCTCGACACCACGCTGGAGGCGGCGGTGCCGGCCAGCTACAACGACCTTTTCGCCGACCGGGAGATCCGGGACCACGTCGGGTGGGTCTGGTACCAGCGCACGGCGCGCGTGCCCCGCGGGTGGGCCGACGAGCGGGTGCTGCTGCGGTTGGACTCGGCCACCCACCAGGGCCGGGTGTACGTCGACGACCAGCTCGTCGCCGAGCACGTGGGTGGGTACACCCCGTTCGAGGCCGACATCACCGACGTCGTCCGGGCGGGGGAGGAGTTCCGGCTCACCGTCGGGGTGAACAACGAGCTGACCAACGTCACGCTCCCGCCGGGCACCCTCACCGTGGAGCAGTCCGGCCGGCGCAAGCAGACCTACCTGCACGACTTCTTCAACTACGCCGGGCTCGCGCGGTCGGTGTGGCTCTACAGCCGCCCCGCCACGCACGTCGAGGACGTCACGGTCGTCACCGGCGTGGACGGCGCAGCGGGCACCGTCGACTACGCCGTCCGCACCAGCGCGCCGGCCGACGTCCGGGTGCGCGCGGTGGACGTCGACGGCACCGAGGTCGCCGCCGGCACCGGCGCGGAGGGCAGCCTGCGGATCGAGGACGTGAGGCTGTGGCAGCCCGGCGCGGCCCACCTCTACGACCTCGTGGTCGAGCTGGTCGACGGCGGGACGGTGGTCGACAGCTGGACCGAGTCCTTCGGCGTGCGCACCGTCGAGGTGCGCGGAACCCAGTTCCTGATCAACGGCGAGCCGTTCTACTTCACCGGCTTCGGCAAGCACGAGGACACACCGATCCGCGGCAAGGGCCACGACGACGCCTACCTGGTGCACGACTTCCAGCTGATGGAGTGGATCGGTGCGAACTCCTTCCGCACCTCGCACTACCCCTACGCCGAGGAGGTGCTGGAGTTCGCCGACCGGCACGGCATCGTGGTCATCGACGAGACCTCGGCCGTCGGCCTCAATCTGGCCGTCACCGGGGGGCTCGCCGGCGCGGTCACCACGCCGACGTTCTCGCCGGAGACCTTCAACGACCAGACGCAGGCCGCACACGCCCAGCACCTCCGCGAGCTGATCGCGCGGGACAAGAACCACCCCAGCGTGGTGATGTGGTGCATCACCAACGAGCCCTCGTCCAACGAGGAGGGCGCCCGGGAGTACTTCGAGCCCCTCGTGCAGCTCACCCGTGAGTTGGACCCGACCCGCCCGGTCACCTACGCGGTGGTCATGTTCGCCAACCCGAGCAACGACCGCATCGCCGACCTGTTCGACGTGATCTCGCTGAACCGCTACTACGGCTGGTACGTCGCCAACGGGGACCTCGTCACGGCCGAGGACTACCTAGAGCGGGACCTGCGGGGCTGGGCGGCGAAGTACGACAAGCCGATCCTGATGACCGAGTACGGCGCGGACACGATGCAGGGGCTGCACTCCTTGTGGGACATCCCGTGGACCGAGGAGTACCAGCGGGACTTCCTCGACATGCACCACCGGGTGTTCGACCGGGTGGAGGCGTTCGTCGGCGAGCAGATCTGGAACTTCGCCGACTTCCAGACCACTCGGGCCATCCACCGGGTGGACGGGAACAAGAAGGGGGTCTTCACCCGGGACCGCAGGCCCAAGGCGGCAGCGCACGCGCTGCGTCAGCGCTGGCTCGGCCTGAACGGCGTCAAGCCGTCCGGTCCGGCCTGAGCGGGGGCGGGCAGCGGTGAGCGCCGACCCTTCGGGCCCCGGCGTACCGGCCGTGGTCGGAGCAGCCCCGCCCGCCGTGCTGCCCGATGCTCCAGCCGCGCGGGGCGCGGCTCCGCGCCCGCCCCGCCCGCGCGCGGAGGACGACGACCGCCCGCGGGTCCCGGGCTGGCAGGTCGTCGCCATGATGGTGGCCACCTTCGGCAGCTCGATGGCCCTCATCGTGCCGATGGCCTTCTCGCTGGCCCTGCGGGTCGACGAGCTGGCCCCCGGGCGGGAGGAGGTGCTGGGCTACCTGATCGGCATCGGGTCGGTCGTCTCACTGCTGGCCAACCCCCTGGTCGGCACGGTCAGCGACCGGACCAGGTCCCGCTTCGGTCGACGCCGGCCGTACCTGCTCGCGGGCAGCCTGGTCGGCACGGTCGGGACGGCGGTGATGGCCTGGTCCGCCACGGTGCCGATCTTGGGCCTGGGGTGGGTGCTGACCACCGTCGGGTGGGGCACCGCCCTGGGTGCCATCTCCAACGTGCAGGCCGACCGGCTGCCGCGCTCGCAGCGGGGGCGGGTGTCCGGGCTCACCGGGGTCACGACCCAGACCGCGCCGGTGCTGGGCGTGCTGCTGGCCGGTGCGGTGAGCAGCAACCAGGTGCTGCTGTTCGCGCTGCCCTGTGTCGCCGGTACCGCGCTCGTGCTGCCCTACCTGCTCGGCGTTCGGGAGACCGACAGTCGCGGTCCGGCGCCGGCGGACCGGCTGACCGTGGGGCGGCTGCTCCGCTCCTACGGCTTCGACCCCCGGGCGCACCGGGACTTCGCCTGGAACTGGCTGGGTCGCTTCCTGTTCTTCCTCGGTCTCTCCATGACCACCACCTTCGCCACCTTCTTCTACGCCCAGCGGCTGGACGTGGACATCCCCGGCGTCGCGGGCTTCCTCGCGGTCACCGCCGCGTGCGGGGTCCTCACCGCGCTCGCCGGCGGACTCGGTGGAGGGTTCCTCTCCGACCGGCTGGGCCGTCGCCGGGTCTTCGTGTTCCTCGCCGGCGGCGTCTTCGCCTCGGGTGCAGTGGTGTCCGCCTTCGCGGACAGTTACGTGCTCCTCCTCACCGGGTCGTTGCTGGCCTCGCTCAGCATCGCCGCGTTCGCCGCGGTGGACCAGGCCATCGTGCTCGACGTGCTGCCGCACCGGGACACCCAGGCCGGCCGCTACATGGCGGTGGTCGGGTTCTCCCAGAAGATCCCGAGCGCAGTGGGCCCGCTGGTCGCCCCGCTGGTCATCTCGCTCAACGCCTCGAGCGAGGGGGGCAACTACACGCTGCTCTACCTGACCGCCGGTGCGCTTGGTCTGGTCGGGGCCACGCTAATCGCCCTCCGGGTCCGCAGCGTCCGCTAGCTCACCGTGAACGCCGGCGCTGTCAGGTCGCCGGAACGGTCGCCGGCGAGCGCACCGGCCGCCGCGGCCACCCCGTTCGCCAGCCCGGGCAGGCGTTCGCGCAGTCGCTGGAAGACCTGGACGTGCTCGGGCGGTGCGACCACGGTCGCTCCCTCCCAGGCGCTGGGGCCGGTCAGCAGCGCCGCCGCGTCGACCAGTCGCTCGACCCGCCCCAGCGCGAACAGCCCCAGTGCGGCGGCACCGAGTGCACCCCCCTCCGCATCGGACGTGAAGGTCACTGGACGGTCGAGCGCGGCGGCGACCACCGTGCGCCACAGCGGCGCCCGGAAGGCGCCGCCGGTCGCCCGCACCGTCGTCACCGGCTCCAGCCGGTCGACCAGATCGACCACCGCTGCCAACTGCAGTGCGACCCCCTCCACAGCAGCCCGGATGAGGTGCGCACGGGTGTGGTCCCGCCGCAGTCCGAGGTATGCGCCGGGTAGCTGCGGGTCCCACAGCGGCGCGCGCTCCGCGACGAGGTACGGCAGCATCACCAGCCCGTCGCTGCCCGGCGGTGCCTCAGCGGCCATGCCCAGCAGCGCCTCGTCCGATCCGGAAGTGCCCGCGGTCGTGGCGACGTCCGGAGCGAGCCCGTCGGCCGCCCAGCGGACCACGTGCGCCCCGTTGCTGATCGCGCCACCGACGACCCAGAGCTCGTCGGTGAGCGCATAGCAGAAGGTGCGCCCGTCCGGATCGGTCAGCGGACGGTCGACGACCATGCGCACGGCGCCGCTGGTGCCCAGGTTCAGCCCGGCCTCCCCGGGGGCGACAGCCCCGGTGCCCAGGTTGCCCAGCGGACCGTCGGCCGCCCCTGCGACGACCGGCGTGCCCGTCGGCAGCCCGGTCGACGACATCGTCTCCGGGGTGGTGCCGAGCACGGTCGTCGTCGGGCGGACGTCGGGCAGTTGCCACCGGTGGACGGCGGCGAGTTCGAGAGCTGGTCCGTACCAATCGCCGGCGCGCAGGTCCAGCATGCCGGTCGCCGACGCCGAGGACAGCTCGGTCATCAGCGTGCCGGTGAGGCACAGCAGGACGTAGTCCTTCAGCCCGATCCACCAGCGGGCCCGTCGGCAGGTGCCCGGATCGTGGCGAGCGGCCCAGCGCAGCTTGGTCAGCGGGGACATCGGGTGCACCGGCGTCCCGGTGACCTGGTGCAGATCCACGGCGACGGAGGTGACGCGCAGCTCGCTCGCCTCCGAGGACGCCCGCGAGTCGGCCCAGGTGATCAACGGGGTGATGGGGCGGCACTCGTCGTCGAGTGCGAGCAGGCCGTGCATGGCCGTCCCGACCGAGACAGCGGCCACCGGCACGCCGGCCACGGCGACGCACTCACGGAGCGCCTCGACCGTCGCCGCGACCACGAGATCGGCGTCCTGGATCTGCCAGCCCGGTCGGGGCTGCAGCAACGGGTACTCCCGCACGGCAGAGCAACGCCAGGCGCTCCCGACCCCGAAGGCGACGGCCTTCACGGCCGTCGTGCCGACGTCGAGGCCGATCACCACCTCGGCCGGTCGCAGGGCGGTCACCGGTGTCCGGAGAGGTCCGCCACCCGGCTTCGGACGGCTGTCACCAGTTCGGCATCGTCGGCGAGCGCCGGATCGAGTGCCGCCAGCACTGCCGGGACCGATTGGGGGAGTGGCGCCTGGGCCGCCGGCTCCAGCTCAGCCGCCCGCACGTCGCGGACCGGGAGCCCGGTGCCGCGTAGGTGCAGCAACCACGCGGCCAGGACCGTCACGACGACGTCGGGGCGATGGCCGGCGTCCAGGTCTCGGTGGAGCACCGGGAGGAGCCGGACCGGCAGCTTCTGTGAGCCGTCCGTGGCGATCTGGCCGAGTGCGTGCCGCATCCGGGGGTTCGCGAACCGCTCCCGCAGGGCCGCGCAGTAGCGCTCGGCATCTCCCGGGGGGAGGGACAGGTGAGGGGTGCAGGCCCGCCACCACTCGTCGAGCAGGGCAGCACAGTGTGGATCCGCCACCGCCTCGTCGACAGTCGTGTGCCCGCGCAGCGAGCCGACGTAGGCGAGCAGCGAGTGGGCGCCGTTCAGCAGCCAGAGCTTGCGCTCCTCGAACGGCTGGACCGCGTCGGTGAACACCGCACCGGTGTCCTCCCACGCCGGTCGCCCGCCCGGGAACTCGCCGGCGATCACCCACTCGCTGAAGGGTTCGGTCACGACGGGGCTCCGGTCGTCGACGCCGGTGGCCTCGAGCACCGCCCGACGATCGGCATCGGTCGGCTCGGGGGTGATGCGGTCGACCATGGTGGTGGCGGTGGAGACCCGCTCGTCCATCCAGTCGAGCAGCGACGGGTCGACCAGTTCGGCCAGGTCCCGCACGACGCGGGCGAGCACGCCACCGTTGTCCGGGAGGTTGTCGCAGGGCACCAGCGTGAGCGGGCCCGCGTCGGAACGGCGCCGGGCCAGCAGACCGGCCAGTACCCGTGCCGGTACCGACCTCACCGGTGCGGTGGGATCGTCCCGGAGCACCGTCAGGTCGCGGCGCACCACCGGATCGTCGGCGTCCAGCCCGCCGCGAGCGTTCCGGAGGTAGCCCGCCTCGGTCACCGTCAGGGTCAGCACCCGGACGTCGCCGGAGGAGAGGTGCGCCAGCCAGGCGTGGTGGTCGCTGGCTGCGTGCGCCCGGCTCACGGACCGGACGACGTCGTGTCGGTCTCCCTCGGCTGCGCGGGTCACCAGCGTGTAAAGGCCCTGCTGGGCACTCAGGGTGTCCGCCAGGTCCGGTCGGCGCCCGGTGAAGCCGGCGAAGCCCCAGGGGTCGTCGCCCGCGGCCCGGTCGGTGTACCAGGCCTGGTGGGCGCGGAAGAAGCTGCCGAGGCCCAGGTGCACCGCACGAACCGGCGGGGCCGCGACGCCGCCGCGGGTCAGGGACTGCGCGGTCACAGCTTGAAGACCTCGCGCGGTCGGCCGTCCACCAGGTCGACGACGGTTTCGAGCGCCTCGTCCTCGTCGAGCAGGTGCTCGGACACGAGTCGCGCCAGGTAGCCGCTGTCGAGCCGTCGCGACATGTCGTGGCGGGCCGGGATGGAGCAGAACGCCCGGGTGTCGTCGATGAAACCGGACGTGCGCCGGAACCCGGCCGACTCGGTGACCGCGTCACGGAAGCGCCGGACGGCCCCAGGTGCGTCGAGGAACCACCACGGGGCACCGACGTACACCGACGGGTAGAAGCCGGCCAGCGGGCCGAGCTCGCGGGAGAACACCGTCTCGTCGAGGGTGAACAGCACCAGGTGTAGACCTGGGTGGGTGCCGAACCGCTCGAGGAGCGGCCGGAGGGCATCGGTGTACTCCATCCGCAGCGGGATGTCGTGCCCGGTGTCCGGCCCGTGTGACGCGAGTGTCGGGGCGTGGTGGTTGCGGCGGACACCGGGGTGCAGGGTCATCACCAGACCGTCGTCGCAGGACATCCGGGCCATCTCCAGCAGCATGTGCCGGCGCAGGGCGAGGCACTCGTCCGCCGTTGCGTCACCGCTCAGCGCCGCTCGGTACAGCTGCTCGGCCTGCCCCGGGGAGAGCGGATCGGTCCGCACGTCCTCGTGGCTGTGGTCGGCGGAGGTCGCGCCGTGGGCGGCGAAGTGGGCGCGCCGCTGCTCCATGGCGGTGACCCACCCCGACCAGCTGCCGGTGTCGGTGCCGCTCACCTCACCCAGCCGGGACACCGCGGCAGCCCAGCCCGGAGCGGAGACCTCGAGGTAGCGGTCCGGGCGGAAGGTCGGTACCACCCGGCCCGGGAAGGAGTCGTCTGCAGCCAACGCCGCGTGCGCGGACAGGTCGTCGCAGGGGTCGTCGGTCGTGGCGAGGAACTCGATGCGGAAGCGCTCGAACAGCGCCCGGGGCCGGTACGCGTCCTTGGTCAGCCGTTCCGCGACCTGGTCGTAGATGTCGTCGGCGGTGTCGGTCGACGGCTGCACGCCCACGTCGAAGACCTCGGCCAGCTCGGACTCCAGCCAGTAGCGGGTCGGGGTCCCCCGCAGCACGTGCCAGTGCTCGCAGAGCCGCCGCCAGACTGCGCGCGACTCGGACTCCGTGAGCTGCCCGCGTCCGACACCGAGGTCGCCGAGCGGGATACCGGAGGCGTGCAGGAGCCGGGTCACGTAGTGGTCCGGGGTGACGAACAGGCTCGCCGGGTCACGGAACGGGACGTCGTCGGCGAGCATCTGCGGGTCGACGTGGCCATGCGGCGACAGGATCGGCAGGTCGCGCACGGCGTCGTACAGCCGCCGGGCGATGGCCCGGGTGCCGGGCTCGGACGGCAGCAGTCGATCGGGGTGCCGGGAGAGGACGGCAGGTGCGGGCATGACGGTGATGCTCGGTGTGACGCGGACAACTCGGCAAACGGTTGTCGCCTGTTGCCGCGTCGTCCGGTCGGTTGCCACCTGTTCCAGCCGGGCCTTGTCGCCGTGTCCGCCCTCGTCGCATGGTCTGACCATGACGTCCCCGCTCGCCGCCACGGCTGACCTGGCCCGGCAGGCCGCCCTGATCGGCGGACCCGACGGTGTCCTGGCGGAGCACGAGGTGACCGCGTTCGTCCGCGAGCAGCTGGCCGGGCAGGACCTGGACGGCCGCAGCGTCTGCGTGGTCATCCCCGACGCGACCCGCAGCTGTCCGTTGCCGCTCCTGCTCAGCGCGGTGCACGGCGCGCTGGTCGGACGGGTGACCCGGCTGACGGCGTTGATCGCCTTGGGCACGCACGCACCCATGTCCGAAGCCCAGCTGGCGCGACACCTCGGCTTCCCCGCAGGTGATCTCGCGGCCCGCTATCCGGGCATGGCACTGCTGAACCACGAGTGGGCCGATCCGGCCACGTTCGCCTCGTTGGGGGTCATCCCGGCGTCGCGCGTCACGGAGCTGTCCGACGGGCGACTGCGCGAGAGCGTCGACGTACGGCTCAACCGGGCCGTCGTCGAGCACGACGTCGCGCTCGTGGTCGGCCCGGTGTTCCCGCACGAGGTGGTCGGGTTCTCGGGGGGCAACAAGTACTTCTTCCCGGGCGTCGCAGGACAGGAGATCATCGACCTGTCGCACTGGCTGGGCGCGTTGATCACCAGCGCCGACATCATCGGTACCCGGGGCATCACGCCGGTCCGAGCGCTCATCGACGAGGCGGCCGCCCTCATCCCAGCGGAGCGGCTGGCCCTCTGCGTGGTCGCCGAGTCGGGGAGTGGCGCGCTGCACGCGGCGGCGTTCGGGGAGCCGCGGGCGGCCTGGGCGGCCGCGGCAGGGGTGTCGGCCGAGACCCACGTGCGCTACCTGGACGCGCCGGTGCGGCGGGTCGTGTCCGTGGTGCCGGACAAGTACGACGACATGTGGACCGCCGCGAAGGGCTTCTACAAGGTGGAGCCGGTGGTCGCCGACGGGGGAGAGGTCGTCATCTACGCCCCGCACATCACCGAGATCTCGGCCATGCACCCGGAGATCAACGAGATCGGCTACCACTGCCGCGACTACTTCGTCGCGCAGTGGGACCGGTTCTCGCACCTCCACTGGGGAGTGCTGGCCCACTCCACGCACCTGCGCGGCGCCGGCACCTACGACTCCGTTCACGGAGAGCAGTGCCGACTGAGGGTCACCCTGGCCACCGGCATCCCCGAGGAGATCGTGCGGGGGGCGAACCTCGACTACCTCGACCCAGCCGAGGTGGATCTCGCCGCCGCGGCCGCGGACCCCGGGATGCTGTTCGTGCCCGAGGCCGGTGAGGTCCTCTTCCGCTTGCGCTGAGCCGTCGAGCCACGGACCACCAGCAGGGTCGGCAGCACCGCGGACAGACTCTGCTGCCGCCGACCACTCTCGATGAGGGTCAGCAGGTGCTTCGTCGCCGTCGAGCCCTCGGTGTAGAGCGGTGCCGCCACCGTGGTCAGCCCGGGTGAGATCAGCTCGGAGGCGAAGATGTTGTCGAAGCCGATGACGCTGACGTCGCCGGGTACACGGATCCCCCGAGCGGCAAGACCCCGGATGACCCCGATGGCCAGCTGATCGTTGTAGGCGATGACCGCCGAGGTCGGGTTCCTGGTGAGCACCTCGGCCGCCTGCACGCCGCCCGGGACGTCGGGCGAGAACGGACCGATGCGCCGCACACGCAGGGAGTGGTCGGGTGCTGCTTCCAGCAGTGATCGCCAGCGCATGCCGTCGGCCCAGGAGGCCTCCGGGCCGGCGACGTACGTGATCGACCCGTGCCCCAGGCTCGCCAGGTGCTCCGCGGCCTGGCGCATGCCCCGAGCGTTGTCCGGGACGACGGAGGGCACGTCCACGATCGCTCGGTTGAGCACGACGACCGGCTTCTGCTTGGAGACCATCCGGATGGCCGAGTCCGACAGGCGTGAGCCGGCGAGCACGATCCCGTCGACGCTCGGGATGGCGCGTTCGATGGCCGCCCGCTCCAGTCGTTCGGACTCCTGCGCGTCGGTGAGCAGCACGGTGAAGCCAGCGTCGGCGGCAGCGGCCTGAGCTCCCCGGATGACCTCGGAGTAGAACGGGTTGGCGACGTCGGACACCACCAGTGCCAGCATGTGGCTGCGGGCGGTGGACAGGGCGCGGGCGAGCGGGTTGGTCCGGTAACCGAGTTCTTCGGCCACCTGGCGGATCCGTTCCGCCGTCTCCGAGTTGACCCGTCCGGGACGCGAGAAGGCGCGGGAGACGGTGGACGGCGCCACGCCTGCGGCCTTGGCGACGTCGTAGATCGTGGTCGCCCGGTGCTCCCGGTGGCCGGCCTCCGTGGGCTCCACTGCCCTCACCCCTCTGCCGACTCGTCGATGCGCGCGCTCTCGGCAACCGGTGGCCGCCAGCGTTGCCCCAGTATGGCCCGGATCACCTGAGGGTCGTGCCGGGGGAGGAGGGGTGAGCGCCACGTCCCCAGCGGGAGTCGGGAAGGATGCGGGCGTGGGGGCCCGCCGAGCTCCACGACAACTCATGGCACGAACTCAGCGCTCGTGCCGGCCGATGTGCAGCATGGAGCTGCCCGAATGCGCGCACGGATCGAGCACTCGCCGCCGGCCGGGCCGGCCGGACACCCTGGAGACCCCTGCATGGACCTCGGCATCTCGACGGCCGTCACGGACCTGACGCTGGCGCAGCGGGCTGCGCTCGGCAGTGGAGCCGACATGTGGACCACCGAGGCTGCCGGGTCGGTGCCCCCCGTCCGCCTCGCGGACGGTCCGCACGGATTGCGCACCCAGGCGGGGACCGGTGACCACCTCGGCATCGGCGCCAGCGTGCCGGCGACGTGCTTCCCGCCCGCGGTCGGGCTCAGCCAGAGCTGGGACGTCGCGCTTGTCGAACAGGTCGGTGGGGCTCTGGGTGACGAGTGCCAGGCGCAGGGAGTGGGAGTGCTCCTCGGTCCCGGGGTGAACATCAAGCGCGACCCGCGGGGCGGCCGGAACTTCGAGTACTTCTCGGAGGACCCCCTGGTGAGCGGGGTTCTCGGCGCGGCGTGGGTCCGCGGCGTGCAGAGCCGGGGCGTGGGCACTTCGCTCAAGCACTTCGCGGCCAACAACGCCGAACACGACCGCATGCGGTCCAGCTCGGACGTCGATGAGCGGCCCCTGCGTGAGATCTACCTCCGAGCTTTCCAGCGGGTGGTCCAGGACGCGCGTCCCTGGACGGTCATGTGCTCCTACAACCGCGTCAACGGCGTGTACGCCGCGGAGAACCGGTGGCTGCTGACCGAGGTCCTCCGTGGCGAGTGGGGTTTCGACGGTGCGGTGGTCAGCGACTGGGGTGCGGTCCGGGACAGAGTGGCTGCCGTGGCGGCGGGGTTGGACCTGGAGATGCCCGGGGGTGGAGGTCGCACAGATGCCCAGGTGGTCACCGCCGTCGGGGCGGGCGCGCTCGACGAGGCCGTCGTCACGCGCTCCGCTGAGCGCGTCGCCGAGCTGGCTGGTCGGGTGGCGGCGGGACGCCGGGACGGCGTGACGCTGGACGAGGAACAACACCACGCGCTGGCCCGGGACGTGGCCGGGCGCTGCATCGTCCTCCTCAAGAACGATGACGGGGTGCTCCCGCTGGCCGCTGAGGCGTCGCTCGCGGTCATCGGTGAGCTCGCGCAGGTGCCGCGGTACCAGGGCGGCGGGAGCTCGCACGTGAACGCCACCCGGGTCGACGTCCCGCTCGACGAGATCCGCGCGCTGGCCGGTGGCGCGGTGGAGTTCGCCACCGGCTTCACGACCGACGGTTCCGGTGATGCTGGGGTTCTGCGAGACGAGGCCGTTCGCGTTGCGGCTGCCGCGGACGCCGCCGTCGTCTTCCTCGGGCTGGCCGCCCGCCAGGAGTCCGAGGGCTTCGACCGCGAGCACATCGAGCTCCCGGCCGAGCAGGTGGACCTGCTCGCTGCGGTCGTGGCGGTGCAGCCGCGCACGGCGGTCGTCCTCTGCCACGGTGGTGTCCTCAGACTGGCCCCGGTTGCGGCCGTCGCCCCGGCTGTCGTGGACGCCGCCCTGCTCGGCCAGGCGGCCGGTGGTGCCGTCGCCGACGTGCTGTTCGGGGTCGTCAACCCCTCGGGCCGGCTCGCCGAGACCGTGCCGCTGCGGCTGCAGGACTCGCCCGCCTACCTGGCGTTCCCCGGGGAGCACTCCCACGTCCGTTACGGGGAGGGCCTGTTCGTCGGTTACCGTTGGTACGACGCCCGGGAGATGGACGTGACCTTCCCCTTCGGTCACGGGCTCTCCTACACCACCTTCGAATACGCCGGGTTGGCGCTGGAAGCAGCCGCGGAGGGGATCCGCGCGCGGGTCACCGTCACCAACACCGGGCGGCGGGCGGGCCGAGAGGTGGTCCAGTTCTACGTCGGAGTGCCCGGATCGGCGGTCACCCGCGCCATGCGTGAGCTCAAGGGCTTCGTGGTCGTCGACCTGGCGCCGGGGCAGGGCGCGACGGTGGACGTGCTGCTGCGGAGGGACGACCTCGCGTACTGGGACACCCGCCTCGACCGCTGGGTGGTCGAGGGAGGTGCGTACGAGGTGTGGGCCGGCGTGTCCAGCCGCGATCTCCGGGTGCACGGCTCGGTCGACGTGGCCGGGGACCCGGTGCACGTGCCCCTGACCCTGGACTCGACACTCGGTGAGGTCATGGCGGACCCGACAGCGGCGGCTGCCCTCGGGCAGGCGCTGAGCGGCATGCTCGGTGGTGGGGCAGTGGCTGCCGCCACGGGGGCCGACCTGGGTGTCGACCTCGCCAGGATGATGGCCTCCATCCCGCTGGGGCGGGTGCTGGGCTTCTCCGGTGGTCAGGTGGGGCCGGAGCAGCTGGAGCAGTTGCTCGCGGCCGCCAATGCGGCCCATGACGCTGACAGCGGCTCATGACCCCGGACTGAGATGCTCCTATGCCTCGTCAAGCAGTCAGCACGTGGTGGATCTCGCGGGCGATGTAGCGCTTGAGGCAGCGGATGATCTCAAGGTTGCTCAGGCATTCGGCTCGTCGTCGGGCGGCGTAGTCCTGGGTCGGTTGGTGGGATGAGAGCCGGACCAGGGCGATGATGTGCAGCGCGTAGTTGGCGTGCCGATCGCCGCCGCGGTTGAGCCGGTGGCGTGTGGTGCGTCCGCTGCTTGCCGGTAGTGGTGCGGTGCCGCAGAGTTGGGCGAAGGCTGCTTCGGAGCGCAATCGGTCGGGGTTGTCCCCGGCGGTGACCAGCAGCTGGGCGGCGACCTCGGTGCCCACGCCGTAGACGGCCATCAGCGCCGGAGCGGTGGCGGTGACCAGCGGCCGCAGCTCGGTGTCGATGTCGTTGATCTCTTCGCCGAGTGCGGTGATGCGCCGGGCCAGTCGGCGCAGGGTCAGCTTCGTGGCTGCGGTCACCGGGTCGGCGAGGTGGGTGAGGCGGGTGTCTGCGCGCAGCCGCCGGCAGGTGGCCAGCAGCTGGCGGGAGGTCAGCCCGGTCAAGGCCTGGCGCAGCTCGGCCGGGCCGGTGAGCACGAGCGCCTTGAGCTGGTTGATCGCCTGGGTGCGGGCCTTGATCGCGCTGCGCCGGGCAACTCGCAGCGTGCGGATGGCCTCGACCCGCCCATCGCGGGTCTTGGGTGTGCCGGTCGCCGCGCCGGAGAGCACCGCGGCGGCTGCGGCGTAGGCGTCGATCGGGTCGCTCTTGCCGCGCTGCCGGCGGGTCTTGCGGTCGGGGCGGTCGACCTCGATCACCACCTGCCCGGCGGTGCGCAGATGCCGGGCCAGACCGGCGCCGTAGGCGCCGGTGCCCTCCACGCCGAAGCCGACCACCTCCCCGTGACCTTGTGCCCAGACGAGCAACTGCTGGTAGCCGGCCGGGGTGGTCGGGAAGCCGGCATCGGCCAGCGGCCGCCCGACCGCGTCGATCACCGCCGCATGGTGGGTGTCGCTGTGGGTGTCCACCCCGACGGTGACCACCGCTGAGGGCACCGCCTGGTCGACAACTGGTGAGGTGCTGGTCATGCTCGTCATGTCGTCTCCCGCTCGCACCGGTGATGGCGATGCGCGGCCGGGCGGGCTGGTCGGACAAGACAGTGACGGGCGCCTCTCGCACAGGCTCCTATGAGGTCACGGCCGCCCGTCCGGACGTGCGCACCAGCGGCACCAGGAGCCGCCGACAGATCTCAGCCAAGACAACCTTCGCGTCGGTCAGCACACCGGGTCAGACGACCCCCGATGACGCCAACCCCATCCTCACTGTCGGCCGCCGGGTCCGCGTTCAGCACCGACCTGCCGGAGAGCTGACGCCACCGAGCAACCGGGCAGCGGTCACCCGTCGATGCCGCGGGCTGCGGCGACCCCGTCGTGCCGCGGACGCAAGGACACGGGGGTCGGGTGCGAGAGCGTCAGCTGCAAGGCGCCGCCGTAGAGCTCGACGACGCTCTCGGCCGGTGCGGTCGCGAGGTAGTCGTCGTCGTACACCGACAGTGCCACCATCAGTCCGATGAACTGCGCGCAGAAGAGGTGGGCGCGCAAGGCGGCGTCAGGGCCGGGCAGGGCAGCTTCCAGGGGTCCGGACAGCTGCGTGGCGATGGAGTTCCTGAGCGTGGCGTGGATGTCCGGCCGACCCGAGGCGCGCACGATCGCGCCGAAGGCGCGGTGGCCGTGCCGGTGGCCGTCGAGGATGGCCCGCACGGCCCGGGTCCCGAGCTGGTCGAGCGGGCCGTCCAGCACGTCACCCCAGCTCGCGTCGGCGCCGACCGTCTCGATGAAGAGCTGCTCTTTGCTCCCGAAGTGACGGATCACCAGCGCGGGGTTCACGTCGGCATCCGCGGCGATGTCGCGGATGCCGGTCGCCTCGAACCCGTCCCGGCCGAAGAGCACGCGGGCTGACGCGCGGATCCTGCTCTTCACGGCGGCGGAACGGTCCAGCCGGCCCGGTTCCGGCGGGACCGTCGGCGGTGCGGCCATCTGCTCGACTCCGATCGTCGGTGGCGCGCCACGGTACCGGGGGGCCGGCCACCATCGGAGAGAAGCAGCTCAGACCAGGTACCGGCCGCCGTTCACACTGATCGTCTGCCCCGTGACGTAGCCGGCCTCGTCCGATGCCAGGTAGGCCACGGCGTGGGCGATGTCCTCCGGCTTGCCCGCCCGCCGCATGGGGGTGGTCGTCGCGTGGTCGTCGACGTCGACCGGCGACTCGCGCAGCATCGGGGTGTCCACGAATCCCGGGGGCACGTTGTTCACCGTGATGCCCGCGGGGGCGTACTCCATCGCGAGCGCCTTGGTGAACCCGATGACGCCACCCTTGGACGCGGCGTAGTGGCCCATCGCGGGCGCTCCGGTCTGCGCCGACGACGAGGAGATGTTGATGACGCGGCCCCAGTGGGCGGCCAGCATGTCGGGCAGCAGTTCCTGGGTGCAGAGGAACGGGCCCTTCAGGTTGATCGTCATCATCCGGTTCCAGGACTCCTCGGTGATGCTGAGGAACGGTTCGAACCCGCTGATCCCCGCGTTGTTCACCAGGATCGTCACCTGACCGAGCTCCTGGCGCGTCCGAGCAGCCGATGCCGCGATCGTCGCCCGGTCGGACGCATCGCCCGAACACGCGATCGCGGTTCCTCCGGCGGCCCGGATGGCTGCAACGGTCTCATCGGCCCCATCGGCGTTGAGATCCCAGACGGCCACCGCGGCTCCCTGCGCCGCGAGCGTCGTGGCGATCGCGCGACCGATCCCACGGCTACCGCCGGTCACGACCGCGACTCGTCCGTTCAACGACATTTCTGCTCCTCGGCTCGGTGGTCGAGCGGGTGGGTGCCCGCTCGGTGCCCGACCAGGAGTAAACGTTGTTTACATCGAAAGTCAAGACGAACGGACCCGATGGGTGCTCGGCACCTGATCGGAGAGGACTGCTTCCGACGGGTGTCGACAGGTGGTTCCAGCGACCGCGCCGCGGGGGTGAGCAAGCGGTCGGTGGAGAAGCTGGGCCGGCGGTGGCCGGCAGTGGCCGGCAGTGGCCGGCGGCGCGGTGGCGGGGCAGGAAGGGGGCGGGAGGCCGGTGGCCCTGTCCCGCGGCGCTGTTGGCGCCATCGGGCGCCAGGTCGTCGGTCGGCTGTGGACCGCCGAGCGGCTCGACTCCGTCCGTCGCGGCACGACCCCTGCCCGTTACAGCACCGGGGCGGCCCGGTGGTCGGTGAGGCCCAGGGTGGGGCGGTGTCGGTGAGTGATGGGAGCCGACAGCATCCCGGCGATCGCGTCGGCGAGGAAGTCGCCCACCTCGTGCCAGGAGGTGATCGTGCCGTCCCGCTCGGACTGTTTCTCGACGTCCGCGCACGTCGTCGAGACGATGCGGGTCATCAGCCGAGCCCGCCCCGTGATGACGTGTCGGTCCAGGTGGTGGAGGCGGTCGACCGCGGAGTGCACGATTGCTGCCGCCGACGGGGCCAGGCTGGCGGACTCCCGCAGGAGGTCTGCGGTGGCCGGGTCGTGCAGCGCCTGGGCGAGGAAGCGGGCGCGGCTGCTCGGCTGGGGCAGCGCGGCCAGTGCGTCGGTGAACGGGACCACCAGGCTGCGGACGTCCCCGAGCACCGAGTCGGACCGGGCGAACATCGCCCGTCGCGGCTCCTCCAGGGGTGCGAGGTGGCGGGTGATCAGCGCCTGGAGGAGACCTTCCCGGCCGCCGAAGTAGTACCGCACGGCGGAGTGGTTGGTGTTGCCCGCGCTCTCGGCGACCTTCCGGTCGGAGGCCTGGGCGATCCCGGACTCGGCGAACAGGCGCTCGGCCGCGTCCAGCAGGGCCGTGCGGGCAGCGTCGGACCGTGCCACCTGGGTGCCTCCTCGGCTGACATCGTGCGTTGTGACCGGCGTCAAGCTAGCCGGCTGCTGACTTCCTAAGTCACATGACTTACATTCAGTTCGTCTCATCCCGGGTGCACGCGTCCCGGCCCCGCCGCCGCAGCCGGAGCCGGTCACCTCACCGATGCTCGCCCGCCCTCGTCAGGAGCAGTCGCATGGAGCCCATCGCCGCCTCGTCAGCTGCCGGCCCCCCCGTGGCCGGCCCCCCGGAGGAGGACCGGAAGACCCGGATCGCGCGGTACGTCTTCCTGTTCCTCATCCCCTTCCTCATGGTCACGATGATGTACGCGACGTACGTCGGGACCATGCACGCACCGCAGCCGCGGGACATGCCCGTGGCCGTGGTGGGCGTCGGCGCCCAGGCGGAAGCGGTCGTGGACTCGCTCGCCGCCGTCCCGGACGACGCCGTGGACCCGCGTCTGGTCCGGTCGGCGGACGAGGCGATCGCACTGCTGGAGAGCCGTGAGGTCGTCGGCGCGCTGGAGGTACCGCAGCCGGGGACCGACGCGGCGGTCCTCTACACCGCGAGCGCGGCCGGGCCCTCGCAGGCGACCACGGTTCAGCAGCTGCTCGCGCCGGTCGCCGTCCAGCAGGGCTGGAGCATCGAGCCCCGGGACGTCGCCCCGCTGAACCCGGGTGACTCGTCGGGCACGGCGGTGCTCTTCGCCGCCATGGGGATGATGCTGGCCGGGTACGTACCGCTCAGCGTGGTCCTGCTGGGCCTGCCGCACCTGCTGGCGGTCCGGCGGTTCGTCCCCGTGCTCCTGGGCTGGGCGGCCGGGACGAGCGCGCTCATCTGGCTCATCCTCGGGCCGATCGTGGGTGCCGTGGACGGGCACTTCCTCGGGTTCTTCGGCGTCGGTGTGCTGGCGGTCGGCGCGGTCGGGGCGGCCCAGCTGCTGTTCACCAAGCTGATGGGTCCCCTCGCCGTCCTCATCGGCATGCTGCTCTACGTCGTGCTGGGCATGCCGGCCTCGGGTCTGGCGCTGTCGGTCGACGTCATGCCGGGGTTCTTCTCCTTCCTGCACGGCGTGCTGCCGCTCCCGGCCGCGGGCGAGGCGCTGCGCTCGCTCGTGTACTTCGACGGCGACGGGCTCGGCCGGCACCTGCTCACGCTCACGGGGTGGGTCGTGGTGTCGCTGGGGCTGTCGCTGCTCAAGGAGCGCGCCAGCGGCTTGGCGGTCCCCGGCGCCCCGCCGGTCAGCGACCCGGACGCGCCGCTGCCGGCGCTGGCCGGCGGCCCGCTGCGGTCCCTGCGGTTCCGCTACGTGACCGCAGCGGCGTTCCCGCTGTCCATCCTGGTCATGGTGGTCGGCCTGATGAGCTTTGCCATGCACGAGCCGACGGTGCGCGACCTCCCGGTCGCCGTGGTCGCGCCGACGGAGGAGCAGGCGGAGCAGGTGGCCGACGGTCTCCAGTCGAGCCTGGGGTCGATGGTCGAACTCCAGGTGGCCGGATCGGTGGACGCCGCAACCGACGCCGTCGTCGACGGCGAGGTCGTCGCCGCCTACGTGCTCCCCGCCGGCCCGGGCGAGGACGCCACGCTCTACACCTCCGCGGGCGCGGGCGTGAGCCAGCAGAGCGTCGTGCGCGCGGTGTTCGGCCAGGTCGCCGCCGGGCAGCAGGTGCCGCTCACCGAGACCGACCTGACGCCGCTGACCGACTCCGACACCATGGGCAGCAACAGCATGTACGTCGGGATGGCCTGGATCATGGCCGGTTTCCTGATCATGGCCGTGTTCCGCGGTGGGGCTCCCGAGCTGACGCGGTCACGCCAGTTCCTGCCGCACCTGGCCGGCTGGTCGGTCGGGATGGCCGTCTGGCTCTGGTTCCTCTTCGACGTCATCATCGGCGCGGTCAACGGCAACGCCTGGCAGATGATCGGCTTCGGGGCGGCGACCATCTTCGCCATGGCCGCCGTCACTGGCGTCTTCACCCGCACGCTGGGGCTGGCCGCGATCGTGCCGGTCATGGTCGTGCTGATGCTGGCCGGCGTCCCGGCCTCGGGTGGCGGGCTGTCGCTCTACATGGTCCCCGAGCTCTTCCGGGGCCTGTCGGGCGTGCTGCCCCTGCCCGCGGCGGTGGACGCGGCCCGCTCGCTCGTCTACTTCGACGGCGCCGGAGTCGGGCGCGACCTGTTGGTCATCGCGGTCTGGGGCGCCGCGGGCGTGCTGCTGAACCTGGTCGTCGACCGGTGGCTGCGGCGCCGGGAGGACTCGCCCGGCGTGCCGGGGCCGGAGAACCCGATGCCGACGCCAGGGACGGCGGGCGCGGATCGGGACGACGCCGAGCAGCTCCAACACGCCGGCGCGCGCTGAGACATCGGTGCGGAAGGTCCGGGCCGGCGGGTGAGCCAGTTCAGGAGTGCCGCGGTCCGTGCCAGACGCGGGTCGCGACCTCCGGAGGGCCGGTGGGTCAGGGGGACCCCGAGCACGGCTCCCCCTGATGCTGCGCCGGCCGTCCCGCGCTCCGGCACCGAGGACCGAGGTGCCACGAGGCCGCTGGCCCGAGTGCTCAACCGGCTCAGCGGGGACGACCGGGTGGCACAGTTCACCCGGTTCGTCCTCGTGGGCGGAGTTGCCAACGTCCTCTACGCGGCATCGTTCCTCCTGCTCGCCGGCCTCGGCAGCCAGCCGGCCAACCTCGTCGGCGCGGTCGCGTCCTCCGCGCTGGCCAACGAGCTGCACCGCCGGCTGACCTTCCACGCCGGTGGGCGGGTCGGCTGGTGGCGCGCCCAGTACCAGGGGGGGCGGTCTGGCGCTCGGCGGGATCGTGGCGACCTCCACTGCGCTGGAGCTGTTCGAGACGCACGCCCCGGGGAACGGCGCGCTGGCCCACCTGACCGTCGTGGCTGTCGTGACCGGGGTGATCGGGCTGGTGCGGTTCACCGTCTTGCGGTGGTTGCTCGGAGCCGCGCCCGGTGAACGGACGACCGTCGCGGCATGACCCACCCGCGCCCCCGACTGCCTGATCACCACAGCCGGGCCGACCGGCGCCCGGGCAGCGACGTCCTGCACCGTCGCCCTCGCGCAGCCGCCCTCCCGGAACAGCTCCCCGGCGGGCAGCGCTGGTGACCACCCGTCTCCGATCGCCGGGCTGCCATCCGATCGTCGTAAGAGTGGTTCGCGCCCGCTGGCGTCACCTACCCGGGCGGCTCGGTCGGGGGCGAGCCGGGTCGGTGGTGCTTGCGAATCAGGGCGGGCGGAGGCAACTCATGGCATCCGCTCCCTGGCCCGGCCGCGCCCGCGCAGCATGGTCGGGGAGTCCGGGCCGAGCCGTTGGGTGTGGTCTCGTGGTCGGGTGAGGAGTGATCGTGACTGAGCTGTCGGACGTCGGCGACGACTCTCTCGGGCGCGGTCGTCCACCGTGCGGCACGAGGACGCTGGAACACCGGTTGGCCCTGCTGAACGCCGAGCTGGCCGCCGTGCCGGGGGTGCTGGTCGCCTTCTCCGGCGGCGTCGACTCCGGGGTGGTGCTGGCCGCTGCGGTGCGGGCGCTGGGAACCGACCGTGTGGTCGCGGCGACCGCGGTGTCGGCCAGCCTGCCCGCCGCCGAGCGGGCGGCAGCCCACGAGTTCGCCGTGGGCCTCGGGGTCCGTCACGAGCAGCCGCGCACCGACGAGCTCGCCCGCCCCGGGTACGTGGCCAACGCCGGTGACCGCTGTTCCTTCTGCAAGAGCGAGCTGGTGGAGGTGCTCGCCCCGCTGGCCGCCGGGCTGGGCATTGCCGACGTCGTGACCGGCACCAACGCCGACGACCTCCGCGCCGGGTTCCGCCCGGGCATCCGGGCCGCCGCCGAGCGGGGCGCGTGGGCGCCGCTGGCCCGGGCCGGGATGACCAAGGACGACGTCCGCGCCGCCGCCCGACGCTGGGGGCTGTCGCTGGCGGACAAGCCCGCCGCCGCCTGCCTGGCCAGCCGGATCACCTACGGCGTCCCCGTCACCGCCGCTGGCCTGGCGCGGGTCGAGCGGGCCGAGGCCGGGCTGCGCGCCGCGCTCACCGCCGCCGGCCTACCGGTGCGCAATCTCCGGGTGCGCGACATGGGAGAGGACGTGGCGCGGGTCGAGGTGGACGTCGCGCTGGTCTCGGACGTCAGCCCGGACCTGCTCGCCGCGGTTACCGGCTTCGCCCGGGTCGAGCTGGACCCCCGCGGCTTCCGCTCCGGGGCGATGAACGAGCTGCTGCCAGACCCCGTCCGCTACCGCTGAGCGGCCGCACGGCCGGCTTCGGCAAGTGACCGCCCGGTACACCTCCTGATCCACCTGCACTCGAGAGGAACTCCCCTGATGACCGACCTGAAGCCCACCCGCGAGGACAAGTTCACCTTCGGTCTCTGGACCGTGGGCTGGCCGGCGGCCGACCCGTTCGGCACCGCCACCCGTGAGCCGGTCGACGTGGTCGAGTCGGTGCACCGGCTCGCCGAGATGGGTGCCTACGGCGTCACCTTCCACGACGACGACGTGATCCCGTTCGGCAGCGACACCGCCGCCCGCGACGCGCACATCAAGCGCTTCCGCGCCGCCATCGACGAGACCGGCCTGGTCGTCCCGATGGTGACCACGAACCTGTTCACCCACCCGGTGTTCAAGGAGGGCGGGCTCACCGCCAACGACCGCGAGGTGCGTCGCTACGCGATGCGCAAGGTCATGCGGAACATGGACCTGGCCGCCGAGCTGGGCGCCCAGACCTACGTGCTGTGGGGTGGGCGTGAGGGCGCCGAGGTCGACATGGCCAAGGACCTCATTGCCGCCCTCGACCGCTACGCCGAGGCGATCGACACCCTGGCCGCCTACTCCGAGGCCCGCGGCTACGGGCTGCGCTTCGCGCTGGAGCCCAAGCCCAACGAGCCCCGCGGTGACATCTTCCTGCCCACCATCGGGCACGCGCTGGGCTTCATCGCCAAGCTCGAGCACTCGCACCTGGTGGGGCTCAACCCGGAGACCGGGCACGAGCAGATGGCGAACCTGAACTTCACCCACGGCATCGCCGAGGCGCTGTGGGCGGGCAAGCTGTTCCACATCGACCTCAACGGCCAGCACGGGCCGAAGTTCGACCAGGACCTGGTCTTCGGCCACGGTGACCTGCTGCAGGCCTTCTCCACCGTCGACCTGCTGGAGAACGGTGGCGTCGACGGGGCTCCGGCCTACGACGGCCCGCGGCACTTCGACTACAAGCCGCTGCGCACCGAGGACATGGACGGCGTGTGGCGCTCGGCCGCGGCCAACATGCGCACCTACCTGCTGCTCAAGGAGCGGGCCGCGGCCTTCCGCGCCGACCCCGAGGTGCAGGAGGCGCTGGCCGCCGCCCGCGTGCCCGAGCTGCGCCAGTCCACCCTCGGCGCCGGTGAGAGCTTCGAGGACCTGCTGGCCGACCGTTCGGCGTTCGAGGACTTCGACGCCGAGGCCGTGGCCAAGCGGGGTGCCGGCGTGGTCCGCGTCGACCAGCTGATGATCGAGCACCTGCTCGGCGCCCGCTGAAGGGCTTCAGGGCCTGCGGAGTGGGCGCGAAGGTCGCCCTGACCTTCGCGCCCACCACCCGGCAGGACAGTGCCCGGCACGGTCACTACGGCTGGGCGTGGGCCGATCGGGCGATGCGAGCGGCCGCGATGCCGGCGCCGAAGCCGTTGTCGATGTTGACCACCAGCACACCCGGCGCGCAGGCGGTCAGCATGGTCAGCAGGGCCGCGAGCCCCTCGAACGCGGCGCCGTAGCCCACCGACGTCGGCACCGCGACCACCAGCCGGTCGGTCAGCCCGGCGACGACGCTGGGCAGCGCACCGTCCATCCCGGCGACCACCACCACGGCGTCGGCCGCGGCCATGTCGGGAGCCACAGCCAGCACCCGGTGCACCCCGGCCACCCCGACGTCGTCCACCCGACGGCAGCCCACCCCGCTGGCGGCCAGCGTCGCGACGACCTCGGCGGCGACCGGACCGTCCGAGGTGCCCGCGGTCAGCACCAGCACCTGCCCGACCGGCGGTGGGGGAGTGCCCACCCAGGCGACCCGGGCGACCGGGTCGATGTGGGCGTCGGGCCAGCGGTCGCGTACCGCGGTGGCGGTCGCCTCATCAACCCGGGTCGCCCACGCCAGGGGCACGCCGGCGTCCAGCAGGCCGGCCAGGCAGCCGACCGTCTCGTCGGGCGTCTTACCGCCGGCGAAGACGACCTCGGGGGTGCCGGTGCGGGCGGCGCGATCGGGGTCCAAGCGGGCGAAGCCCAGGTCGGCGGTGCGCGGGGCGCTCATGTGCCCGATCCTCCCAGCCATCTCGACGGCGACCTCGCTGCCGTCATCTCCTCACCCTGGCATGGTGCTCGGCTCGGCTGATCAGGCGCAGCGCGGCCTCCGGGCGCCGAACGCCCAGCGGAGGGCGGCAAAGCGGACCAGTCCGATGGCCCCGGTCACCAGGCCGATGGTGGCGAGACCGATGACCGGGCTGGCCTCAGGAGCGAGGGCGCCGACCCAGCCCAGCGCCACCGAGGTCGTCGCCATCCCGGCGAGCGCCAGGCCGCCTCCCTCCCACTGTGCGGCGTGCCAGCTCACCCGCTGACCGGCCCGGAAGGTCAGGCGACGATGGAGCTCGTTGGCGACCACCGAGGAGGCGAGTGCTCCGACGAGGTTGGCCGCCTGGGCACCGGCGCCCGCCGAGAGGAGGAAGAGCAACGCGTACAGCAGGTTGGCGAGCCCACCCACGGCCACGAACCGCAAGAACTGGCCGGGGCCGTCGTCGCTGCTCACCCGGCACACCAGCCGCTCCGTCGCCCGGCGGATCGACGTCCGGGTCCGACCAGCGATCGTCGGCTGGTCGATCGAGGTCGTCACGGTCGGCGCTGCCCTTCGTGGGACCGGCTCCTGCCGCCGGTCGGTCACTGTCGAGCGTGCGCGCTCGGACGCCGCCGGGCGTCGTCCGAGCAGACCACCTCCCGCTGCTGCGTTCGCAGTAGCCGTGCGGCCGGGGTGGCCGCAGCACTCGCGGCCGGACCGGCAGTAGCCGCGCTGAGCTCGCTGTCGAGGACCGGGCTGCGTGCACCCGCTCCCTCGGCCATCGCCGTCCGTTCGAGGTCAGGCCTTCGTCAACGCTCTGGCACCGGGACGGAGTCTCCCCCGGAGGCGGGCGCTGGCGGATGGGTCCGGTGAGCGGCGGCGGTGGCGGCCCGCAGCACTTCCTTGACCGGCAACCCGCTCCGCCGAGCCAGGGCCGCGACGTCCTCGAACTCCACGCTCACGTTCACGACCTCTCCGGCGGTCGAGGCGACCTTCACCCCGACCCGTCCGCCCAGCACCTCGACGGTCGACTGCTGCCGGTCCAATGCGATCTTCTGCACCGGGCTCAGTCGCATGCCGATGCTCGTGGTGCTGCCGACGACGATGTCCTGCACGGCGGCGAGCGTCTCCGGGCGGCACAGCGCCGACAGGGTGTGGGCCGGTCGCCCCTTCTTCATCAGGATCGGGCTGAGCCAGGCGTCCGATGCCCCGGCGGCGAGCAGGTCGGCCAGCACGCCGGGCCACAGTCGGGGGTCGAGGTCATCGACGTTGGTCTCGAGCAGCAGGTTGTCGGGCTGACCGGTCTGGTGACCCAGGACCAGGCGCACCAGGTTGGGGTGCTCCCGGGGGTCGCGGCCGCCGGCGCCACTGCCCACCCGCTCCACCCGCATCGGCGGCAGGGTCGTCCAGTCCTGGACCCGTGACACCAGCAGGGCGGCGCCGGTGGGCGTGCACGTCTCGGCCGGCACCGACCCGGCGGTCACCGGCACCCCACGCAGCAGTTCCAGAACGGCGGGCCCGGGTACCGGGACGACGCCGTGCGCCCCGTGAACGGTGCCGCTGCCCAGGGCCACCGGGGACGCGGTCAGCCGTTCGAGCCCCAGGTGCTCGAACCCGGCCACCACCCCGACCACGTCGGCGAGCGCGTCCAGCGCCCCCACCTCGTGGAAGTGGACGGCGTCGGGCGGAACCCGGTGGACGCGCCCCTCCGCGTCGGCCAGTCGGGCGAACACTTCCAGCGCGCCGTCCCGGACCGGTCCGGACAGGGCCGCATCAGCCAGCAGCTGCCGGACGTCGGCCCAGGTGCGGTGGATCGAGGCCCCGGGAGCGCGCACGTGCACGCGAGTGGCGCCCAGCCCGTGCCGGGTGACCGGCTCGGCGGTGAGCACGACCGGTTCGACCGGCAGCGCCGCCACCGCGCGCGCCATGATCTCCAGCGGCACACCGCCGTCCACGAGAGCCCCCAGGAGCATGTCCCCGCTCGCCCCCGCGGCGAGGTCCAACCAACCGATCGTCATGGGTCTCATCCTCGTTCCAGGACAGCGCAGGATCACCCGCGTTGCCGGCAGTTGCTGCCCTTTCGCGGCGACCGCCGACCCGAGCAGGCGGCCACCACCCCGAGGTCGCCACGTCATCGACGCGTCAGGGCGGGCGCACTAGTCCGGGCGTATCCCGGCGCGGATGGCGAACGCGACCAGCTGCGCCCGGTCCCGGGCAGCCACCTTGGTCATCGCCCGGTTGGCATGGGTCTTGACGGTGAACGGGGAGAGGCAGAAGCGTTCGGCGATCTCGGCGGCGTCGAGGCCGGCGGTGAGCGCGCTCACGACCTCCCTCTCCCGGGGGGTGAGCTCGGCGAACCGGGCGGCCAGCGCCGGGTCGACGTCGACCGCCCGCTGCTGCACGACGTGCTCGACGACGGCGCTGACCGCGCTGGGGGAAAGCGCCCGGTCACCGGCGGCCACGGACACGATGGCGTCGGTCAGCTCGGTCGGGCCGGCGCCCTTGCTGAGGAAGCCGTCGGCGCCGGCCCGCAGTGCCTGCAGCACGTTCTCGTCCTGGTCGAAGGTGGTCAGCACCAGGATCCGCAGCCGCTCGGCTGGCCGGGTGAGCCGGATCCGCCGGGTGGCCTCGACCCCGTCGATGCCGGGCATCCGGATGTCCATCAGGACCACGTCGGGCCGGGCCTCGTCCAGCTGCCGCAGCACGGCGAGCCCGTCGCCGGCCTCCGCGACGACCTCGAGCTCGGGATGGGCGCCGATGATGGCCCGCAGCCCGGCCCGGATCATCTCCTGGTCGTCGACCAGCATCACCCGGATCACCGCCGCGCCCCCTCGACGACGACGGGCAGCTCGGCGCGGACCAGGAAGCGTCCGCCGTCGGCGGTCACGTCGAGCCGGCCGCCGGCGGCGGAGGCCCGCTCCCGCATCCCGATCAGCCCCTGCCCGGCTCGGTCGACGTCGGACTGCGGTCCGACGTCGTTCACCGCCTCCACGGTGACCGCCGGGCCGACAACGTCGACGGTCAGCCGCACCCGTCCGCGGCCGTACCGCTGGGCGTTGGTCAGCGCCTCCTGGGTGATCCGGTAGGCGGCCGCGCTGGTCTGCGGCGACAGCTCGCGGGACAGGTCGCCGAGCACGGCATCCACCTCCAGGCCCGCATCACGGACCTTCTCCACCAGGTCCGGGATGTCCCGGTGGCTGGCGACCGGACTCGGCGTCGCACCGTCGGTGCCGGTGTGCAGCACTCGGAGGATCTCCTGGGTCTCGGCCAGCAGTGACTTCACGCTGCCTCGGGCGGCGGCGAGGTGTTCCCGGGCGGGCACGGCCGATGCGGGCAGCTGCACCTCCGCCGCACCCAGGTGCATGCTCACCACGGCGATCTCGTGGCCGAGGGTGTCGTGCAGGTCCCGGGCGATCCGCAGCCGCTCCTCCGCGACGCTGCGCGCCACGGCGGCGTCCCGGCCGGCGACCGCCTCGTGGGTCCGGCCCTGCAGCGCCGCCCAGTACTCCCGCTGCCCCCGGATGGCGCTCCCAGTGGCCGCCGCCGCGAGGGCTGCCGCCCCGGCGATCCAGGCGATCGGGTCGCCTGCGCCGAAGGTGCCCGCGGCGAGGCCGACAGCAAGGAGGTTCGCGATCCCGACCACCGGTCCGCTCAGCAGACCGGAGAGGCCGCGCAGGGTGAGCAGGAACGTCCCGAACACCGCGATTTGCCACATCAGGAGCGGCTCTGCCCCGGCAGCGTGGGCGACCAGGGGTCCGGCGGCCAGCAGTCCGAGGCCGGCCTGCGGCCAGCGGTGGCCCAGGACGACGCCGGCGGTGCTGATCAGCAGGGCCGTCAGGCCGCCGGGACCGTGTTCGTCGAAAGGCACGGTGACGAGGCCGGCCACGATGGTTGCACCGATGAGGACCGGGGCGCCGAACTCCAGCAACCGGGGGTGACGCATCCACAGCGGGGGGCGCGGCATGCCCCCCGCGATGGAGGAGGACCCGGTCACCGGTCGATCCTCGCACCGGCCGGGTCGCTGCCACGTCCGACAGGCGGCAGTGCACCGTGACCGTCGCCTACGGGCAGCGTCGCGGCGACCAGGAACCCACCGGCCGGCGGGGTGTCGAGCCGCCAGACCCCGTCCGCCACCAGTACCCGGTCGCGGGAGTGGCGGAAGCACTCGTCGATGGACGGCGCCGTTTGCGGCTCGCGCCCGCCGTCGGCCACCCCGCTCACCACGAGCACGTCGAGGTGCTGGGCCGACCAGGTGAGAGACAGCGAGAGGGCTGCACCGGGGGCCCGTGCGGTGGCGACGGCCAGCGTCTCCTGAGCGAGCTGCTGGATCGCGAGCTCGCTGTGGGTGGACAGCGGTCGGCCCTCGCCCACCACCGAGATGCGCAGGGCGGCGCCGCCCGCGCGAAACCGGGCCAGCAGACCGCTGAGCGACTTGAGCCCGAGTTACTCCGACGGCGACGCTTCGGGCAGCACGGGGGTCCTCTCGAGGAGCACGGGTGGAGACGGGGCGGTGGCCGGCCCGGCCGCAGCATGCAACCGGGCCGGCGATCGGAGGGGTCGAGGTCAGCCTCGGCCGGCGGTCTCGAGTTCCGGGACCGCCGGGTGCTCGGCCGGCGTGGCCGGCCCACCCTCGACGGACACCCGGGGGGTGATCCGCTCGGCCCAACGCGGATACCACCAGGTGCGGGCGCCCATGCGGTGCAGGAGCGCGGGCACCAGCACCAGCCGGACGAGGAAGGCGTCGACCAGGACGGCTGCGCCCATGCCCACCCCCAGCTCGGCGATGATCCGCTCGCCGGAGAACCCGAAGGCGGCGAACACACAGGCCATGATCACCGCGGCCGTGGCAATCACCCGACCGGTCTCGGCCATCCCTACGCGGACGGCACGGTGGTGGTCGCGGGTGTGCGCCCACTCCTCGTGCATCCGGCTGACCAGGAAGACCTGGTAGTCCATCGACAGCCCGAAGACGATGCCGACCACCATCACCGCCACGAACGGCTCTACCGGCGCCGCCGAGCCCACTCCGAACAGGGTCGAGCCCCAGCCGAACTGGAAGACCGCGGTGACGATGCCCAGGCCGGCGGCGATGGACAGCAGGTTGGTGACGGCGCCGATCAGCGGCACCAGCACGCTGCGGAAGGCCAGCGCCAGCAGCACGAAGCCCAGCACGGCGATGATCGCCAGGTAGACCGGTAGTTTCGAGGTCAGCGCCTGGGCGAAGTCGATGCCGCTGGCGGTGCTGCCGCCGACGTACACCTGCAGACCGGTGTCCTCCTCGGCGGCCGGGACCACGTCCTCGCGCAGCGCGGTGACCAGGTCGGCGGTCTCCTCGGCCTGCGCGGTGGACGACGGGGTCACGGTGATGACGCCGATCTCCTGCCCGGCGGCCGGCGGTGCCGCGCTCACCGCGGCCACGTCCTCGACGGCGGACAGCTGCTCGGCGAGGGCGGTGAAGGCGGTGCGCGAGTCGTCGTCGGGGGTCTGCCCGACCAGCAGCAGCTGGGCGTCGAACCCGGCGCCGAAGCCCTCGCTCATCACCTGGTGGTACTGCTGCGTCGCCGAGTCCGCCGGGTCACTGCTGGCATCGGCGGAGCCCAGCCGCATGCTGAGCGCGGGCGCGGCGAGCAGCACGACCAGGGCGGCCGCGGCGACGCCCAGGACGGCGGGACGGCGCTGGACGGCGGTGGCCCAGCGGCTCCACAGGCGTCCGCCGGGCTCGGAGACCGGCTCACCGGCGGCCAGGGCGCGGCGCTGGCGGCGGCCCAGCACGCGGTTGCCCAGCACGGCGAGCAACGCAGGCAGCAGGGTCAGCGCGGACACCACGGTGAGCAGCACGGTGACCGCCGCACCCAGCGCCATGCCGGTGAGGATGCCGATGTCCAGCACGGTCATGCCCAGCAGCGCGACCACGACCGTGGCACCGGCGAAGACGACGGCCCGGCCCGAGGTGGTGACCGCCTGGGTGATCGACTCCCGCAGCGGCGACCCCGACAGCAGCGCCTTGCGGTGCCGGTTGACGATGAACAGCGCGTAGTCGATGCCCACACCGAGACCGACGAGCGAGCCCATGGACATCGCGTAGCTGGGCAGGTCGACGACGTTGGAGCCGAGCAGGATGACCAGCGCCGCGATGCCGACCCCGGCCACGCCGGTGACGATCGGCAGCACGGCCGCCCACACCGACCGGAACACCAGCAGCAGGATCACCAGCGCGCAGAGCACCCCGATGACCTCGGCCGGTCCGCCGGCGCTGAACCCAGGGTCGAAGGCGGACCCGCCGGTCACGGCGACCAGGGTCTCGCTGTCGAGGGAGTCGGCGAGGGCGGTGATCCGCGCGGTGTCGGCGTCCTCGGTCAGAGCCAGCGTCGCGTAGGCGACGTCACCGCCGGGGGAGACCTGTGCGGCGCCGGCGGGGTCGTAGGGGCTGACCACCGACTCGACCCCGGGTACGGCGGCGATCCGCTTCAGCACGTCCTGCACCTGGGCGACCACGGTGGGGTCGGTGACCGGGACGCCGTCGGTCTGCCAGACCAGGTTGCCGGCGTCGGTGCCGCCGTCCTCTGGGTTCGCCCCGGCCTGGGCGAGCAGGTCGTAGGCGGCGCTGGACTCGCTGCTGGGCAGGTCGGTGGAGTCGGTGAACGTCGACCCGATCCCCCCGACCGCCCCGCCGAGACCGACGAACGCGACCAACCACAGGGCGAGCACGACGAACCGTCGTCGCGCACACCATCGAGCAAGAGCAGACACAGCGGGTCCTCCGGGATCGGTCGGGCAACTGCAGTGAGCCTCGGTCGTCGGACCTGCCCGGACGTCGTCCCCGCGGATCGATGTGGGCTACTGCGATCGCAGCAGTGCCCCACCGGCGGAACGGCTGGTGCCATGGCGTCGCACTCGCACGAGGTGGGGGACCGCGGGAGCGACGGCGGCCCCGCGCGCACGCCGGTGGGCCTGGCCCCACGCCTGTGACAGGGGGTTGCCATCAGTTGTCTCGACGCTCGACGCGAGACCGGCGGCGTCCCACCGATGACCAGGGCGACAGCCCGCATGGAGCGGGCCGACCCTGGGAGCAGGCATGGACACCAGCACGGAGAGCGCACCGGAGACCGACGTCCGGACGCGGCCGGACCGCCCGTCCCTCGCGGCACGGGTCGGGCTGCGCGGGCGGCTGCTGATGGCCATCCTGCTGGTGGCGCTGACCACCCTGACGGTGGGGGTGGTGGGCATCCAGCGGATGTCCGTGCTCAGCGACAAGGCCGACCAGGTCTACAGCGAGGGTGCCGTGCCGCTGGACACCCTGCGCACCCTGCAGGCTCGGTGGTGGCAGCTGCAGAGCTACAACAACCTGCTCGGCATCACCGGCCTGCCGCAGAGCCTGGCCGGCCCGGCCGCCCAGAACGTCGCGGACATGACGGTCGCGTTGGAGGAGGGGATCGCGGAGCTGCAGGATGCGCCGCTGTCGCCGGCGGCCCGGACGTCGTTCGAGGCGTTCGTGGCGTCGACCTCGCAGTGGCTGGACATGCGTGGCCAGCTGCAGACGGTCACCGACGTCCGGGCGCGGTTGGCGCTGGCGACCGAGCTGTCGGAGGTGCAGGCGGCCATCTCCACGGCCATCGAGGAGGCCACGGCCGCGGCGAGCGCGTCGGCGGCGGCGACGGCGGAGGAGGCCGAGGATGCCTATGCCTCGGCGCGGGCCGTCACCGTGGCGATCATCGCCGTCGGGCTGCTGGTCTCGGTCGTGCTGGCGACGCTCGTGCTGCGGTCGGTGATGCGCCCCGTGCGGCGGGTGCGGGAGGTGCTGGAGCTGGTGGCCGCCGGCGACCTGAGCGTGCGCGCCGGGGAGACCGGTGGCGCCGAGCTCGGTGAGGTCGCCCGGTCGCTGGACGCCACCCTCGACTCGCTGACCGGGGTCCTCACCTTGGTCAGCGGGTCCGCCGACCGGCTGGCCGACGCATCGCAGGCGCTCACCATCGGTGCGAAGGGCATGGCCGCCAGTGCGCGGACCGCCACTGGGCAGGCCGACGTCGTGGTGGCCTCGGCCGGTGAAGTGGCGGCCAGCGTGGACACCGTGGCGACGGGCTCGCAGCAGATGGAGGCGGCGATCCGGGAGATCAGCCAGAACGCCAGCGAGGCGTCGCGAGTGGCGAACCAGGCGGTGAGCGTGGCGGAGACGACGACGCGCACGGTGGGCAAGCTGGGTGACTCGTCGCAGGAGATCGGCAACGTGGTCAAGACGATCACCTCGATCGCGGAGCAGACGAACCTGCTGGCGCTGAACGCCACCATCGAGGCCGCTCGCGCCGGTGAGGCCGGCAAGGGCTTCGCCGTGGTGGCCAACGAGGTCAAGGAACTGGCGCAGGAGACCGCGCGGGCGACGGAGGACATCGCCCGGCGGGTGGAGGCCATCCAGGGCGACACCGCCGGTGCGGTCGACGCCATCGGCGAGATCTCGTCCGTGATCGCCCAGATCAACGACTTCCAGGCCACGATCGCCGCCGCGGTGGAGGAGCAGACCGCCACCACGAACGAGATGAACCGCAACGTCGCAGAGGCAGCGACCAGCTCGCGCAGCATCGCCACCGCGATCACCGGCCTCGCCGCGGGCACGCAGCAGACCAACGAGGGCGTCGCCGAGGCGCAGCGCTCGGCGGCCGAGCTGGCCCGGATGAGCGACGAGCTGCAGGAGGCCGTCCGCCGCTTCACCATCTGACCGGCGGGCTCCGGCCCATCGCCGCCAGCACCTGCCGGGTCCGGGGGTGCTGGCGGCGCTGCGTCAGGGGAGGGGCAGCAGGGCGCGCACGCGTTCGACGGCGGGGGCGACCTCGCTGGGATCGGTGGTGGTGACCACCACCCCGAAGACCATCCGCCACGCCAGCAGGACGTCGTCCGGGGTCAGCCCGGCGTCCACGGAGCCCGACTCCTGCGCCCGCGGCAGGGTGGCCCCGACCAGCTCCAGAAGCCGGAGGTTGCCGCGGTAACCCGGCAGGTCCTCCCGGGCGTCCAACGCCATCTCCACGAACGCTGACGACTCGACCGTCAGCTCCACCAACCGGTCCCACAGCTGGGCGAAGGCGCCGGGCCCGGGGTCGGCGGCAGCGGCTGCCAGCTCGGTGAAGTTGTCCTCGAAGACGGCGAGGGCCAGGTCCAGCCGGGTGGGGAAGTGGCGGTACAGCACCCCCTGGCTCACCCCCGCCTCGCGCACGATCGTGCTGAGCGGTACGCGGTAGCCGCGCTCGGCCATCACCCGGCGTGCCGCCACGAGGATCGCTCGGCGGTTGTCGACGGCCGCCGCAGGACCACGGTTGACGGCGCCACCACGTATGGCCATGCTCACACCCTAAGCATCCGGACAACCTTGTCCGGTGGGAGGGGAGCCACTGCATGACCATGGCGGGCGGAGCGACGCAGGACGAGACCTTCGACGTGGTGGTGGTGGGCAGCGGGGCTGCCGCGTTCGCCACCGCGCTCGGGGCGGTCGACGAGGGGCTCAGCGCGGTGCTGCTGGAGAGCACCGACAAGTGGGGTGGCAGCACGGCGATGTCCGGGGGTGGCATGTGGCTGCCGGACAACCCCCTCATGGCCCGCGACGGGGTGGGGGACTCCCGGGAGGAGGCACTGACCTACCTCGCGGCGACGGTGGGCGAGGAGGGGGCGGCCGCTTCCTGGGCGCGGCAGGAGGCCTTCGTCGACGGAGTGGCGGACTTCGTCACGACGGCCGAGCGGCACGGCATGCGCTTCGCCCGCGCCACCGACTACCCCGACTACTACCCGGAGCGCCCGGGCGGCAAGGTCGGGCGCTCGATGGAGGTCGAGCCGCTGGACTCCAAGGCCATCGGGGACTGGTGGCGCACCCTGCGCAACGCGGTGCCCCTGCCGGCCAAGACCGACGACGTGTGGCTGCTCGGCCGGGCCTGGTCGACGCCGGGCGGGTTCGTCCGTGGTGCGCAGTTCGTCTTCCGGGCGCTCGGCGGGATGCTGCGCGGCCAGCGGCTGGCCGGCATCGGCGTCGGCCTGGCCACCTCGTTCTGCCAGGCCGTGGTGGTGAACGGGCGGGTGCCGCTGCGGCTCAACTCGGCCGTGGAGGACCTGGTCGTCGAGGACGATCGCGTGGTCGGCGTCCAGATCACCCGCGACGGCCGGGCAGTGACCATCCGCGCCCGGCGGGGCGTGATGCTGGCCGGCGGCGGGTTCGAGCACAACGTCGACTGGCGACAGAAGCACCACGGCATCGACGGTGCGCCCTCGGGCAACCCGGGCAACGTCGGGGGGCCCATCGCGATCGCCCAGCGAGCCGGCGCGGCCGTGGAGCTGATGGACGAGGCGTGGTGGGGCGGGTCGATCGCACCGCTTCCGGGCTCCTCACCAGCCTTCATCGTGGGCGAGCGCTCGATGCCGTACTCGATCATGCTCGACGCGGACGGGGATCGGTTCGCCAACGAGTCCGAGTCCTACGTCGACCTCGGTCACCACATGCTCGCCCACGACAAGGACGGCCCGTACTGGCTCGTCGCCGACGCCCGGCACGCCCGCCGGTACCTGCGGACCTTCGCCCTGGACCCGCGGGCCAACAGGGCGATGCGCAAGGCCGGCATCATGGTCAAAGCCGACAGCGTCGACGAGCTCGCCCGCGGGCTGGGGGTGCAGCCGGATCGCCTGCGCGCCACCCTCGAGCGGTTCAACGGCTACGCGCGCGCCGGCAAGGACGGCGACTTCGGCCGGGGCGACTCCGCCTACGACCGCTACTACGGCGACCCGACCGTCCGGCCCAACCCGTGTCTCGGCCCGCTGGAGAAGGCGCCCTTCACCGCGTTCAAGGTGGTGATCGGCGATCTGGGCACCAAGGGCGGGGTGGTCACCGACGGCGACGGTCGGGCGCTGCGCGAGGACGGCTCGGTCATCGACGGCCTGTACTCGGCGGGCAACAACTCCGCCTCCGTGATGGGCCGTACCTACCCCGGGCCAGGCTCGACCATCGGGCCGGCTGTGGTGTTCGGCATGCGCGCCGCCCGGCACATGGCCCGCTCCGGCGGCTGATCCGCCGGTGAGACCCGCCGGGAGCCGTGCACCTACCGGGTGCGCCGGTCCTGGCGCAACGACAGGAGATCGCGTGACCGCTGCACCTGACCGTGGCTTCGAGGCAGATGATCGTCCCAACAGCTCCCGTCGGTCCGTCCGGACGGACGTGGACGGGGTTCCTGGCTGCGTCACGGACCCGGAGCTGGCTGCCTTCGCCGCCCTGGAGCGGGAGGTGACGCTCCTCCTGCGTCGCTCGCGAACGGTGCAGGGTCGGTTGGGCGGGCAGGTGCACGGCGGCCTGGACGGTGCCGTCTACGCCTTGTTGCTGCTACTGGACGACGCGGGGCCATTGCGGGCCGCTGACCTCGTCGTCCGGCTCGGCATGGATAAGAGTGCAGTGAGCCGGCAGGTGGCCTCCTTGGTCGAGCTCGGGCTCGTCGAACGGACAGTGGACCAGGAGGACGGACGGGCTCAGGTCCTCTCGACGTCCGCGGAGGGGCACCGTCGGCTGAGCCGGATCCGGGCCGCGCGGCGGGCGCGTTGGGAGGCAGACCTGAGCGGCTGGGAAGTCGAGGACGTGGCCGCGCTGGCCGCGCTGTTGGAACGCCTCAACCAGCTGGGTGCGGTGCACGAAGTGGAGTCCGCCGCGAGGTGAGCGCGCGGGACTGCCGCTGGTTCCGCGGGCCGAGTAGCTGGTGGCGGTGCTCGTTCGGTCCCAGGCTGATGATCGGGTGCTGGGTGAGCTGGTGGGGGGAGCAGGACAGCGTCCTCGAAGGGGACGTGGGCTCCCCGCAGGCAGCTGGCGGAGGCGCGAGAGGCCCTGCGAAGGGCGGTTCGCCGGGCGAGGTGGCAGTTTCAGGGCGGCGTGCACGATCCGCTGCGGGCGGGCCCGGGACGGCGGCAGACTGCGCTGATGGCCGCGCCTGGGGACGTCCTGCCGGAGATGCGCGCCGGGCTGGAGTTGCTCGTCGCTGGGGCGGCGGCGCGGGTCGACCTGTGCAGCCCGTTCCTGAGCGGCGGGACGGCGCTGTGGCTGGCCGCGGCGGCGGCGGCCAGCCCGGCGGAGTGGACGTTGCTGACGAGGCTGGACGCGGTGTCGGCCGCGGGCGGCTTCCTGTCCGTGCCGGGGCTGCGGGCGCTCCGCGACGCGGGCGTGCGGCTGCTCCACGCCGACCGGCTCCACGCGAAGGTGTTCCTCGCGGACGGGGTGTCGGGTCTGCTCGGGTCGGGGAATCTGACAGCGTCCGGGCTCGGGGAGCCGACCAAGCCGAACCTGGAGCTCGGGGTCGCCCTCGACGCCGCGCAGGCCGCAGTCGCCGACGGGGTCCTCTTGGGGTGGCGCGCGGCGGCGAGGCCGATCACGTCGTCGATGCTCGACGAGTGCGAGAAGCAGGCGAAGGGCCTTCGGGTGCCCGCGCCGCGGCTGCCGGGCGGCGAGTCCGCGGACGACGTCGAGGCGGTCCTCGCGGAGGGGCTCGCGGCGAAGCAGGTCTGGATCAAGGCGCTGTACGCGGACGCCGCCGAGGCGGACCGGCCCTGGTCGCCGGGCGACTGGATCGCAAGCCCTGCGGTCCGCCGTCCTTCGTTCGCCGTCGGCGATTTGCTCCTGGTCTACGCGTCGTACGCCCGGGTCTGCAACGCTGTCATCCGCGTCGTGGCACCGACCCGGCTTGACCCGTCGTTCGCCGTCGCGCAGGGCACGCCGCAGGACGAGGCCGACCGCTGGCCGTGGATCACGCCGGTCGAGCCCGTGCTCCAGGTGCCCGCGGCCGACGGCGTCCCGCTGCAGCGGCTCGGGCTGACAGGGCAGTCGCTGCAGAACGGGCACACGCGGATGCCCGTCGGCGGGCTCGCGGCGGCCCTGCGGCACATGCGTCCCTAACCGTCGACGACGCCGCCGGAGCAGCGACGGAAGGTCTAGGCGCCGGCGGCCGGCGCCGGCGCGGCGAGCCGTCGCAGGAGCGGGCCCGGCTCGACGCCTTGCGACTCCGCTGCGGCGAAGACGAGCGCGGCGACGGCTCGCAGCGCGTCGTGGACCGCGACCTCGTAGTGCGTCGCGTCGCTCTCGCCCTTGCGGCGCGTCAGGAGAAGGAGCGTCTCCGGGGAGCTCCAGATCGGCGTCCAGCCGAACGGGCCGTCGGAGCCGTCGGTGGACCGCTGCAGCCTGCCGGTGCCCGTGGCGTACTCGTCGAAGTGGGTCACCATGTCGCGGACGTTCTTGAGGTCCGGCGCCCTGCGCAGGCACTCCGCGACGGCCGGGTGGTCCCGCCCGAGGAGTCGGGTCGCGCCGACGACGGCGTTCTGCAGCGCGATCACGCACATCATCCCGTCGACCTCCCCGTCGACGTCCCTGCCCCGCGCCGCGGAGGCGTGCCCGTCCGCGGCGACGAGGAAGGCGTGGGAGTAACCCAGCAGCGTCCTTACGCTCATGACCCGAGCCTGCCAGGCCCCACCGCACGCACCGCGCCCCGCGGTCAGAGATCGGGGCCGCGCCCAGGCCAGCAGAGCCGCCGGACCAACTCCTCGTCGTGACGGACGGGCCCGACGACGTCGCGGTCACGCAGGAACGCCAGCATCTCGTCGACATGGTCCCTGTCGATGTGCTCCCCCCGCGCCGTGTGCACCGTAGCCCTCAACCGGGAGGCCCGCTCCCTGTCCCGCCCCGGGTTCAGTGGAGGCTCGGAACTAACGCAGTGACGGTCGCCGTCGCGGTGTGGTGCCGGTCGAAGAGGTCCTCCTGTTCGGCCGAGGGGCAAGGCCGATCTCGCCGCCAAGCCGCGGACTTCTCACCCAGCCGACCTCTTGGCTAGACGTGTCCTGACCGTCACTTTGACCTGTCAATGGCTCGCCCCGGCGTACTAGCTTCCGACGCTGCGCCCGGCTCTCGGTTCAGTGCGCTTGACAGGCTGGCGGCTTTCCTGGGACGTCAACGCAGAACGGGGCCGTTGGGCGACGACGTCCACAACCCGATGGCGGTAGCGGCCACCGGTAACGTGCCCGGTAACAGGGAATGCTCGAGCTGCGTGCCACTCGCGACCTCGCCCACGACGACCTCGCCGAAGCCGGCGGGGAGGACAGCCCGAGGTGGTCCTCCCTTGCGTCAACATCAACCCGGCTGCGGACCGACCGCCTGATCACCGGGCTGAGCCGCCCACCCACGACTCCACGCGGGCCCGGGTCGTCCACCCGCCAGCCACCTCTTCAGCCAGCGGTGGTTGCAGTTCTGGTTGCAGTTGCGCTGAATCCGTAGCTGTTCGCCCTTATTCGCCGCTGTGTTGAGAGGCGCCAAACCTGCTGTTCAGAGGGCCGTTTTGGACGCCGGCCGACGACCACGAACGCGATCATGACGGCCTGGCAGTGTCGGGGTCGGGAGTTCGAGCCGGCAGCCCCTCTGATCAAGTCGCGGCCGTAGGCCGCTTTCGAGCGCCCGCCGATCGCGGTAGACACGTCAAGTAGCCCAGCACCACGTGTTGCAGCGCCTCAGATGACGGGTTGGACGAGGTGGTTGTCAACCGTAGGTCAACATCGATGGACGCGGGTCAGTCGATCTTGAGCCCTGCGAGGGGGAGACTCGTCCGGGCGGGGCAACCCTGTCCCGACGCGCTGTCGGGCAAGATGCGAAGCGTGACGGGGACCATCCACACTGTCCTGGACCGACTTCGCAGCGAAGCGCTGGACGAGCGGGACAAGGGCAGCAAGTTCGAGCGACTGATCAGGGCCTACCTGACCTCCGACCCCGAGTGGAAGTCGCGGTTCTCCGACGTCTGGCTGTGGTCGGACTGGCCCGAGCGCGCCGGCCGGCCGGACACCGGCATCGACCTGGTCGCGGCGAACGCCGACGACGGCGGGCTCACCGCCATCCAGTGCAAGTTCTACGCACCGGGTCGCACGGTCGCCAAGGCCGACATCGACTCGTTCGTCTCCGCCTCCGCCTCCGCCCAGTTCACCAAGCGGATCGTGTTCGACACGGCAGCGGGCTGGTCGTCCAACGCCGAGGAGACGCTGGCGGGGGGAGTGGCTCAGCGCGTCGACATCGGCTACCTCGCCGACGCCGCCATCGACTGGGACCAGTTCTCCTGGACGACGCCGGAAATCGTCGTCCCGACGGGCAAGAAGGCGCTGCGCCCACACCAGCAGAAGGCGCTGGACGACGTACGTGCCGGGCTCATCGAACACGACCGTGGCCAGCTGGTGATGGCCTGCGGCACCGGAAAGACCTTCACCAGCCTGCGGATCGCCGAGGAGCTCGCCGGTGCGGGTCGTAACGTGTTGTTCCTCGTCCCGAGCATCCAGTTGCTGTCGCAGAGCCTGCGGGAGTGGATGGCCAACGCCGAGGTCGACATCCGGGCGCTGGCCGTCTGCTCCGACGTCAAGGTGGGCCGGCGGGCGGTGTCCGACGACGCGGACCAGCTGCCGATCGACCTGACAGAACCCGCCTCCACCGACCCGCAGACGCTGCTGACCCGTTTCCAGGCCGGCACGGCTGACGGGCGGATGCGGGTGGTGTTCTCCACCTACCAGTCCATCGACGTGGTGACCCGCGCCCAGGAGCTCGGCCTACCCAACTTCGACCTCGTGATCTGCGACGAGGCGCATCGAACCACCGGGGTCACCCTCGCCGAGTCCGACGAGTCGGCCTTCGTCCGGGTGCACGACGCCGATGCGCTGAAGGCGACCAAGCGGCTGTACATGACCGCAACTCCCCGGGTGTTCGGCGAGGAGGTCAAGCGCAAGGCCACCGACGCCGACGCGGTGCTGGCCGACATGGGGAACGAGGCGGTATTCGGGCCGGAGCTGCACCGGCTCGGCTTCGGGCAGGCGGTGGAGGCCGATCTGCTCACCGACTACAAGGTGCTGGTGCTGGCGGTCGACGAGAAGTACGTCGCGGAGAACTTCCAGCAGGCCATGGCGCACTCCGGCGAGATCCAGCTCGATCAGGCGGCGAAGCTGATCGGCTGCTGGAACGGCCTGGCCAAAAACTTCGGCCCGACGTCGGCCGATGGGGATGTGCCGGCGGCCGTTACGGCGCCGATGCGGACAGCGGTCGCCTTCGCCCAGCACATCAAGGCGTCCAAGGCCGCAGCTGCCGCGTTCCCCGACCTCGCCGACCGGGCGCTGATCGACGCACCCGAGGGCCGCCCCCGGCTGCGCGTCCAGGCCGCGCATGTCGACGGCACGATGGGCGTGCACGAGCGCAACGCTCATCTGGCGTGGCTCCGGGAGCCCGCACCCGACGGCGTGTGCCGCGTGCTCACCAACGCCCGCTGTCTTTCCGAAGGCGTGGACGTGCCGTCGCTGGACGCGGTTCTCTTCCTCACCCCGCGCGGCTCGCAGGTCGACGTCGTCCAGTCGGTCGGGCGGGTGATGCGCAAGTCGCCGGGCAAGGAACTGGGGTACATCGTGCTGCCGGTGGTGGTGCCCACCGGTGTCGCGCCGGAGGAGGCGCTGCGGGACAACGAGCGCTACAAGGTGGTCTGGCAGGTGCTGCAGGCGCTGCGCAGCCACGACGACCGGTTCTCCGCGCTGGTCAACCAGATCGAGCTGAACAAGCACAAACCCGACAAGATCGAGATCGTCTCGATCACCGGTCCCACCGACGGCGACGGCGTCTCCGTGCCGGATCCCGATCAGCCGGCGAAGAAGGGCACCGAGCAGTTGCTCATGGAGTTCCCGGCCGACCAGTTCCGGGACGCGATGTACGCGCGGATCGTCGACAAGGTCGGCGAGCGACGCTACTGGGAGTCCTGGGCGAAGGACATCGCCGACATCGCCGCCGCGCACGTCACGCGCATCAAGGGCCTGCTCGCCACGCCCGGGGCGGCAGCGACCGAGTTCGAGCACTTCGTCGCGGGGCTGCGCGGCAACCTGAACGATTCGATCACCGACGACGCCGCGATCGACATGCTGGCCCAGCACCTCATTACCCGGCCGGTGTTCGAGGCGCTGTTCGCGCACTCCAGCTTCCTGGCCGGCAACCCGGTCGCCCGAGTCATGGAGAACATGCTCGCGGTGCTCGACGAGCACGCATTGGAGAGCGAGAACGAGACCCTCGAGGGCTTCTACGACACCGTGCGCAAGCGGGTCGCCGGGGTGGACAACGCCGCCGGCAAGCAGCGGGTGCTCGTTGAGCTCTACGACAAGTTCTTCGCCACCGCATTCCCGAAGACAGTGGCCAAACTCGGCATCGTCTACACGCCGGTGGAGATCGTCGACTTCATCCTGCGCTCGGCCGACGAGGTGATGCGGGCCGAGTTCGGCCAGGGGCTCACCGACGAGGGCGTGCACGTCCTCGACCCGTTCACAGGTACTGGCACGTTCCTGGTGCGGCTGTTGCAGAGCGGGCTGATCGAGCCGCACGATCTGGCCCGCAAGTACGCAAACGAGCTGCACGCCAACGAGATCCTGCTGCTGGCCTACTACATCGCGGCGGCGAACATCGAGACGACGTACGAGGAACTGGAGGGGGCGCCGCAGCCGTTCCCCGGTCTCGTGCTGACCGACAGCTTCCAGTCGTGGGAGGACGGCGACCAGCAGGACATCGACGTCATGCCAGAGAACAACGATCGCCTGGAACGGCAAAAGCAGCTGCCGATCCAGGTGATCGTCGGCAACCCGCCGTACTCGGTCGGGCAGGAATCGGGCAACGACGCCAACCAGAATGAGAAGTACCCGACCCTCGACGGCGAGATCGAGCGCACCTACGTCGCCCGATCGACTGCCACGTCAAAGCGGACGCTCTACGACTCATATATTCGGGCTATCCGATGGGCGACTCTACGCATCCAGGACCGTGGCATCGTCGCCTTCGTCACCAACGGCGGCTTTCTAGACTCCAACGCCGCAGACGGCATGCGACAGACCTTGGCCGAGGAATTTTCAACCATCCATGTCTTCAACCTGCGGGGCAACCGTCGGCAGGGCGGCGCCGAGGGGCGACCTATTTGGGAGGCGTTCGCCAAGGGGTCCGGTGGCTCTATTGCCACCATTGCCATCATCGTGCTGGTCAAGCAACCGGATTCAACGGGGCCAGCAACGATCTACTACTCGCAGGTCGGCGACTTCACCACTGCCTCCGAGAAGGTGGCGGAAATAGTTTCGGCGGGCAGCCTCGGTGGTCTCGCGCCAGTCGCGATAACGCCTAACGAACACGGCGACTGGCTCTCCCAGCGCCGCGACGACTTCCACACCTTCTTCCCGCTTGCCGCCAAGGGCGGGACGGGCGCCATCTTCGGGTTAACATCGCTGGGACTTGCGACGGGGCGTGACGTGTGGGCGTACAACAGTTCGCGTCGCCGCCTGGCCGACAACATCGGAAGGCTCGCCGAAACGTTCAATCGGGAAGTTGCTCTCCGAGAGATGGACCCAGCTCGGACTCCACTCCGAGATGCGACATTGATTAGCTGGAACCGCAATCTCGAGCAGGACTTGAAAAGAGGGCGCCGGATTGATCTGGCGCCGGAGGCTGCAATCCGGCGGTCTCAGTACCGCCCCTTCACTCGCCAGTGGGTATATTATCAGCGCGCCGTTAATGCGATGCAGTACCGCCTCGACGCGCTATTTCCGCAGTCAGGACTCAGCAACGCCGGGTTTTCGCTGACCGGCCCGTCGTCGCATTACGAATTCTGCACGATGGCCGCCGGGGAGTTGCCCGACCTGCACCTGTTGGATTCTGGCCAGTTCTTCCCGCGGTGGCGGTACGACAAGGTTGACGACTCCGGGATGTTCGACATCCACCAGGGAGAAGTTGTCGACGGCTACCGGCGGATCGAC